>NZ_JAMYUM010000021.1:0-134525 GCF_040322975.1 Mesorhizobium sp. M0074
GTCGATGCCGGGATCAGCCAAGTGTCTGCCAGCTAGGTGGTCTGCGGCAGGAGTGCTCTTGTCGAGAGCAATGCGGCTATCGGCGTTGGTTGGGTGGCTATCTTGCAGAATATCGCACCGCAGCGTGCAATCAGCGGGATTCGCGGACCAAGAGGGTTTCGAACTTCCCTGTTGAGGCAACCATGCTGTCGCCCAATTTCCGCTAAACTGGCGAATGAAGCCGTTCAACGGCAGAACATCGAATGACCGCTCCTGGCGCAACTACGCTCTCAAGCGCGGTCGCCGGTGATGTCCGCTGTAAGGCGGTGGCACAACTAACTTTAACGGCCGACATTAGGCGTAAAGCGGCCATTTAGGCCCGGGCGGACGTCAGTCGCCTTTGGATCATGGGCGTGAATTCGCGGGGCGGACGAGCGGCCGCTTAAGATCAAAACTCGGTCGCTCGAGGTAATTGGGTTTTGACCTCAGCGATACTCGAAGATCGACCGGAAAATCCCGGGCGCTATCACCGATAGCGGATTGACCTCCAGGTTCGGCTTGTTGGCGTTGCCCTTGAGCCTGTAGGTGACGCCGATCAGGCCGCGGTCGCGGCCGTTGCCGAGCAGTGCGCCGATCAGCGGCAGTTCGCCGAAGATGCGGTTTACGCCGTAGGCCGGCATGAACGTGCCGGTCATGTCCATATTGTTGTTCTGGTCGTAGAGCGTGCCCTGGAAGGTGGTGCCGATGCGCGAGCCGCGCAGCACGCCGTTGCGCAGCTTCAGATAGCCGCTGCCCTTGTCGATTTCGCTGAAACCGCGCTCGAAATTCACCCTCGACGTGTCGAGATTGCCTTTGACCGCCTCGTTGAGGCTGCGGCTGTCGCCGGCCGGCGTCGTCGACACGATCGAGGCGAGCTTCGGCTCATTAACGATAAAGAAGTTCTTGGCGTCGACCTGGCCTTTCATCGGCCCGTCGCCGGCCCCGGTGAGCGCCAGCGTGATCGAGCCGCCTTCCATATGCTCGTAGATGTTGAGGAAGCGCAGTATGGCGCCGGCGTCGGCCGACTTCATGTTGAGCGTGCGCAGGCCGCCGCCGGTCGTGTTGCTGATGGTGATGGCGGCTCCCGAACTTGCTGTGGCGCTCACCTTGAGCCCGTTCACCCGGGAGCCGGCGGCGCTGTAGTCGAGCTTCAGATTCGACAGCACCTCGTCATGGAAGCCGGTCAGGGAACTGACGTCGGCGCTGACCGAGATCGCATCGACGCCAGTGGTCTTGGTGGCGGTGTCGACGTCGGACGTGAATTGCTTGATCAGCGAGCGTGCGTCTAGCGCGCTGCCGCTGACCTCGACAGCATAGGCCTTGCCCGACCGCTTCACCGAGACGGCGACGTCGTCGCCCCTGTTCAACGTGACCTTGCTGAACCGGGCCGAGGACAAGGCGCCGTTGACCAGCACCGCGCTGCCGTCGATGGAAAAGGTCTTGCCATCGAGTTCGAAATTGGAGAGCGTCGTGGTGTCGCCGGTCTTCGCCATGGCGAAGACGACCTTGGCGGGAATGCCAGGCCCCTTGCTCCAGCCGGCCCAGGGAATGTCCAGCCTGGCATTGGTCAGGTCGGCCGACACGTTCTGGTTGCCGGTGCCACTCTTGTCGATCGCCACCTTGATGGTTCCGGAAAGCAGCGTCGACAGGCCAGGCATGGCGGTGGCGCGCGTCTTGTCGTCGAGCACCAGCGCCACTTTACGACTGCGCGGCGGGCCGCCATCCCTGAGCGGCTCGATCAGGTCGAGCTCGGCCGGAATGCCGTTGAGCAGCGCCTTCGCCGAGATCACCGCCCGGTCGGGCGCGACCGTGATCGAGCCGTCGGCATGGCTGACTGTCTGGCCCTCGAACGGCTTGCCCAGCGACAGGTCCTTGTAGTCGAGCGCCACCAGCCAATCGAGTTTGGAAGAGTCGACACCGGACTGCAGCGGAATATCGGCCTTGACGTGGCCGGTCACCGTGCCGGATAGGTCGTCCGGCAGCAGGCCGACATGGCGCATGGCGTTGATCGGGTCAAAGGATGCCAACTCGGCGATTGCCGGCGCCTCGCCGGCGACATCGATGTCGAGCGCGCCGATCACCGGCGGATGGTTCGCGGCCTTGACGGTGAGCGTGCCGTTGCTCGCCGCCACCGTGCGGCCGCTCGGCATATAGACGCTGCCCGACGACAGCGCGACGTCGACGTCATTGCCGTGGAAGCCGACGACGCCAACGGCATCGCGGATCGGCGGAATGCGGCCGGCCGTGTCGAAGCGCGATCCTTCGACCTGGAATCGGCCGAACACTTCATCGGCGGAAAGCGGCACGCCGTTGCCGAGCCGTCCGGGCACGACCTGGAACTGCAGGCTGCCATCGACGACGCGGCCGCCGAACAGGTTCTTAAGCACCCACAGCCTGGCATTGCGCGCCGAAAACCATGGCCATAATTGCTTGACGTGCGAGACCGGCATGTCGTGGACATTGAGCGCCACCGATATGCCCGGCGCCTGGTTGGCGACGAATGAAACCGAAGCCGTGCCCAGCACTTCGCTGCCCGGTCCGGACCGGACGCCGATCTGCTCGGCGACCAGCTTTTGGCTCGTCGGCTGGTAGACGCCGGCGATACGGGCAATGAAGCTGAGTGCCGGCTCCGGCGAATCGGAAGGCGCCAGGGTCGAACCGTCGCTGGTCAGGTCGTAACGATAGGATGGCTCCTCGCCCGCTGCGCCGGTAGCCGGCTTCGGCCCGATCGAACCGGCGAAATCGAAGGTCGAGCGGCCGGTTTTCACCAGCAAACTGTCGACCTGGATTTTGTTCGACCCGGCGACGAGTGTTGCATCGAGATCGATGTCGGCCGGAAGCAGGCCGCGCGAACCGAGATCGAGCACCGATCCGGTCAGTGACAGGGCAGCGGTCAGCCGCGAACCGTTGTCGCCGGTCCCTTCCGACCCCGCCAGCTTCAAGGCGATCGCACCCAATTTGCCACCTGCCGCAGTGTCGGCATCCGCTGCCTGGATGCTGGCGTCCAGCGTGGTGATGCGTCGCGTCGCCGGATCGCGGGTGGCGGAAGCGGCGATGGTAAGCGCCCTGCCGTCGACATCCGCGTCGGATGAAAACTCCATGCTTCCCGGTCCCGACTGCGAGACGGAGGCCTCGGCGATGGTGACCGACTTGACGGATCCGGTCTCGGGCAGTGCCAGTTCGACGTTGCGCAGATCGATCTGGCGCATCGAATCCTCGCGCACCGCGTCGAGCGCGCGGTTGAGGTTGGCGAAGACGGCGGCGGAAAGTTTTTCCGGATCGATGAGGCCGTCCTGGTTGCGCAGCTCGGCCGTCCAGTCGCCGCCGGACGGCATTGCCGCCATGACGATGTGCGCGTCGGAAATCCGGGCGCTGGTCAGCCGTACCTCGCCCGAAAGCAACGGGATCAGCCGGATGCCGAAGCGGACCCGGCCTGCATCGGCCATTGGTTTTCCGTCGGCGGTCTTGAGGCTGACGTCGCTGACCTGCAGCGCAATGAAGCTCGACCCGTCAAGCGTCAGCCGTGCCGGCCCGACGGCAACGTCGACATCGAAGCCGGCCAATTTCTCGATTGCCGTTTCGGCTTCCGCGCGAAGCCGCTCCGAGCCGAAGCCGGACACGCCGATCGCATAGACGCCGGCGGCAGCCAGCAACACAAGGGCGACAAGGCCGGCAAACAGCCGCGCCATCATACGGACGCCGCGACCGATCGACGCCTGGCCGAGCGGCGGGACGCGGCACGCGGACGGAAAGGTTCCCAGGTCGGTGATCTCGTCACGCCTGAACCTGATCTTCTCGTGCTGCGGTAGCTCCTGATCCACGCAATCTTCCGTTGAAACGAATTCGATCGTGGACGAATCCCCGCTCGACATTATATCGATGCAGCCTGGCGCGTAACCTCAAACAAGGGCATCGATATGGCTGACCTCGACGTGGGCGATGTTGCGCCGCAGTTCGATCTTCCGCGCGACGGCGGCGGTTCACTCAGCCTCGCCGCATTGCTGGGAAAACCCATCGTACTCTATTTCTACCCACAGGACGACACCACAGGCTGCACCAACGAGGCGATCGGCTTTTCGCAGTTGAAGCCGGAGTTCGAAAAGGCCGGCGCTGTCGTCATCGGGCTCTCGCCGGACAGCGTCAAGAAACACGACAAATTCAAGGCGAAATACGATCTGAGCGTCGACCTTGTCGCCGACGAAGAGCGCAAAGTGATCGAGGCTTACCATTTGTGGGTAGAAAAGAAGCTCTACGGCCGCACCTATATGGGCGTCGAGCGGGCGACGTTCCTAATTGGCCGGGACGGACGCATCGCCAGGATCTGGCGCAACGTCCGCGTCAAGGGGCACGCCGAAGAAGTGCTGGAGGCGGTTCACGCCCTTTGAGAGCTGCGCCAGGCCGCTGCAATTCGATACCCGTTTTGCGCGAAGACCTTTGCCTGTCGTTCGATCCGGCAAAACTTTGTTAACCCTAATAATGTGTAATCAGGCTCGTCGTTGGTGTCGTAACGAAAGCTTGGTCCCGTGAACGTAGCCAGTCAGTCAGCGGTCTTCGGCAGACGCAAAGAGCCCCACACGGTCATCATCGCCCGGGGCGACCAGATAAGGCATTTCACCATACGCCCGTGGCTTGCGGCATTTTGCGGCTCGGCGCTGGCGGCGATCGTCATTGGCTACCTGCTGGCGACCTCCTATCTGGTGCTGCGCGACGATCTGATCGGTGCCACGACGGCGCGGCAGGCGCGCATGCAGCAGGCCTACGAAGACCGCATCTCGGCACTGCGCAGCCAGGTCGACCGCATCACCAGCCGCCAGCTACTCGATCAGCAACTGATGGAAACCAAGGTCAGCGAGCTGCTGGAACGGCAGAGCCAGCTCAGCCTGCGTCACGGCCGCCTCGGCCCGATCCTCGAACGAGCCGAAAACGAGGTCGCAACGCCGCCCGTGCCGGCGGCAAAGCCGGACGAACATGCCGACGCGACCGGGAGTATCCAGCCGACGGCGTATACTGTCGCCAGCCTTGCCGCTCCTGTGGGCGTTGACGACACCAGGCCGTTCTCGCTGTGGTCGACCCGCGCCGATCCGCTGCCGAGCGAAAGCGCGGCCGACCGGGCAGACAAGCTCTTCGTTTCGATCAACAACTCGCTGAAGGCCATCGAGAGCCAGCAGCTCACCCGCATCGCTACACTTGCCGACAATGCCTACAAAAGCGCCGACGCGATCTCGCAGGCGCTCGAGGCCGCCGGCCTGCCCGTCGATAGCGAATTCGAAAAGAGCGACGTTGGCGGCCCGCTGATACCACTCGACAGCTCGTTGGTCTTCGACAGCAAGGTCAAGGAGTTGGACGAGGCTCTTGACGCGCTGGATCATCTTAAAAAGGAAGCGCGCCGGCTGCCGCTCGCCAACCCCGCCCCCGGCCGCAGCGTTACCAGCCCATTCGGCGTGCGCACCGACCCCATCCTCGGCACGGCCGCCTTGCATTCCGGCATGGATTTCAGGGCGCCGGTCGGTATGCCAGCCAAGGTCACGGCAGCCGGCGTTGTCGTCAAGGCCGGCTGGAACGGCGGCTACGGCCGCATGATCGAGGTCGACCACGGCAACGGTTTTGTAACGCGTTACGGGCATCTCAGCGAAATCGACGTCGCCGTCGGACAGAAGCTCGATGCCGGAGACATCATCGGCAAGACCGGCAACAGCGGCCGCTCAACCGGCCCGCATCTGCATTACGAGGTCCGCCACAACGGCGAGGCAATCGATCCGCTGCGGTTTTTGACCGTCGGCAAGAAGGTCGAGCGGTATCTGTAGAGCCGGCGATTCATTCGGCGTGAAGCCTAGCGCGCGGCCAACCGCCCGCCACGCAATATCAAAGATAGATCGCTTTCAGCCCTCAGCAGCAGCCATGAACGCGCCGAGCCGCCGGTTGAACGGCTCACCGGTCTGCTGAACGCTGTGCCCCGCGCCGGCGATCACGGCACGATCGGCACCAAGCACGTTTTCGAGCACGTCGCAGACGGCGTCGAATGCTGCGCTGTGCCCGCCGGATACCACCAGTTTCGGGAACGGCGCATCGGCAAGTTGCCGAAGCGGAATTTCGGCCTCCCATGGCCCGCGTTCGACGACGAGCATGGCCGCGCCTTGCGCGAGCGGGAGCGGCAGCGGGTCTGGCAATTGTATCGCCGAGCCGACCAGATGGAGGAACTGGCGCAAGAAAAGCGCGGGATCGTCGCGGGGTCCGCTTTGCCAGTGGGTCTTCAGGCGCGTCACGAGTTCATTCACGGCAACATCCCCGCGCGCAAGGTCAAAGGCCGGCGGCTCGATCACCGTGAGCGAACGGATCGCTCGCGGGCGCATCGCTGCTGCAAGAAGAGAGATGACGCCGCCATAGGAATGCCCGACCAGATGGACGCGGCTTTCGTCCCAGAGGTCATGCGTCCGATCGAGGAATCCGGCGACCAGTCCGGCGTCGACGACGAAATCCTCGCGTTCGGCAGGGGAACTTGATCCGTATCCGGGCCGGTCGATCACAACCAGCTTCCAGCGCTCCGCAAGCGGTTGCTGGGCGGACCATGTCATCATGCCGTTCGTGACGCTGCCGTGGACGAACAGAACCGGCGGCCCGTCGCCCCGCACCTCATAGCCGAGATCAATCCCGTCGAGGGTCAGCTTCGGCATCGCATCTCCTCCCGCAGACCGGCGAGAGGAAGTATGCTCCCTGCAACGGAAAGGCGCAACGAACTCCGATCCCTGGCCGGCTCACAGCCGGGTTCCGAATGGGCTTCAGGGCGCTGATCGGATTGCCGGCCAAGGTCATGCCTGGCTCCCGTCCAGCCGGTGGCGCTTCATACTGGAAAATTGCCAGAGTTGGCCCATCCGCCAGCGGGCGCGAATTCGCCGGCGTTAGAAGGACCTTGGCCACAGGCGAATTATTTTTGAATTCCATTTGACTGAATAAATATTCGGTGCGAACCTCTGCTCTCTCTCGAGGGCACAAGGCATGGCACTGCGGGGAACCAATCAGGAGTTCGGGCGGCCGTATAACCGGCGCATCGTGCTCGAATCCATCCGCCTTCACGGACCGATCGCCCGCGGCGACATTGCCAGGCGGGTCGGGCTCACCGTGCAGACCGTGTCTACCATCGTTCGCGAGCTGGAAGAGCACGGTTACGTGTTGTCGCTGCGCGAAGAGCCCAAGGGGCGCGGCCTGCCACCGGCAACGCTGCGCATCAATCCGGAAGGCGGCTATGCCGTCGGCATCCACGTCACCCCGCTGGGCATCAATGCCGCCCTGATCAACCTAAGCGGCGATGTTATCGAGAGCACCTACCGCGAAGCCCCAAATGCAACGCCCGACCACGCTTTCGAGCTGATCGGCGCCATGGTGCTCGAATTGACGGCATTGCGGCCCGGCGGCCGCGTTCTCGGCATTGGCATGGCGCTGCCCGGACCGTTCGGCGTGGAGTCCATGAGCTTTGTCGGGCCGACCACCATGACCGGCTGGAAGGATGTGGCGCTGCGCGAGCGGTTGGCCGCCTCGACCGGACTGCCGGCCTTTTTCGAAACCGATATGGCGGCGGCTGCCATCGGCGAGCGCCTCTACGGCCTCGGAACGGCATATTCCGAGTATTACTATCTTTATTTCGGCGTCGGTCTCGGCGGCGTCATGGTGCATGACGGGGCGGCATTGCGCGGCGCCTGGGGAAACGCCGGTGAAATCGGCCACATTCCCGCGGTGCCGGGCGGCGAGCCCTGCCCGTGCGGCAATCGCGGCTGCCTCGAACGGTATCTCTCGCTCGAGGCGCTGCGGCGCCGCAACATCGCCGACGCCGAGTGGGTGAGCGAGATTGCGCCGATCTTCCGCAACGCCGTCACCATCATCGAAAACCTGTTCGATCCCGAAACCATCATCCTCGGCGGGCTTGCCTCCACCGACCTGCTCGAAAGGCTTGCCGGCGCGGCCGCGCACCTGCCCAATTCGGTCTCGGCGCGAAGCGACCGCGCGACCCCCCGCGTCCGCGTCGCGCGCGGCGGCCAGCATGCGGTGTTGCGCGGCGCCGCCGCGCTTGCCGTCTCAGGAGTGCTTTCGCCGCGCTTCGGCCAGATCTTCACCGCCGAGCGCGAACGCGGTCGGGATCTCTTGCATAACAAGGGGATCGCAGCATGAGTGAACCGCTGCTGGTGCTCGACAATGTAGCCAAGAATTACGGCGCCATCGAAGCGCTGAAAGGCATCAGCTTTTCGATCGACAAGGGCGAAGTGGTGGCGCTTCTTGGCGACAACGGCGCCGGCAAATCGACGCTGGTCAAGATCATTGCCGGCGGCCTCGAGCCGACCTCCGGCCGCATGCTGTTCGAAGGCAAGGAATTCCTCGCCAAATCCCCCGCCGAGGCCAAGGCCGCGGGGATCGAGACGGTCTACCAGGACCTGTCGCTCTGCACCAATGTCGACGTGGTCGCCAATTTCTTCATGGGCCGCGAGATCAGCAGGAAGGTTCTCGGCATTCCGGTGCTCGACGAGCGCGCCATGGAGCAGGTGGTGCAAAAGGCACTGGCCAGCGCCGGCACCCGCATTCCCTCGCTTCGCACCAATGTCGAGCATCTTTCCGGAGGCCAGCGGCAGGCCATCGAGCTCAATCGGTTCGTGCATTTTGGCGGCAAGCTGGTGCTTCTCGACGAGCCGTTCGCGGCGCTCGGCGTCGAGCAGACGCGGCGCGGCCTCGACATGATCCGCCAGGTGGCGAGCCAGGGCATCGGCGTCGTCATAATCACTCATATCATGCAACAGGCCTTCCAGGTCGCCGATCGGATCGTGGTGATCCGGCAAGGCGTCGTGGCGGGCGACGTCGCACGCAACAAAACAAGTCCCGACGCGGTGATCAACATGATCACCGGAGAGACGCTCGCCGGTGCCGGACCGACGAACTGAGGGACAAACGAGGGGTCCGGCGCAAGAGGAGCGAACGACATGAAGAAAATACTTCTTTCCGTCTTCGGTATCCTGGCACTGGCCTTTGCCACGCTCACGCCGGCATTCGCCCAGTCCAAGGGCACCGTCTACTACATGGTGCCGACATTGCTCGATGAGTTCCAGACCGGCTCGGTGAGCGCGCTGGAATTGTTCCTGAAGCAGGTCGGCTACGAGATGAAGACGCTGAACGCCGACAACAAGACCGACGCTCAGCAATCGCAGATGAACGACGTCATCGCGCTGAAGCCGTCGGCGATCATTCTTGCCGCCGTCGATTTCAATGCGCTGAAACCGTCGATCGAGGCCGCCCGCGCCGCCGGCATCCCGGTCGTCGAGTTCGACCGCCAGATCACCTCGACCCCGTCCGACTTCACCTCGGTGGCCGGAACCGTCGAGATCGGCTACGTCGCCGCCGACCAGGCGCAAAAGCTCCTGACCGCGAAAAACGGCTCGGTGAAGGGCAAGATCCTGCAGGTGCTCGGCGATCCGGGCGACCCCTACACGCTCGATATCCAGAAGGGTTTCGAGGAGAAGATGAAGGCGTTCCCGGACGTCAAGATCATCTCGCTGCCGGCCATGCAATGGGCGGCGGATGCAGCCGGGACCATCGTGAACGACCAGCTGCTCGCCAACCCCGACATCGACCTGATCTTCAGCCATGCAGCGCATCTTTCGGTCGCTGCCGTCGCCTCGCTCGAGGCCGCCGGCAAGAAACCGGGCGACGTCATGCTGATGAGCTCGAACGGCGCTCCGGTCGGCCTCGACCTGATCCGCAAGGGCTGGCTCAACGTCGAAGTCGAGCAGCCGCTCTATGCCCAGGCCGCGGCGGTCGCCATGTTCATGGACAAGGTGGTCAACAAGCAGGAGATCAAGCCCGGCGAATATGATGTGCTTGGCCTGAAATCGACCCTGACCAAAGAAGCGTGGGGGCCGAACATCAAGATCCCCGGCGCTGCGATCACCAAGGAAAATGTCGATAACCCTGCCTTCTGGGGCAACATGAAGCCGCCGACCGAAACCATAAAGCCGGTCGAATAGCAAACTCGCCAGAAGCTCCGGGCCACACAGGCCCGGAGCCAAGCCCTGCAGCCCGGTGCGTTCAAGCGGACGCGCACGGGAACGTTGCAGCAAATTTCAACCGCGCCTGATCTTTCCGAAAACCGAGTGGTTTTTTCGGGGTCGGCGCCAACTGGATCCGCAGATGAATCCCCGCACGCGCCAAACCCTCGAGTTCATCCTCGACAATCTCGTCTGGTTCATGCTGGTCTTCGTGCTGGTGGTCTTTTCCATCCTCATCCCGAACTATTTTCAGCTCGGCATCTTCGCCAACATCATCGAGGCATCGAGCGTGCTCGGCGTCATGTCGATCGGCCTGGCGCTGGTCATCATTGCCGGCCATATGGACCTGTCGGTCGAATCGGTGGCGGCGCTCAGCGCCATGGCGGTCGGCATCCTGTTCTGCTCGTCGGGCATCGGCCTCGGCATCCAGTTGCAGCCGCAATGGCTGATGGTTCCGGTTTCGCTGCTCATCGCGCTTGCGGTCGGCGGCCTCATCGGCGCCTTCAATGGCTACCTGGTGATCAGGGTCAAGATGAGCGCCTTCATCATCACCCTGGCGTCTTACATCTGGGTGCGCGGCCTGGTGCTGGTCATCTCCGGCGGCCGCTCGGCGCAGGACCTTGCGCCGGCGATCCGCTGGTTCGGCATCCAGCGCCTGGGTGGCCTGCCGCTGACAGCCTGGATCGCCATTGCGTGTTTCGTGGTGTTCTCGCTGATCATGGCCAAGACGCCCTTCGGCCGGCACCTGGTCATGATCGGCGGCAACGAGACGGCGACCTTCCGCGCCGGCATCCGCGTCAACCGCAACCTTGTCATAGCCTTTGTCCTTGCCGGCGCCATCGCCGGCCTTGCCGGCTGGGTGCTGGCGATCCGCACCTCCGGCGCGACAGCTAATCTCGGCGTCGGCCTGTTGTTCAATGCCTTCGCCGCGGTCGTCATCGGCGGCGTCAGCCTGAAAGGCGGCGTCGGCACCTTGCCCGGCGTCTATGCCGGCGTGCTGCTGCTCTCGGCCATTAACACGGCGATCAATTTGATGGGCCTGCCGGCCAACTTCACCCAGGTGATCCACGGCCTGCTCGTCCTCGCCGCGGTGCTGCTCGACGCATTCAAGCAAACCATCCGCCAGAGGCTCGCATGACCGGCCGTCTGGAAGATAAGGTCGCGCTGATCGTTGGAAGTGCGCGCGGGATCGGCAAGGGCATCGCACAACGCTTTGCCGAAGAGGGCGCGACGCTTGTCCTGGCCGATACCGAGGCTGAGGCCGGGCAAGCGACTGCGGACGAGCTCGGTGCCGCCTTCATCCGCACCGACATCTCGCAGATGGCTGATGCCGAGGCTGCTGTTGCACTGGCGCTCGACCGTCACGGCCGGCTCGACATCATGGTGCAGAATGCCGGAATCTATCCCTGGCAATTGCTGGAAAACACCAGTCCCGACGATTGGGACCGGGTCATGGCGGTGAACTTGCGCGGCAGCTTCATCGCTGCTCGCGCCGCACTGGTGCCAATGAAGGCACAGCATTTTGGCCGCATGCTGTTCACCTCCTCGATCACCGGCCCGCATGTCACCAGCCCCGGCCACGGCCATTATTCAGCGACCAAGGCCGGCATCAATGGGCTGATCCGTTCGGCTGCGCTCGAATTCTCGGGCTACGGCATTACAGTCAACGGCGTCGAGCCCGGCAACATCCTCACTGAAGGCATAGAGCAGCATCGCGGTGCGGCCTTCATCAAGAACATGGAAGACGCCATCCCGCTCGGCCGTCTCGGCAGCCCTCGCGATGTGGCCAATGCCTTCCTGTTCCTGGCCTCTGACGATGCCAGCTACATCACGGGCACGACCATCATCGTCGACGGCGGGCAGCTTTTGCCCGAGGGCAAGGATTTCCGGCTGCTGCCGCCATGATCCTCGATTTCGGCGGCGGTTTCTTCCTGCGCCGGGCGACCACCGCCGATCATGCAGCGCTTGCGATGATCTGTCTCAAGACCGGCGATGCCGGCAAGGACGCCAGCGGCCGCGAGGACGACCCGGAACTGCTCGGCCTCCTCTACACTATTCCCTACCAGGTGCTCGAACCCGAGCTGGCCTTCATTATCGATAGTCCCGCAGGTGCGGCCGGCTACCTGCTTGGCGCGGCCGATACGGGCGCTTTCAATGCCAGCCTGGCATCAGAGTGGTATCCCGACCTTCAGCGGCGCGTGGCGGACCCGGGACCCGACAGCTCGCGCTGGCGCGGCAGCGACTGGGCGCGGCATCGGGTCCATCATCCCGATTTCGCTGTTCCGCCTGCGCTGACCGCCTATCCGTCGCATGGCCATATCGACGTGTTGCCGCAAGCGCGCGGGAAAGGCATCGGCAGGCGCGCGATGGCCTTCCTCGAGCAGGGGCTTGCCGCGAGCGGCTCGACCGGCATCCACCTCGAAGTCATGCCGGAGAACGATGGTGCGCTAAGGTTCTACAAGGCGATTGGATTTGCGGTGGTGCAGGACGCTGATTCATCGAAGCGTTGTGTTTATGTGGCGAAACGGATTGCTCACGCTCCGGCGATTGCAGGCTGATCTGCGACAAGCCAATCGCCCAAGTTGCAAAGAACCGGGAGGCCTATGGAAGTACAATGCTGCCGTTCTGTAGCAGCCAGTTGCCCCGCGTGAACACCTTTGCCGCGGGAACGAAACCTTCGTCGCGTGCTCCACCGCAGACACGAAAGTCACCAGCATCACGGTGCGGGGCTAATTCGAGTGTTGGCGGAGCGTCTACTAGTTCATATGGGCGGCAGGGGAACATCCGCGACCGTTCCCCCGGCCACAATCGAGAGCACATAAAGCAGATAAATGGCTAATACCAACAGGGCGAGGAATGAACCGCTGGCAAAGACTCCTGCAACCGCGGCGTCGGGATAAGCTTCGACTTGTTCTTTCTTGAAGGTGTCTTCTTCGTTACGGGTTGTGTTCACAACCCGTTCGCCTGGAAGCCGGTTTTTTTCAGCTTCCTTCGATATCTTATCCGCGAGATCTCCTGCGATCACGGGATCGTCCGGAAGATGACTCACAAGCCATCCAGGAATATTTTCGCTCCCGCCCATGCCCATACGCAATTGAGATACTGCAAGTTGTAGCTTTCGGCAATCGTTTCCCTCATGAGAGGCAAGCAGATCAGACTTAAGTCCCTGCGGAAAGACAGTTCGAATCAGACCAAAGTCCGAGTAGCACAGTGGTCGGATGCGTCTCACCTGGGCGATCAGCTTGAGCGGTGTAGCCCAAACTGAACACATCGAGGAAAATGGTGGGCGATGACGGGCTCGAACCGCCGACATCTTCGGTGTAAACGAAGCGCTCTACCAACTGAGCTAATCGCCCGCCCCGGGCCGGACCTTTAAGCAGTTAGGACCGGCTTCGCAAGGCCAAATGAGCGGCGAGTGGCTTGGCCGGGAGCCGGTTTCGGCAACAAAGTTCGGCTTGTCAAAAAACCTTCTCCTGTTTGCTGTTATGCTGTCCGGGTCCGCTTGACACCCGGTGGCTTACCCCTTATCCACCGCCCCAACGACGAACACGGCTGACACGTGCTCGTCTATGCGCGGGTGTAGCTCAGTTGGTTAGAGTGCCGGCCTGTCACGCCGGAGGTCGCGGGTTCGAGCCCCGTCACTCGCGCCATTTCTCCTTTGGGGTCACGTCCCCTTGATGTCGGAGAAATGTCGACGTTGATTTGTCAAAAACCGTCTTCGTTCATGATGTAATCCATACGGTCTCACCCCTCGGCGAGCAGCGCCTCGACCTCCTGCAGCGTCGGCATGGACGGCGCGGTGCCCGGGCGCGTCACCGAAATGCCTGCGACGGCGCAAGCGAAGCGCACCGCCTGCAGGGGTTCCATCCCCCTCGACAGCGCCGCAGCCAGGCCGCCATTGAAGGCGTCGCCCGCACCCGTGGTCTCGATGACCGGGCCGGCGGCGACCGCTGCGACATGCTCGGAACGGTCGGCCGTGTGCAGCAGCGCGCCCTTTTCGCCGAGCGTCACGATTACAGCGCCCACGCCCTTCTCGAGCAGGCTGTCGGCGGCACGGCGGGCATCGTCGATGGAGGATACCTTGATGCCGGTCAGTTCCTCGGCCTCAGTCTCGTTCGGCGTGACATAGTCGCAAAGCGTGTAGATACGGTCCGGAAGCCTGGCCGCCGGCGCCGGGTTGAGGATGGTGGTCACCCCTGCCCCGCGCGCGATCTCCAGCGCCCCCAGCGCCGCCTCGATCGGCTGTTCGAGCTGGGTGACGAAAACGCCGGCCGCGCGGATCAGGCCGGCATTTGCCTCGATATCGGCGGGCGAGATCAGCATCGCCGCACCAGGGCTGACGATGATCGCGTTGTTGCCGCTCGTCTCCTCGATGAAGATATAGGCGGCACCGGTGTAGCTTTCCGGCGTGTCGATGACGGCGCTCTTCACGCCGGCGTGCGACCAGGTCTGTCTCGCCATATCGGCAAAGGGATCGACGCCGAGGCGGGTAAGGAAGGTGATATCGGCGCCGAGCCGGCCGGCTGCCACCGCCTGGTTCGAGCCCTTGCCGCCGGGGCCGAGCGTGAAGGACGTGCCCAGGATCGTCTCGCCCATGCGCGGCTGGCGGGCGGCGCGGTAGGCCGTATCGGCGACGAAGACGCCCAATATGACAACCGGCTTCATGACGATCGGTTTCGCCGGCATGCCGCTACTCCGCATCCGGTGGCACGACGCCCTTGCGGAACGCAAAACAGCCATAGAAGCGGCGCTCGCCGGTCTGGATGACGCAATAGGCCTTCTTGGCGCGTTCGTAGAAGGCGTAGCGCTCGACCGAGATCATCGGCCAGGCCTTGCCCTCGGCGGCATCGATCTCTTTTTGCACTTCCTGCTGCACGGCGGGAATGTCGTCCGGCTTGCCGACGATCTCCATGCGCGCGGCCGCGTCGTCGACGAAGGTGTCCAGCGGATAGAGCGACAGTACCGCCTTGACCACGTCGGCCGCCGACGCATCGATGCGCAGCAGCCGGCCAAGCACGGTCTGGCGCGCCACCGAATCGGACGGGAAATTGGTGTCGGCGATAATCAGATCGTCACCGTGGCCCATCGCCCGCAGCGCCTGCAGCACATCGGCATTGAGCAGCGGATCGATTCCTTTGAGCATGGTATTCCTCGCGAAGTTTGCTGGGGCGAAATCAGAGACGCTTGCCGGTCTCTGCGTCGAAGAGATGCACCTGGTCGAGCCGCGGTTTCAGGTGCAGTGTGTCGCCCGGCTTGAAGTCGTGGCGCTCACGGAACAGCGCCACCATCTCGCCCTCGCCGAAGCGCAGGAACACCAAAGTCTCGGAACCGGTCGGCTCGACCACCGAAATCTTCGCCGGAACACCATCGGGATGGATTTCGAGATGCTCGGGCCGCACGCCGTAGACGACATTACGGCCATCCTCGACGGCACTGGTTGCCGCAATCGGGAACGGCGTCCCGGCGATCTCGACGACGGGCTTGTCGCCCTTGCGCACGACGCCCTTGAGCAGGTTCATCGAGGGCGAGCCGATGAAGCCGGCGACGAACAGGTTGGCCGGCCGGTCGAATAATTCCAGCGGCGCGCCGACCTGTTCGATGCGACCGTCGCGCATCACCACGATCTTGTCGGCCATGGTCATGGCCTCGATCTGGTCGTGGGTGACGTAGATGGTGGTGGTCTTCAGCCGCTGGTGCAGTTCCTTGATCTCGGTGCGCATCTGGACACGCAGCTTGGCGTCGAGATTGGAGAGCGGCTCGTCGAAGAGGAACACCTGCGGGTTGCGCACGATGGCGCGGCCCATGGCGACGCGCTGGCGCTGGCCGCCAGAGAGCTGGCGCGGATAGCGCTTGAGGTAGGGATTGAGGTCGAGGATGTCGGCGGCGCGCTTGACCCGCTCAGTGACCACCGCCGGGTCGGTTTTGCGCAGCTTGAGAGCAAAGGCCATGTTCTGCTCGACCGTCTTGTGCGGATAGAGCGCGTAGTTCTGGAACACCATGGCGATGTCGCGCTTGGCCGGCGGCAGATGGTTGACGACGCGCTCGCCGATGGCGATGGTGCCGCCGGAGACCGTTTCCAGCCCGGCCACCATCCTCAGCAGCGTGGACTTGCCGCAGCCGGAAGGCCCGACCAGCACCACGAACTGCCCGTCGGCGATGTCGACGCTGACATCGTGCAGAACCTTGACGGTTCCGAACGCCTTGGCCACATTGCGGATCGCGACTTGAGCCATCATTCCCCCTTCAGTTGCCGTGAAGCTAAACAACGCAAACGGCGAGGGCAAGTCAGTCTCTTATAGATAAAAAACCCATTCACGTTGACACCGCACTTCGTTGTGCGAATAGTGACAGTGTCCGGCTTATGACCCTGTTCCGGGCGCACCGGTACGCTTGTCCGGCACTGAATGCCAAGCGTCGCGGGAGGGAGAATTCGGGCCGCTATTTACGGGAGTCGCTGTCGTTGGGGAACATAATCGGCGCTCCACCATCTGAACCAATTCACAATTGACCTTCTGGGAGGAACGAAATGAAAGTCAGCCTTTATAACCAACTTGTCCGCGCCGGGGCCACCCGCCGCGACGTGCTGAAGGGAGCGGCCAGCATGGCCGCCCTCGCGGCGGCCTCAAGCGCCGGACTTGGTGCGCTGACGCGCACGGCTGCGGCCGCCGACGACCTGCGTGCGCAGATCCTGCAGATCCCGGGTGTCGGCAAGGGTCAGCCGACCGATGCCGACTTCCAGCAGGTCGGCGAGCTTTGCCTTGGCGCCACCAAGGCCAATGTCAAGGAAGGCGAATTCGCCGGTGTCGAACTCACCTTCATGGGCCTCAACAACCAGAACCTGCACAATGTGCTGTTTCGCGGCTTCCTGAAGCCGTGGGAGACCTATACCGGCGCCAAGATCAACTGGATCGACCTGGCGCAGGCTGACTACAACGCCCGCCTGCAGCAGTCGATCGCGACCGGCACCGTCGATTTCGACATCATCGAAATGGGGGCACCGTTCGAAGGCGACGTCTGCGGCAAGGGTCTCACCTCCGAGATGCCGGACTGGGTCAAGGACCAGATCGACATGAAGGATGTCGTGGCCTATCTGCAGCCGCCGGTGGGCACATGGGACGGCAAGCAATATCGCGTGACCGTTGACGGCGACGCGCATAACTTCAACTACCGCACCGACGTGTTTGCCGATGCCGACCTCGCCAAGGCCTGGAAGGACGGCGGCGGAGAAGGCGAATGGGGCGTGCCGAAGACCTGGCAGCAGGTGCAGGCGGTGACGAAATTCCTCAAGGGCAAGCAGGTGAAGGGCCAGGATGTCTTTGGCTATCTCGATGCGCCCAAGCCCTGGGGCGGTTTCGGCTTTTATTTCCTCGGCAGCCGCGCCAGCGCCTACGCCAAGCATCCCGACGACAAGGCCTGGCTGTTCGATGCCGACACGATGAAGCCGCGCGTCAACAATCCGGCATGGGTGCGGGCGATCCAGGACGTCATCGATGCCCTGCCCTCCGAACCTGCCGACCAGATCAACGCCGACCCGAACACCACCGCCTTCCAGCAATTCTTGGCAGGCACCGGTTCGATGGTTACCTGGTGGGGCGACGTCGGTTCGAACGTCAAGACCAACGATTCCTCGGTCGTCGGCGACATCACCGGCTTCTCGATCCTGCCGGGCTCGGACGATGTCTACAACTCCAAGACCGGCCAGTGGGACAAGCTCGCCAGCGGCCCGAACCATGCACCGAACTGCGCCTATCTCGGCTGGGGCGTTTATGTCATGGCCCGCGTCGACAGCGACGAAAAGAAGAAGAAGGCGGCATGGTCTGCCGCTGCCCATCTCGGCGGCAAGGACCTGTCGCTCTGGTGCGCGGCCTATCCGTCGGGTTTCCAGCCCTATCGCAACTCGCATTTCAACATTCCGGAATGGGTGGCGGCGGGCTACGACGAGGCGTTCATCACCTCGTATCTGAAGTCGGAAGCCGACAGCTACAACCATCCGAACGCGGCGATCGAGCCGCGCATCCCCGGCATCTTCCAGTACTACAGCGCCGCCGAGGACATTTTGGCCAACACCTTTGCCGGCAAGATGAAGGCGCAGGAAGGCGCCGACGCCATCGCAGCCGCCTGGGAGAAGCTGACCGACCAGATCGGCCGCGACAAACAGGTCAAGCTCTACAAGGCCTCGCTCGGCATGTAGGCTGAGATAGTGAAACTGGTTCGGCGGCGCACAGCCGCCGGACCTCACCTTGACCGACTTGGCCTCGACCGGCTCGGCCGGTCATCGAGCCTCCTGTGAACGGGCAAGAACGCGTGGCTGACCGGACCCTGGCTGACCAGACTTTGTCGACAAGTGAATGGCCGGCAGGCGCCGTGCCATCCGACCTGATACCGCGGAGCCGCAAACGGCTTGGCTGGGCTCTGATGGCTGCTGCGACGCTCGGCCTTCTGGCGGTGATCGCACTGCAAATCCTCTACAAGAGCGAGGTCGACACTATCGGCTTCGAGACCTGGCGGCCGGTGGTCTACGCCTACGTGCTGTGGGGTGTCGCGCTCGGCATCGGCCAGGTACTGACGCGCGGCGAGGACGGCCAGCGCGCGCTGTTCCTGCTGCCGGCGCTGCTGTTTACCATTGCCATGGTGATCTTCCCGACGCTGTTCGGCTTCTATATCGCGCTGACCGACTGGAACCTCAGTTCCTTCAGCGGACGGCAGTTCAACGGGCTCGACAATTTCTGGCAGATGCTGAACGACGCCTATTATCGCAACGCGCTGTTCAACATGGTGCTCTACGTGCTGGCGGTGTTCGTCGAATATGTCATCGCCTTCGGCCTGGCGCTGCTGCTCAACGCGCAGATCCGGGCGCGAAAATTCTTCCGCGTCGTGTTTCTCATGCCGCTGATGCTGTCGCCGGTGGCGGTGTCGTGGATGATCGGCAAGTCGCTGATGGAATACCGCTTCGGGCCGGCCGCGACACTAGCGCGGCATCTCGGCTGGGAAAACCCCGCCTTCTTCTCCAACCCGATCACCGCCCGCATCTCGATCATGGTGCTCGACGCGTGGACGTTCATCCCGTTCATGATGATCATGCTGCTCGCCGGCCTGCAGGCGATGTCGCGCGAGGTGCTCGAGGCAGCGCGTGTCGATGGCGCCACTGCCTGGCAGACCTTCTGGCAGGTCACCTTCCCGCTGATGCTGCCGGTGTCGGTGACGGCGGTCATCCTGCGCATCATCTTCAAGCTGAAGCTCGCCGATATCATCATCACCGTCACCTCCGGCGGCCCCGGCGGCGCGACCGATTCGGTGTCCAGTTTCATCTACCGCGAATATCGCGACCGCTCGAACGTCGGCTACGGCACGATGCTGGCGATGGCCTATTTGATCATCATCATCGTGTTCGTGACCTGGCTGCTGAAATTCGCCAGCCGCTTCGTGCGCAACGTCAACTGATCGGGCTGGCAAGATGAGCGTTCAGACCACCGACTATGCCGCTTCCGAAATCCGCTCGCCGGCGAGCTTCGTCGCCAACCGCGTCTTCATCTATGGCGCGCTCATCTTCTGGGCTTTCATCTGCCTGTTCCCGATCTATTGGACGATAACCACTTCGTTCAAGACCGCGGTCGACGTCACCCAGGGCCATCTGATCCCGTTTCTCGATTTCAAACCCGACTGGAAGGGCTGGCGTTCGCTCGGTCTGTCGCCGGACTCGATCTTTCGGACGTCGACGGTTCGCGACGAGTTTATCAAGCGCTTCATGAATTCGGTCATCACTTCGGTCGGTGCGTCGAGCCTCGCCATCGTCATCGGCAGCCTCGCCGCCTACGGGCTGACCCGCTATCGTTACAAGTTCGCCTGGTTCAGGAACGAGGATATTTCCTTCTTCTTCCTGTCACAGCTGATCCTGCCGCCGGTGGTTTTGGCCCTGCCCTTCCTCGTGCTTTACCGGGAGGTCGGCCTGCTCGACACGCGCGTCGGGCTGATCCTGCTCTACACGCTGATGGTGCTGCCGATCGTCATCTGGATCATGCGCGACCAGTTCAACTCCATTCCGGTGGAGCTGGAGGAGGCAGCACTCGTCGACGGCCTGTCGATCTGGGGCGCCTTCTTGCGCATCGTCATGCCGATCGCGCTGCCGGGCATGGTCGCCGCCTTCATCCTGGCGATGGTGCTGTGCTGGAACGAGTATTTCTTCGCCGCGCTTTTGACCTCGACCGACGCAAAGACCATTCCTGTCATGGTGGCCAGCCAGACCGGCTCACAAGGCATCAACTGGTGGTCGATGGCAGCGCTTGCCACCGCCGCCATCACACCGCTCGCCGTCATCGGCATCGCGCTCGAGCGTTACCTGATCATGGGCATGACAGCGGGCGCGGTGAAATAACTGCGCCGGTTCTCCCTTCTCCCCTTGTTGTGGGAGAAGGGAAAAGTGCGCTAACCCGAAAGTGTTGCCCGCAAATGCTCGAGGATCATGGCAACCCCTTTTTGCCCCAATTCCGCCGAGGCTTCGGGCGCACTTGCCGTGTACCAGCCGGTGTTGTCGGCGAAGCGGCCGGCATCGACCGCTTCCGGGCACAGCGCCAGCATCAGTGACGTCTCGCCGGTGCCGGCATGGTCGAACGGGTACCGGCTGTGCATTGAAGCCGGCATCAGCGGATGCACCTGCACCCAGTTGAAGAAATTGCTGCCCTCGGCGTGCTCGGCATAATAGTCGGCCATCGCCGGAGAGCCCCACCAGCCTTCGCCACGTTCTTTCTCCAGGAAGCGGAAGATCGCCTGCCGGCCGGCGGCCTTGAAGGCGAGATCGGTTGGCATGCCGGCGGCAAAATTTTCGGTCTGGTGGTGAATGATGGCGTGGATGTTGCGGAAGCCGACGCGCAGCAGGCTATAGAACAGTTCTTCCGCAAATGGCGCCAGCACATTGCCGCCGACCTGCAGCGAACCACTGCCCTCCGGTGCTGCAACAGCATAGCTCGCCGCGCCGTAATGGAAGGGCGGCAGAATGACGATTTCGGCTTCTTTTTCGAACAGTTCCAGGCTCTTGACCACCGCCAGCGTGTCCATGCCGACGGCCATGTGCTCGCCGTGATATTCAAGCACACCGAGCGGCAACACGACCGGCCAGTTTTCGGCGATCACCTTGCGTATCTGATGCGGCAGCATCAATTCGTAGCGCATGACACCTACTCCATATTGGTGTGGCGGGCGCGCATCGCTTCCGGCGAGACGCCGGTCAGATCCCTGAGCTTCAGCACCATCACTTCGAAGAGGACGAACAGCGCGCCTTCGAAAACCGAGCCCATCGGCAGGACGGATGTCTTTTCGGGACCCTGGTCGTCGGCCATGGTCTGAGCCGGGATAAGCAGTGCGAAATCGGCCAGCTTCGCGGCAGTGCTGTCGGCTTGCGCGGTGAGCAGCAGGACTGTGGTACCGGCCTCGCGCGCGACCTGCATCAAGGTCAGCACGGTCGACGTCTCACCCGGGCCGGAACTTGCGAGGAAGACATCGGCCTCGCCCAGCGGCGGCGTGGTCATGTCGCCGACGACCGACACCGGCAGACCGAGATGGTAGAGCCGCATGGCAAAACCCTGGACCTGCAGCGCCTCGCGGCCGCAGCCATAGGTGACGATCTTTTTCGCGCCAGCCAGGATGGCGCAAGCGGCGTCGATGCGGCTTGCGTCGATACGCTCCAGCACGGTGCCAAGCTCGTTCAGCGCAATCCCAAACAGGTTTTCGCCGGCGTCCGTCATAACATTTGCACCAGCTTGCAGGTGCCGGAGAACCATTTGAATATCTTAGTCACCTCTGCCCCGAACAGCTTGTTTTCACTCATGCTATCACCGCGAAAATCGGTGTCCAACGACACGCAGTGCTTTTGATGCGCTACAGCCGTGATAGTGTCACGGCAAATCCAAATGAGGAAACGACAGCATATGAAGACACGGCATTTCGACCGCATCGGTAATGGCGGCATCACCTTCACCGAGCTCGGCTTCGGCACTGCGCCGCTCGGCAATCTCTACCGCGCCGTCTCCGACGAGGATGCCAATGCTACGCTGGAGGCGGCATGGCGGGTCGGCTGCCGCTACTACGATACCGCGCCGCTCTATGGGCTGGGCCTAGCCGAAACGCGACTCAATCCGTTCCTGCGTTCGAAGAAGCGCGACGACTACGTGCTGTCCAGCAAAGTCGGGCGCATCATGCGCGCCTGCCCGCCGGAACAGCGCACCGGCATCGGCAAATTCTTCGACACCCCATCGCGCCGCGAGGTCTACGATTACAGCTATGACGGCGTCATGCGCTCCTTCGAAGCCTCGCTGGAACGACTCGGCGTCGACCGCATCGACATCCTCTTCGTGCATGATGTCGACATCTTCACCCATGGCAGCAAGGAAGCCTCGGACCAGCGCATCCAGGAATTCATGAGCTCCGGCTATTACGGATTGCTAGCATTGCGCGACCAGGGCGTGATCAAGGCGTTCGGCGGCGGCATCAACGAGTGGCCGGTTGCCCAGACGCTGGCCGAGCGCGGCGATTTCGATCTGTTCCTGCTTGCCGGGCGTTACACGCTGCTGGAGCAGGAAGCGCTGCAGTCTTTCCTGCCGCTATGCCAGCAACGCGGCATCGGCATCGTTCTCGGCGGGCCGTACAATTCCGGCATCCTGGCAACCGGGCCGAAGCCCGGCGCCTACTACAACTATTCGGAGGCGCCGCAGGACATCATCGACCGCGTCACCCGCATCGAGGCCGTCTGCAAGCGCCACGGCGTGCGCCTGATCGAGGCGGCGCTGCAGTTCCCGCTGCTGCATCCTTCGGTCGTCTCGGTAATCCCCGGCGGCCAGCGGCCGGGCGAAGTCGAAAGCAATCGCTCGCTGCTCGACGCGAAACCGCCATCGGCGCTGTGGGCCGATCTCAAGAAGGAAGGCTTGATGCGCACTGACGCGCCGACGGCATAGCGCCGCCTTTTCCAACGACGCTGCGGGCACAGAAAAGAAAAACCGGATATACCGGCTTTTCTTTTCTCTGAAAGACTTAAGGAGGCGCTTAGTTGACCGCGTCCTTGAGGCCCTTGCCGGCCGAGAACTTCGGCACGGTGCGCGCCGGGATCTTCACTTCCGCACCGGTCTGCGGATTGCGGCCGGTCGACGCGGCGCGTTGTGACACGGTGAAATTTCCGAAGCCGACAAGCCGGACATCGCCGCCCTTTTTCAGTTCGCCGGTGATGACGGAAAACACCGCATCAACCGCCGACTGCGCGTCACCCTTCGAAATACTCGCGGCATCGGCGACAGCGGACACCAGTTCGTTCTTGTTCATAAAAATTCCCTTCCATGAGAAAACCGGAACACTCGACTCATCCGGCAGGAAACGGACTTTAGAAAGAAGCGCTCCGGCAACCAAGTCGAAAAGCGCCGGGAAAGTCGAAAAAAGCCCGGAAATCCGGGGTTCTTCACATGAAAAAGCCGGGCTCAAGGCCCGGCTCTCTCTTTGTGCATTGCAACTTTAGCAAGAGCTAATGCGCCAGCGATTTACCAGCTTCGTCCCCGACATCGACCACGGCCGGCGCATTGACGGGTTCAACCCACTGGATCGGTTCCGGCATGCGCACCAGCGCATGGCGCAACACTTCGCCAACCCGTGAGACCGGAATGATCTCCATGCCGCTCTTCACGTTCTCCGGAATCTCCGCCAGATCCTTGGCGTTCTCTTCCGGGATCAGCACCTTCTTGATGCCGCCGCGAAGTGCGGCAAGCAGCTTCTCCTTGAGGCCGCCGATCGGCAGCACCCTGCCGCGCAGCGTGATCTCGCCGGTCATCGCCACATCGGCCTTGACCGGGATTCCGGTCAGCACCGAGACGATCGCCGTCGCCATCGCCACGCCAGCCGACGGTCCGTCCTTGGGCGTTGCGCCTTCCGGCACGTGGACGTGGATATCGCGCTTGTCGAACAGCGGCGGCTCGACGCCGAAATCGATGGCCCGCGAGCGGACGTAGGACGCCGCCGCCGAAATCGATTCCTTCATAACGTCGCGCAGATTGCCGGTCACGGTCATGCGGCCCTTGCCGGGCATCATGACGCCTTCCACCGTCAACAGCTCGCCGCCGACTTCCGTCCAGGCGAGCCCGGTGACCACGCCGACCTGATCGTCGCTCTCGACCTGGCCGAAGCGGAAGCGCGGAACACCAAGATAATCGGCAAGATTGTCCGCCGTGATGTTGATCGTCTTCTTCTTCGTCTTCAGGATCTCGGTCACGGCCTTGCGCCCGAGCTTCATCAGCTCGCGCTCCAGGCTCCTGACGCCCGCTTCACGGGTGTAGGTCTGGATGATGCCGCGGATCGCGTCCTCGCCGACGGAGAATTCCTTCGGCTGCAACGCGTGGTCGCGGATCACCTTGGGCATCAGGTGACGCTTGGCGATCTCGATCTTCTCGTCCTCGGTGTAGCCGGCGATACGGATGATCTCCATGCGGTCCATCAAGGGCGCAGGGATGTTCAGCGTGTTCGCCGTCGTTACGAACATCACGCTCGACAGGTCGTATTCGACCTCGAGGTAATGGTCCATGAACGTCGAATTCTGCTCGGGATCGAGCACCTCGAGCAAAGCCGATGACGGATCACCGCGGAAATCCTGGCCCATCTTGTCGATCTCGTCGAGCAGGAAGAGCGGGTTGGATTTCTTCGCCTTCTTCATCGACTGGATGACCTTGCCGGGCATCGAGCCGATATAGGTGCGGCGGTGACCACGGATCTCGGCCTCGTCGCGCACGCCGCCCAGCGCCATGCGGATGAACTCGCGGCCGGTCGCCTTGGCGATCGACTTGCCGAGCGAGGTCTTGCCGACGCCGGGAGGTCCGACGAGGCACAGGATCGGCCCCTTCAGCTTCTTCTGACGGCTCTGCACGGCGAGGTATTCGACGATGCGGTCCTTGACCTTGTCGAGGCCGAAATGATCCGTATCGAGCACGTTCTGGGCAAAGGCCAGATCCTGCTTGACCTTGGAGTTCCTGCCCCACGGGATCGACAGCAGCCAGTCGAGATAGTTGCGCACGACGGTCGATTCAGCCGACATCGGCGACATCGTCCGCAGCTTCTTCAGTTCGGCTTCCGCTTTTTCGCGGGCCTCCTTGGAAAGCTTGGTCTTCTTGATGCGCGCCTCGATCTCGGCGGCCTCGTCGCGGCCGTCCTCGCCCTCGCCGAGCTCCTTCTGGATCGCCTTCATCTGCTCGTTGAGATAGTATTCGCGCTGCGTCTTCTCCATCTGGCGCTTGACGCGCGAGCGGATGCGCTTCTCCACCTGCAGCACCGAGATTTCGGCTTCCATGAAGCCCATCGCCTTCTCCAGCCGTTCCTTGACGGACAGCGTGGCGAGCATCTCCTGCTTCTCGGGGATCTTGATGGCAAGATGCGAAGCGACCGTGTCGGCGAGCTTGGAATAGTCGTCGATCTGGCTGGCGGCACCCACCACTTCGGGCGAGATCTTCTTGTTCAGCTTGACGTAGTTCTCGAAGTCGGTGACGACGGAACGGGCCAGCGCCTCGACCTCGACCTCTTCCTCCTCCGGTTCGACCAGCGCCGCAGCACGGGCTTCATGGAAGTCGGGACGGTCGGTGAACGCGACGATTTTCGCGCGCGAGGCGCCTTCGACCAGCACCTTCACGGTGCCGTCCGGCAGTTTCAGCAATTGCAGCACATTGGCGAGCGTGCCGATGTCAAAGATGGCATCGGGCTCCGGATCGTCGTCGGCGGCATTCATCTGGGTCGCAAGCAGGATCTGCTTTTCCTGACCCATCACTTCTTCCAGCGCCTTGATCGACTTTTCACGCCCGACGAAGAGCGGAACGATCATGTGCGGGAACACCACGATGTCGCGCAGTGGGAGGACTGCGAAGACGCCGTCGCTGGGAGCCTTGGATAATTTGGCCATTGTCCAACCTTTCATGTCGCGGCCGCCAATCGGCCAACCGCGAATCTCATATTAACGACCGGGGATCGTTCCGCCTACCACCGTTTGTGACGGGAGTTTTACAGCACAGAATTCGGCACCACGGCCTTCTGCCATTAGTTGGAGGCACGGGGGGTAAAGATCAAGGGTCAACACGGTCCGTCCCTCCAATCCGCAGCCATTACGCGGCGCCGTACGCGGTCTGCGACAGCAAAACGGCGCCCTGCGGCGCCGTTTCGGAAAAAAAATCCATTGCCGGCTCACGTCAGGCGCTGACGTTGCCCTTCTTTTCCTTCTGCTCGGAATAGATGTAGAGCGGCCGGGCGTTGCCTGACACCACCTCTTCCGAAATAACCACTTCGCGCACGCCTTCCAGCGCCGGCAGCTCGAACATGGTGTCGAGCAGGATCGCTTCCATGATCGAACGCAGGCCGCGCGCGCCGGTCTTGCGCTCGATGGCGCGCTTGGCGATCGCCGAGAGCGCGTTCTCGTGGAAGGTCAGGTCGACATTCTCCATCTCGAACAGCCGCTGATACTGCTTGACCAGCGCGTTCTTCGGCTCGGTCAGGATCTGGATCAGTGCCGGCTCGTCGAGATCCTCCAGCGTCGCCAGGACAGGCAGACGGCCGACGAACTCGGGAATGAGGCCGAACTTCAAGAGATCCTCAGGCTCGACCAGGCGGAAAACATCGCCGGTGCGGCGATCCTCGGGCGAAGCGACGATGGCGCCGAAACCGATCGAGGTCTTCCTGCCGCGATCCGAGATGATCTTGTCCAGGCCGGCGAAAGCGCCACCGCAGATGAACAGGATGTTGGCGGTGTCGACCTGCAGGAATTCCTGCTGCGGATGCTTCCTGCCGCCCTGCGGCGGCACGGAGGCGACAGTGCCTTCCATGATCTTCAAAAGTGCCTGCTGCACGCCCTCGCCCGAGACGTCGCGGGTGATCGAGGGATTGTCCGACTTGCGCGAGATCTTGTCGATCTCGTCGATATAGACGATGCCGCGCTGGGCGCGCTCGACATTGTAGTCGGCCGACTGCAACAGCTTCAGGATGATGTTCTCGACGTCCTCGCCGACATAGCCGGCCTCGGTCAGCGTCGTCGCGTCGGCCATGGTGAAGGGGACGTCGATGATACGGGCCAGCGTCTGCGCCAGCAACGTCTTGCCGCAGCCGGTCGGGCCGATCAGCAGGATGTTAGACTTCGCGAGTTCGACGTCGTTGTTCTTGCCGGCATGGGCGAGGCGCTTGTAGTGGTTGTGGACGGCCACCGACAGCACGCGCTTGGCGTAAGGCTGGCCGATGACGTAGTCGTCGAGAACCTTGAGGATTTCCTGTGGGGTCGGCACGCCCTCTCGCGACTTCACCATCGAGGTCTTGTTCTCCTCGCGGATGATGTCCATGCACAGTTCGACGCATTCGTCGCAGATGAACACCGTCGGCCCGGCGATCAGCTTGCGCACTTCGTGCTGGCTTTTGCCGCAAAACGAGCAATAAAGCGTGTTCTTGGAATCACCGCTGTTGTTGCCGACCTTGCTCATTTTCCTGTCCTTTCATGGCCGCCCGCCGATGGTCTGGTTGAAAGGGCGCATATTCAATCTATCGCGGGAATCCGCTGCCGCCAGTGCCCCGGCTCCCGCAACGCATTCCGTACGAAACACAAATCGGAAAACGGGGCAATGATTCGAACAACCCCACGCAAAGCTAAGCCGTCGAAAATCAACATAGCCTTAACGTAGGCAATTGCACCCGTCGAGGGAACAGCCAATTGTGGCCGAAATGCCGCAAGCTGCGCCAAAAGCGCGTGATCCCGCCACTCATTGCCACCGCAGGGCCACCGCGGGCCTATAAGGCAATACCTTCGACCGGCTCACGTGACGAAATGACCTTGTCGATGAGGCCGAAATCCCTGGCCTCGTCGGCAGTCATGAAATGGTCACGGTCGAGCGTTTTTTCAATCTCATCGTAGCTCTTGCCGGTGTGCTTGACGTAAACCTCGTTGAGGCGACGCTTCAGCTTGATGATGTCCTGGGCATGGCGCTCGATGTCGGAAGCCTGGCCCTGGAAGCCGCCGGAAGGCTGGTGGACCATGATGCGGGCGTTCGGCGTGGCAAAGCGCATGTCCTTGTGGCCCGCCGTCAAGAGCAGCGAGCCCATCGAGGCGGCCTGACCGATGCAGAGCGTCGACACGGCAGGCTTGATGAACTGCATGGTGTCATAGATCGCCATGCCGGAGGTGACGACGCCGCCGGGCGAGTTGATATAGAGGTTGATTTCCTTCTTCGGATTCTCCGCCTCGAGGAACAGCAGCTGCGCGCAGACCAGCGTCGCCATGCCATCCTCGACCGGGCCGGTGATGAAAATGATGCGCTCCTTGAGGAGCCGCGAGAAAATGTCGTAGGCCCGCTCGCCGCGATTGGTCTGTTCGACCACCATCGGAACGAGGTTCATGTAGGTTTCGACGGGGTTCTTCATGGACTATCCCTTTTTGAGGATGGGATTCCGGCGCCGGAGATTTGCAATCGGGCAGAATCGGTTCTGGATCGTTATTGTGTAAATAGGATGCCGGCTCACCCTAGCGCAAGGCCGCCTCTCCTAGCCATCCGGTTAAGTCGAATCAAGGTTTCCAAACCAGTTTCGCCTGTCGCCGTGCCGGCAGCCCCTCTCCTGCCGTGGGAAGGGGCGCTCATGCTTGGCCGTTGTTTAGCAGTTTCTTAACCGCATCGCTTAACGAAAAGTGGTGAAACCGCTTTTTCCGGCCACGGCTTACCCTACAATTCAACGTTGAACTCGCTTCACGCAGTTCAAACAGGGGGAGTGCGATGATCAGGAAAGTTGCTTCCTTGGCCCTTACCGGCATCAGCGTTCTCGGCATGGCGTCCGAAACGGCTGCCGGCGGACGCTCGGTCGAATGCTACGAGCAGGTTAACCGGCCGGCCGTCTACGACACCGTCTACGAGGATGTGCTCGTCAGCCCAGCCGGCCAGCAGGTGCAGTATGAAGCGCCGATCTACGGGACGCGTGAGCGCGTGGTGCAGATCGCGCCGGCGCGCGTTAGCTACGAGACCGTGCCCGCCATCACCCGCACCATCTACCGGTCCGTGAGGGTCAATGACGGCGGCTATTCCTGGGAATGGCGCATCATCAATGGCCGCAAGGTGCTGTGCAAGGTCAGGCACAAGGCGCGCTATGAACGCATGGCCGAGATCGTCGTGGTTGAGCCGGAACGCCGGCGGCGCGTTGTCCTCCCTGCCGAATACGAGAGCGTCGCCGAAGAGGTTCTCGTGCGGCCGGAGCAACGGCGCATCATCGACATTCCGGCGTCCTATCAGACAGTGGCCCGCCGCGTGGTGGTCAGGGAGGGCTCATCCAGCTGGCGCCGCGTGCATATTCCGAGGCATTGCCAGTATTAGCGCTCAGGCCACCTCCGCCCTGAGCCATTTCTTCAGGCCGTCGACATCGCCGTTGCCGACGTAGGCCGCAACCCTTCTGCCGACTGCCGCGCCGAACTTGTAGCCGTGGCCGGAGCAGGCCGAGACGACCAGGCATCTGCCTTTCTGGTGAGCCAGGAATTTCTCGTCGGCGGTGAAGGTGTAGGCGCAGGTGACCACCTCGGTGACCTTATACTCCTCGATATGGGCAATCGGCGGTGAAAACAGGTTGCGGATCGCCTCGCCCTCGCCCGGCACCGGCTGACGGTTCCAGTCTGCATCGCTGGTCGGCACCCTGTGCAGGCCCGAGCCGAATTTCATGCCGGCGCCGCCTGTCGGCGGGATGGCGTAGCCGTCGACAGTGCCGCCGATGTTGAGGACGACCGGTGCTGCCTGCCAGACCGCTTTCAGGTCCGCCGGCGGTTCGACATAGGCGAGCGCGGTGCGCCAGGTTTTCAGCTCGCCATCCAGCTCCGGGAACAGTTTTAGCACCCAGGCGCCGGCAGCGACGACGATCCGGTCGGCCTGCATCGTTTCGCCGCCCGCCAGCACGACATGCCCGGCCTCGGCGTCGATCTCGACCACCTTGCTGTTCTCATAGACATTGGCGCCGTTCGCGCGCAGCCACCTGGCGAGGCCGGCAGCGATCTTGCGGCAGTGCAGCGCGCCGCCGTCCGGCGAAAAATACGCATAGCGGAATGAACCAGGTTCTAGGAACGGCCAGCGTTCGACCGCGGCATCCGGCTCGAACAATTCGAACGGGTAGTTCCCGGCTTCCATGCCTTCTCGGTATTCCTCGGCCTCGTCTCCCGGCTGGCGCGAAATGCAGATGAAGCCGCGCGGATCGAGATGGCTTTCACGGAGATCGGCCCACATCTCATCCCAGGCTTCATAGGCTTCGGTGATCAGCCGGCCGTAGCCCGTTCCGGCCCGGTAGGCGCGGCGGATGATGCGATGATGGTCGCCGGAGGCGGCGAGCGGATTGGGGATCGGTCCCTGCTCGACGATCGAGACGAGGTGCCCGGCCTTGACCAGCGACCAGGCCGTGGAAAGCCCGGCAATGCCTGCACCGACCACGATCACATTCATGAAAACCGTCCTTCCGCAACCGCTTCGGCGGCTCACCTCACGGGAGGGCCAACATACGGTCTGGCACCAGACTGGCAAGCCGCGCTAATGATCTGGCATGACCGAATTGAAGCCGCCCTATCTTGCCTTTGATCCAGCCTCCCGCCGCCTGCGGCTCGATCCGCACGAACCGGCTTTTTTCCAGGACCCATATGAAGCCTACGCCTTCCTGCATGGCGCATCGAACGCCTTCTTCTGGGAAGAATTTGGTTTCTGGTGTTTTGGCGGCTTCGACGACGTCAACCGACTGCTGCGCGATCGCCGCTTCGGCCGCCAGAACCCGGCCGGCATTCCGGACAGCCGGGGCATCGGCCAGGACCGCACGCATCTCAGCGCCTTCGACGGTGTCGAGGCCAATTCGATGCTGGAGTTGGAGCCGCCCGTCCACACACGGCTCAGAACGCTGGTCAACCGCGCCTTCGTCTCGCGCCAGGTCGAGCGGCTCAGGCCGCGCGTCGAGACGTTGGCCAACGAACTGATCGACCGTTTCGAACCAGGGGAAGTCGACCTGCTGACGGCCTTCGCCGCTCCCTTGCCGATCACCATCATTGCCGAGATGCTAGGCGTGCCGGTCGAGATGGGGCCGCAGCTGCTCGACTGGTCGCATCGGATGGTCGCCATGTACATGCATGGCCGCACCCGCGAGACGGAGGACACGGCCAATCGCGCCGCGCGCGACTTTTCCGATTTTCTGCGCGGCTACGTCGCCGAGCGGCGAAAGAGGCCGGGCGAGGATCTTCTGTCGCTGCTGATTGGGGCACAGGAGGACGGTCAGAAACTGTCGGAGGACGAGCTGGTATCCTCGGCCATCCTTTTGCTCAATGCCGGCCATGAGGCAACTGTCCACCAGACCGGCAATGCGGTGCGCTCGATCCTTGCGCAAGGCGGCGACCCGCGCCGCTTCTTCGCCTCACCGGAAGCAACAGCCGCGACGGTCGAAGAGTGCCTGCGCTTCGACGCGCCGCTGCACATGTTCACGCGCTATGCCTATCAGGAGGTCGAGGCCGGGCCGGGGATCATCGTCCAGCCTGGCGAGACGATCGGGCTGTTGCTCGGCATGGCCAATCGCGACCCTACTGCGTTTGCCGAGCCCCTCGCCTTCAGGCCGGACCGTGCCGACCAGAAGAACGTATCGTTCGGCGCCGGCATCCATTTCTGCATCGGCGCGCCGCTCGCCCGGCTCGAACTGCAGGTGTCGCTGAAAACCTTGTTCGACCGGCTACCGCAGCTGCATCTTGCCGAACAGCCGCGCTTCCGCGACACCTATCATTTCCACGGCCTGGAAACGCTCGCCGTACACTTCTGAGCATTCGGTCCGGCGCGATGCGAGATCAAAGCTTGATCACATACTCCTTGCGGGTCGTTTCAAGCACTTCCCAGCTTCCCTTGAAGCCCGGCCTCAGCACGAAGCTGTCTCCGGCCCCGATGGTGCGCGCCTTCCCGCCGTCTTCGGCGATCACCGAAACCCCTGACAGAATGTGGCAGAACTCCCACTCGTCATATTCGATGCGCCATTTGCCGGGCGTTGCTTCCCAGATGCCGGCATAAAGGCCGCCGTCCTGTTCCTCGACGTTCCAGGTGCGGAATTTCGGATCGCCCGAAATCAGGCGATCCAGCGCCGGTGCGCCATGCTCGGCTTCGACGGCGTCGATGTCGACGGACAGAAATTTCGGCGTGGTCATGGCGATCAAACCTTGGCGAGGGCCTGTTCCAGATCGGCGACGATGTCGTTGACGTCCTCGATGCCGACCGAAAGCCTGACCGTGTCCGGCCCCGCCCCGGCGTTGATCTTCTGCTCGTCGGAAAGCTGGCGATGCGTGGTCGATGCAGGGTGGATGACCAGCGACTTGGTGTCGCCGACATTGGCCAGATGCGAGAACAGTTCGAGCGCCTCGACGAACTTGATGCCCGCCGCATAGCCGCCCTTCAGCCCGAATGTGAACACCGCGCCGGCGCCAAGCGGCGAGTACTTCTTCTGCAGCGCATTGTTCTTGTCGCTGGGCAGGCCGGGATAGGACACCCAGGCGACCTTGGGATGGTTGGAAAGCCATCCGGCGACCGCCGCCGCATTGTCGCAGTGGCGCTGCATCCTGAGCGGCAAGGTTTCCAGACCGGTCAGGATCAGGAATGCATTGAACGGCGAAATCGCCGCGCCGATGTCGCGCAGGCCGAGCACGCGGGCGGCAATGGCGAAAGCGAAATTGCCGAAGGTTTCGTGCAGTACGAGGCCGCCATATTCGGGGCGCGGCTCCGACAGCATCGGATATTTGCCCGACTTCGACCAGTCGAAGGTGCCGCCGTCGACAATGGCGCCGCCGATGGAATTGCCGTGGCCGCCGATGAACTTGGTCAGCGAATGCACGACGATGTCGGCGCCATGCTCGATCGGCCGCAGCAGGTAGGGCGAGGCCAGCGTGTTATCGACGATCAGCGGCAGGCCGTGCTTGCGGGCGATGTCGCCGATCTTCTCGATATCGACGAAGACGCCGCCAGGGTTAGCCAGGCTCTCGATGAAGATCGCCTTGGTCCTGTCGTCGATCTGGCTCTCGAAGGTCGAGATATCGCTGGTGTCGGCCCAGCGCACCTGCCAGCCGAAATTCTTGAAGGCGTGGCCGAACTGGTTGATCGAGCCGCCGTAAAGCTTTGTCGCGGAAACGAAATTATCGCCGGGCTGCATCAGATTGTGGAAGACCAGCACCTGCGCGGCATGACCGGAGGCGACGGCAAGGCCTGCCGTGCCGCCTTCGAGTGCCGCGATGCGCTCTTCCAGCACCGCCTGCGTCGGGTTCATGATGCGGGTGTAGATATTGCCGAACGCCTTCAGCCCGAACAGCGAGGCGGCATGGTCGGCATCGTCGAAGACGAAGGAGGTGGTCTGGTAGATCGGCGTCGCGCGTGCGCCGGTCGCCGGATCCGGCTTGGCGCCGGCATGGACGGCGAGCGTATTGAAACCGGGCGTGCGGGCCATCGAAAACCTCCCTCAATGGTGAATGGTGAATGGTGAATGGTGAATGGCAAAGTCGGCCAGCGCCACCTTGATTGCAAGCGGCTCATATGCCGCCTTGCCCGCCTTCCAGAAAAATCCTTCTATTCACCATTCACTATTCACTACCTACTTCTGGCGAACGCCGAAACTCTGGAATCCCGGCCGCATCAGCGGCTTCTTCGACGACAGCACGCCGGAATTGACGCCGGTCCAGCCGATCTCGCCGGACAGCTTGCCATATTCGATCTTGGGGCAACGGTTCATCACCACCTTGATGCCGGCGGCTTCGGCGCGCGCGGCCGCCTCGTCATGGCGTATGCCAAGCTGCATCCAGATGACCTTCGGCAGCGGATCGAGCCGCAGCACCTCGTCGACAATGCCGGGCACGGCAGCGGAAGCGCGAAACACGTCGACCATATCGACAGGTCCTGGAACGTCGGCGAGTCTGGCATAGGTCATCTGGCCTAGAATCGCCTTGCCAGCCTGGCCGGGATTGATCGGGAACACCGAAAACCCCTTGCCGAGCAGATATTTCAGCACAAAGTAGCTCGGCCGCACGTCATTGGCCGACGCGCCGACCATGGCGATGGTCTTCACCGAATTGAGGATGCCGGCGATATAGGCGTTGTCGTAGGCGTCGTGGTTCATGCCTCGTCATACAGCGCTTCAGAGTGAGGTGCCAACAGCCGAGCAAGTGGCTTGCAATGGGCCAGGGAGAACGTCGTCAGCCCGGCAGCGAAATCGATCCGTCTTCCGCGATCGGAAAAGCCGGATTGTGCGCGACTTCCCAGACATGCCCGTCGGCATCGGCGAAATAGCCGTACCAGCCGCCCCAGAAGGCGCGCCCGGCCGGCTTGACGATCTTGCCGCCGGCCTTCTCAGCCGCCGCAAGCACTTCGTCGACCTCGGCGTCAGAGCGGGTGTTGTAGGCGAGGTAGACGGCCGACGGCGCCTTCGAGAAGCTGACGCCCCGAATCCTCTTCGGCGCTTGGGCGCGGAAACAAGCCAAGAATAGCGCCGCCCATCTGGAAGAAGGCAACGCCGTCGGTGATCCCGGCATGGCGGGTCAGGCCCATCGCCTCATAGAAGCGCGTCGCACGGTCGAGATCGTCGGTGGCGATGGTGATGATGGAGATGCGCGGTTCCATATCCGCCTCCTATTCCTCCGGCCATTCCGGCTTGCGCTTTCCGATGAAGGCGCCGATGCCCTCTTCCGCGTCGCGCGCCAGCATGTTCTCGACCATGACGCGTCCGGTGTAATCATAGGCCTCGGCCAACCCCATTTCTGCCTGTTCGTAGAAGGCTTCCTTGCCGATCTTGACGACCAGGGAGGATTTGGACGCAATGGTTTGCGCGTATTTGGTGACAATCTGATTCAGATATTCGCGCGGCACGACGCGGTTGACCAAGCCGAATTCCTTGGCGGTTGCCGCATCGATCGTCTCGCCGGTCAAAAGCATCTCCATGGCGTGCTTGCGCGAGACGTTGCGCGACAGCGCCACCATCGGCGTCGAGCAGAACAGGCCGATGTTAACACCCGGCGTGCAGAAGGTCGCCTCGTGCGAGGCGATGGCGAGATCGCAGCTGGCGACCAACTGCAATCCAGCCGCCGTCGCCAGGCCGTCGACTTCGGCGATCACCGGCTTAGGATGGCGAACGATCGCCTGCATCAGTGAAGCGCAGGCGGAAAAGGTCTTTTCGAAGAAGCCCCTGCCGCGATCGGCATCGGCGCGGTGCGCGCTCAACTCCTTGAGGTCGTGTCCGGCGCAGAACACTTTGCCGGCCGCCCCGAGCACGATGACGCGGACGGATTTGTCGGCCTTGGCGCGGTCGAGTTCCGCCATCAGCGCCGCCATCACTGCAAGCGAAAGAGCATTGGCCGGCGGATTGGCGAGCGTCAGGCGGAGCACGCCCTTGTCCAGCCGGGCGGTGACCGGCCCTTCGGCAACGGCAGGCTTGATGGCGACGATTTCGGCCATAGGTCGTTCCTCCGCGATTCCGGATCGATGATGGACTAATCTAGTATGCCGTCTCGCTTCGTCCAACTCCCTCGTCCGCTTCTGCCATAATGAATGGCTGTTGCCAGAAACGGCATGCTGCGCTCAAACAGGCAGGCGCAAACGAGAGACCGCCATGCCTGCCCACAGCAATCTCAAGCCCGTGCTGACGGCTGCCGAAATCAACGCGCTGATGGCGACCGTTTTCCCGCAGCTCAACGACCAGTTCACCTTCTATGAGGCGTTGGAGGTGTTTCCAGGCGGCTGCATCGTGCGGCTCAATGCCGACGAGCGCCATTTGCGTCCCGGCGGCACCGTGTCGGGTTCGGCGCTGTTCACGCTGGCCGACATAGGCGGCTATGTCTGCGTGCTCTCGCATGCCGGACCGGATGCACTTTCGGTCACCACCAGTCTCAACATCAATTTCGTCCGCAAGGCCGAGAGTGGTCCTATCGACGGCCATTGCCGCATCCTCAAGCTCGGCAAGAGCCTGATGGTGTTCGATATCGACATCGTCGCCGGCCCGGAGGGACACACGGTAGCGCACGCAACGGGCACCTATTCGATCCCGCCAAAGCGGATTGATGATGTGGTAAAATAATACCTTTCATGCAAAGCATTGTTTTTGCTGGATTTTGATAGCTCTCCGACATTTCACGCGCCTTGACGCAGTCGCCGTCCTCTCCTATAAGCCCTCACGGAACAGCGGCCCGCAAAGGCCGCCGTTTTGTTATTGGCGGCGGGCAAGCGCCTTTCGCCAATCCAAGCAACAAGAAACGCCTTCTTTTGAAGGTCCGAACCGAAAGCAACAATCCATGGCAACCTTTTCGCAGAAGCCTGCGGATGTGGTGAAGAAGTGGGTGCTGATCGACGCCGAGGGTCTCGTCGTCGGCCGTCTCGCCACTGTCATCGCCAATCATCTTCGCGGCAAACACAAGCCCACCTTCACCCCGCACGTCGACGACGGCGACAACGTCATCGTCATCAATGCCGACAAGGTGGTGTTCACCGGCAAGAAGTTCACCGACAAGGTCTATTACTGGCACACCGGCCACCCCGGCGGCGTCAAGGAGCGCACCGCGCGCCAGCTGCTCGAGGGTCGTTTCCCCGAACGTGTCGTCGAGAAGGCCGTCGAACGCATGATCCCGCGTGGCCCGCTCGGCCGTCGCCAGATGAAGAACCTCCGCGTCTATGCAGGCACGGAACATCCGCATGTCGCCCAGCAGCCTGTCGTCCTCGACGTGGCCAAGCTGAACGCCAAGAACAAGAAGGTTTCGTAAGATGGCTGAGCTTTCCTCGCTCGCAGAACTCGGAGCTGCCACCGGCAATACCAACACCCAGCCGGCCGCACCCGTCCACGTCCAGAAACTCGATAAGTCGGGCCGCGCCTACGCCACCGGCAAGCGCAAGAACGCCATCGCCCGCGTCTGGGTGAAGCCCGGCTCCGGCAAGATCGTCGTCAACGACAAGGTGTTCGCCGAATATTTCGCGCGTCCGGTGCTGCAGATGATCCTCAACCAGCCGATCATCGCCGCCAATCGCGCCGGCCAGTACGACATCGTTGCCACCGTCATCGGCGGCGGCCTTTCCGGCCAGGCGGGTGCCGTGCGCCACGGCATCTCCAAGGCGCTGACCTATTACGAGCCGGCGCTGCGCGCCGTGCTCAAGAAGGGTGGCTTCCTGACCCGCGACAGCCGCGTCGTCGAGCGCAAGAAGTACGGCAAGGCAAAGGCCCGCCGGAGCTTCCAGTTCTCCAAGCGTTAAGCGCTGCGCAATTACACGTTTTCGAAAGGCCGCCTCCGGGCGGCCTTTTCCACAAAAAGAGGCACCAATCACCCCATCGGGCGCGGCTCGCACGCATGGTGGCAGACTTCAGGCCTTGATGAAGTCAATGAACGCCCGCAACGGCGCCGGCACGAGGCGCCGGCCGGGATAGTAAAGGAACGGCCCGGAGAAGCTCTGCCACCAGGATTCAAGCAGCGGTTCGAGCGCCCCGCTCTCGAAGTGAGGGCGTAGCCAATCCTCGAACAGGCTGATGATGCCGGTCCCGGCGATGGCTGCATCGACTTTGAGGTCAGTCGCCCCGCCCAGGGTCACGAGAAGCGGCCCCGTCGGGTCGACCCGCACCACCTCGCCGTCGCGCTCGAATTCCCACGGCGGCATCGCACGGCTGGCAAAGCGGCCGCGCAGGCAGGCGTGGCCGAGCAGGTCGCGCGGGTGTTGCGGCCGGCCATGACGATCCAGGTAGGCCGGGCTGGCGGCGGTGGCGAAGCGCTGCACGCGCGGTCCGATCGGCACAGCGATCATGTCTTGCTCCAGCCGCTCCTCATAGCGAATGCCGGCGTCGCACCCCGCCGCCAGCACATCGACGAAGCTCTCCTCCGAGATCACCTCCAACCGGATGCCTGGATAGGCGGCGAGAAAAGGCGGAACGATGCTGGGCAGTACCAGCCGCGCCGCGCTGACCGGCACATTGAGGCGCAACGTACCTGCCGGCCTGTCGCGAAAGCCGTTCACTACATCGAGGGCCGACTCCACCTCGGTCAAGGCAGGACCGAGCCGCGCCAGCAGGCCTTCGCCGGCTTCCGTCAGGACAACGCTGCGGGTCGTCCGGTTGAGCAGCCTGACACCGAGCTGCGTCTCCAGGCGCCGCACCGCCTCGCTCAAGCCGGACGCACTGCCGCCGCTGGCGCGTGCCGCATCCCGAAAACCTTTGGCGCGCGCTACGGCCACGAAGGCGTTCAGGTCCCCGAGATCAATCTGCATTGTTCGTCATTCCGCACAGCCCGTGCGAATTGTACCCAATTATCATGAGATCGGACAGCGTCTATCTGTGCACCGTTCCTGAAGGAGAAAGACCATGTCCAGCGTCGACCAGTCCGGCACATTCATCCTCGGCGACCGCAAGGTGAGACGGCTCGGCTACGGCGCCATGCAGCTCGCAGGGCCAGGCGTCTTCGGCCCACCAAAGGACCACGACGCGGCATTGGCCGTACTGCGCGAAGCCGTTGCACAAGGCGTCAACCACATCGACACCAGCGACTTCTATGGCCCGCACGTGACCAACCTGTTGATCCGCGAAGCGCTCGCACCCTATCCCGGCGACCTCGTTATTGTCAGCAAGATCGGTGCCCGACGCGGCACGGATGGCTCATGGCTGCCGGCCTTCTCGGCAGAAGAGCTGACACAGGCGGTGCACGACAATCTGCACAATCTCGGACTCGACGTGCTGGAGGTGGTCAACCTTCGGGTCATGTTCGACGCGCATGGCCCCGCCGAAGGGTCGATCGAGGCGCCGCTTGCGACGCTTGCCGAGCTCCAGCGACAGGGCCTCGTGCGCCACATCGGGCTGAGCAACGTCACCGCTGCACAGATCGCCGAAGGCCGCAGGATGTGCAGGATCGTCTGCGTGCAGAACCAGTACAATCTGGCGCATCGGGGCGACGATGCCTCGATCGACGATCTGGCCCGCGACGGCACTGCCTATGTGCCGTTCTTCCCACTTGGCGGCTTCAACCCGTTGCAGTCGTCGACCTTGTCCAAGGTCGCCGCACGCCTCGGCGCCACGCCCATGCAGCTCGCGCTCGCCTGGCTGCTTCGCCGCGCGCCCAACATTCTTCTGATTCCCGGCACGTCTTCCGTCGCGCATTTGCGGGAGAACCTCGCCGCTGCCGACCTCGAACTGTCGGACGATGTCATCAAGGAGCTGGATGGTGTGGCAATGGCGGCCTGCGGGTAGATTACCGAAGGCAGTGATGAGCCAATCTCCCCCAAGTGGGTTCCCTTGCGGGGGAGATTGCCGACAGGACAGCGAAGGCGCGCGATCTTGCAGGCGGGACAGCCGAGACGCTGAAGGATCGTCGCATTTTTCTGCCACTACGCCACATTTTGTTCTTGCTTTGTGCCGGCAGCTATGCTACTAATTTGGGTATGGTGCTAATTGGCTCCAACGACCCGCCCACAGAGGCGGGTTTTCTGTTTCTGGGTTCCTTCGAAAGTTTGGCGCTGCCGGCCTGGGGTCGGCGGGACAGCGCCCTTCTGCCCTGCCGGGCATCGTCACCACAAGAGGGAGATCCAATTCTCGCCGCGCCGGTCTAGTTGATGCTGGCCGTGTTGGCCGGCTCGGCCGGGCGCTTCTCACCGGCATAGGGCACGCGAAAACCGTTCGCCGCCAGCCAACCGATGGCGGCCTTCGGTTCGTCGGTCTGGATGATGGTGGCGCCGCGCTCGACCCAGAAGCCATAAGTCTCGCGCGGCAGGCTGGCCGCAACCGCCAGCTCGTCGCCGCGACCGCCGGCGAGGAAGCCGCCCGGCTTGTTGACGATGGCATAGGTGTCGGCCCAGATGTGCCAGTCGCCCCTCACCGCCAGCGCGCGCATGCGCGGGCTGAACAGCGGGCCGCCGGTCTCGGTCAGTGTCTCGGCGCCGGCCCGCCAATTGATCAGTTCGATCGCGCGCACCGGGAACGCCCGGCTGACTTTTTCGGCAAACATGGCGTCGTGAACAGCATCGTCGGCAATGATCGGCATGAACTGGAAGCCGCCCTCGATCGCGTCCATGGCGGCCGCAACCGTGGCGATCCGCTCCGCATTCCACAGGTTCTCCTTGACGATCACCTGTTCGGCCATGCCGAGGTCGCGCGCAACCGCGACCATGCCGACGAGGCTTTCGGTATCGAGCTTGTTGTCGAGATTGATGAGGATCCTGTCCCTGGTCGTCATCAACATCTCGCGCAACGTCGAGACCGTCTCGCCCGTAACGGCGCCGGTGCCTTCCAACCGGCAAGTCTTGAGTTCGGCCAATGTGTGCTTGTCGACCTCACCTTTGCAATTCGTCGTGCGGTCGAGCCAACTGTCATGCATGACGACGAACTGTCCGTCCTTCGAGCGCCTGATATCGACCTCGACGATTTCGGCGCCCGTTGCGATCGACGCCTCGACGGCGGCGATCGAATTTTCGGGATAGAGCGTCTTGCCGGATTGCATGCCGCCGGCGCGGTGCGCGGCCACTAGCACATGGTCGCGCCATTGGTTGGCGTGCTCGAAGCGGTCGAGAATCTGCCTGGCGCGCGTTTCGCCTGCCGATGCCTGGCCAAGGGAGAGCGCCAGCGCCGCGGAAAGCAGAAGGCTCAGCCAAATCGTTCGCATGAGACAAGTCGTTCGCACGAGAATCGCTCCGTACCGGGATCGCACCCCGGTTAAGCGATGCCCGTGACAGGCAGGTGAACGAAGCCGGCTTGCAAAATGCCGGAAAATCAGGTCAGCGCCGGCCGAAGCAGTCGTCGGCGGCTACTTTCGGTTGCTTGCCAGGCAATCTCCTGGCCAGCCATGCCGGGTTCGCCTGGCGAGCAAGGATTTGTGACCGGATCGAATGGCCATGATCCTCCGCAGGGGTCGCAATTCTGAGAATTATGTCCAATAAGGTTGCGCGTCGACGCACAGGAGATCGCTTCATGCCGCCAAGGACCATCGATCATGCCTTCACCACCCGCTCCAGGACGGGTGCGTCGTTCGAGCCGACCTATGCCGGCGCCCTGTCGTTCATGCGGCGCAAATATTCGAAGGACGTGAAGGACGCCGATGCGGTGGTGTGGGGCATTCCCTTTGACGCTGCGGTCACCAATCGGCCGGGCGCCCGTTTCGGACCGCAGGCAATCCGCCGCGCCTCGGCCATCCTCGACAACGATCCGCAATATCCGTTTTCGCGCGACCTGTTCGAACAGCTTGCCGTGGTCGATTATGGCGACTGCCTGCTCGACAGCGGCAATCACCAGAAGACGCCTGCCACGATCGAACGCGAAGCGGCGAAGATCCTGAAATCCGGCGCCTTTCTGCTGTCACTCGGTGGCGATCACTTCGTCACCTGGCCGCTGCTCAAGGCGCATGCCGCCATCCATGGCCCGCTGGCTCTGGTGCAGTTCGACGCACACCAGGACACCTGGCCCGACGACGGCAAGCGCATCGATCACGGCTCCTTCGTCGGCCGTGCAGTCAAGGAGGGCATCATCGACCCCGACCGGTCGATCCAGATCGGCATCCGCACCCATGCGCCCGACACGTTCGGCATCAAGATCCTGTATGGCCATGAAGTGGAGGAAATGCGTGCGTCCGACATCGCCTATGCCATCGTCGACCGTACGGGCGGCAAGAAGACCTACGTCACTTTCGACATCGATTGCCTGGACCCGGCTTTTGCGCCCGGCACCGGAACGCCGGTCGCGGGAGGCCCGTCTTCGGCAAAGATCCTGTCGGTGCTGCGCCAGATCAACCAGCTCGATATCGTCGGCGCCGACGTCGTCGAGGTTGCGCCAGCCTATGATCACGCCGATATAACGGCAATTGCCGGGTCGATGGTGGCCATGCACTATCTTGGGCTGTTGGCGGAACGAAAGGCCCGACTCGAAGAAATAAACCAGGGCAATCACGGCGTTGCCGGATTGAATCAGGCAAGCGGCATATAGCTTTGAGATAACAGGAATTTTGGCAAGCAATGAAACCGAAAATCTTCATCGACGGCGAGCACGGCACTACCGGTCTGCAGATAAGGGCGCTGCTTGCCGAGCGTGGCGACTTGGAAATCATCTCCATCCCGACCGAGCGCCGCAAGGAAACGGCAGCGCGCGCCGAGTTCCTCAACGCTGCCGATGTCGCGATCCTCTGTCTGCCGGACGCAGCCGCCAAGGAAAGCGTTTCGCTGATCGCCAATGACACCACCAAAGTGATCGACGCCTCGACGGCGCATCGTGTCGCCGATGGGTGGGAATATGGTTTCGCCGAAATGGACAAGGACCAGGCGAAGAAGATCGGTTCGGCGAAGCGCGTCGCCAATCCGGGCTGCTGGCCGCAAGGACCAATCGCGACGCTGCGGCCGCTGGTTGCGGCGGGGCTGCTGCCGGCCGATTTTCCGGTCACCGTCAACGGCATTTCCGGCTATTCCGGCGGCGGCCGGCCGATGATCGAGGATTATGTCGGCAAGGGCGAGGATGCGCCGGAATTCCTGCCTTACGGGCTGACGCTGCAGCACAAGCATGTGCCTGAGCTCAGGACCTATGCCAAGCTTTCGCACGATCCGATCATGCAGCCGGCGGTCGGCAATTTCGCGCAAGGCATGATCACGGTGGTGCCGCTGCAACTCGGCGGCCTCGACCATGTGCCGACCGGCGCCGAGCTTCACGCGGCGATCGCCGATCATTTCGCTTCCATCGATGGCGGCGTGGTCGAGGTGGCGCCGTATCTGCATCAGGAACGCATGCCTGACATCGATCCGGAGATCTATAATGGCACCAACCGGATGAAGCTTTACGTCTTCGCCAATGACGATCGAGCGCAGGCGCTGCTGCTTGCGGTCTATGACAATCTCGGCAAGGGCGCCTCGGGCGCCGCCGTGCAGAACATGGATCTGATGCTCGGCCTCTGAATGGATGTGCCGGCATTTCCAAAGCGCTGGAAGGTCGGCGCGCCCGAACTCACCGCCGAAACGTTCAGCAGCCGCATCTGGAAGGTCGCGCGCGAGGACGGCTCGCCGGCAATCGTCAAGGATCTAAAGCCTTTCGACGATGTCGAGGACGAGTTGCGCGGCGAGCATTTCCTCGCCTGGCGACGCGGCGAAGGTGCGGTGCGGCTGCTGGGCCGCGATGGCCACCGCATGCTGCTCGAACATGCTGGCGACAGGATGCTGTCACACCATCTTGCCGAACACGGCGACAATGCCGCCACCGCGATCGCGGCGGAGGTGATAGCAAGGTTGTTCTCGCCGTCGAAGCACCCTGCCCCGCCGGACCTCCAGCCGTTGCGGACCCGGTTTTCCAGCCTATTCAAAAAAGCGAGGGCCGATCGCGCCGCCGGCGAAAGGAGCCTGTATGTCGAAGCAGCCGAAATCGCGGAACGGCTGCTGTCCAATCCGCACGACGTGCGGCCGCTGCACGGCGACCTGCATCATGACAACATCATGCACGGTCCGCGCGGCTGGCTGGCGATCGACCCGAAGGGCGTTCTCGGCGACCCCGGCTTCGACGCCGCCAACATGTTCTACAACCCACTTGACCGGGACGATCTTTGCCTCGATCCGCGGCGGATCGCGCATATGGCGCATGTCTTTGCCGCAACGCTCGGCCAGTCGCCGCCCGCGATACTGGACCACGCCATCGCCTATGGCTGCCTGTCGGCTGCATGGCACCATGAAGATCGCAATGCGGTCGACGAAAACCGCGAACTGGCGATTGCCGCGGCAATCCGGCGGGTGCGGCTCAGCCTCTGAGAGCGATCTCGTGGGGCAGCGGGTAAGCGCCCTTGGTACCGCGCCAATGCGCGGCGGCGAAGCCGAGCAGAAACAGCGCGAATGCCTGATGCGTCAGGGCCATGTGCAGAGGCACCTGCATCAATAGCGTGCCGATGCCGATCGACGCCTGCACCACGACAATCAGGAACAGCAGCGTCGCGCGCCGGGCATGCGTCGTGCCCGGCAGGCGCCGGCGTGTCGCAATCATGTGCCAGAGCGCGACCGCGAAGATCGTGTAGGCGCCGACCCGGTGGACGAATTGCACCGTCTTCGGGTTTTCGAAGAAATTGCGCCATGCCGGCTCCAGCAGCAGCAGGTCGCCGGGGACCAGCTTGCCGTCCATCAGCGGCCAGGTGTTGTAGCTCAAGCCGGCGTCTAGCCCTGCGACCAGCCCGCCGAGATAGATCTGGACCAGCGCCAGCAGCACCAGGAAGCCGGCCAGACGTTGCGTCGAGCGGTCGGCGGCAGGTTCCGAGTGCGGCGCCAGCCCACGCGCGACCACCATGGTCGCCGTGAAGATCAGCGCCGCCAGCGTCAGATGCGTCGCCAGCCGATATTGGCTGACCGAAACCCGGTCAACCAACCCGGACGCCACCATCCACCAGCCTATCGCGCCCTGCAGAGCGCCGAGAAGGAGGATGCCCGACAACTTCGTGCCGAGGCCCCGCTCGATGCGGCGCGTCGCCCAGAAGAACAGCAGCGGCAGGGCGAAGACCACGCCGACACTACGCGCCAGGATGCGGTGCACCCATTCCCACCAGAAGATCGATTTGAACGCCTCGATGCTCATGCCGTTGTTGAGTTCGGCATATTGCGGGGTCTGCTGGTAGCGCAGGAACTCCTCCTGCCACTCGGCATCATTGAGCGGCGGGATGACGCCGTGTATCGGCTGCCATTCGGTGATCGACAGGCCGGAATTGGTGAGCCTTGTAGCGCCGCCGACCAGTACCAGCGCAAACAGCACCAGGAGCACGACATAGAGCCAACCGCGTACCAGCGCGCGGTTGCGAAGGTCGCGATCGCGGGCGGCGAAAGGCGCGGCATCGGATATGGCAGCAGCCATGGATTTGTCCCGGCAGTTGAAGTCGCGGATTGGTGAACCATCGCAACCCGGCTTGCAAGACCGGACAGCGCGGCACGCCGTCGCGCCGTTTCTGGCGGGTTGCGCGTATTGGCTGTTCGGCCTAAGCGATAGCGATCAACGAGATCGCGCCATGCCCATTCGCCTGAAAAAGTTGATCGGAAGCTTCCTGCTGGTAGTGCTGGTCATAGTCTATGCGCTGGTCGCCTCGATCGTGGCGGTCGCCCAATTGTCGCAGTCCGGGCCGCTGGCGCACTTCATCTTCTTCCTGCTCAGCGGGCTTTTGTGGGTGCTGCCGGCGATGGGCATCATCAAATGGCTGATCCTGGAGCCGCGGCCGAAGGGGCGAGGCAACAGTTAGATCGTCACCACCGTCTTGCCGGCATTGGCCAGCGGCGTCGTCACACCCGACAACATTGTTCGGACGTGGGCGACGCTCTGATAGCGGCCATTGACCGAAATGCGCGGCAGGGCGTGCAGGAAGCCGGCATGCTCGGCGCGGAGTATGCCGTGGCGGGTCGTCACCGCCGAGGCATAGCCGGCATCGCGGACTAGGCCTACTTCGCGGCGGCCGACGGCACTGGCATAACCGTAGGGATAGGCGAAATGGCGCGGCTCCTCGCCGAGTTTGGCCTGCAATATGCGCTTGACGTCGCCGATCTCATGTCGCGCATCGCTCTCGGAAAGCCGCTTCAGATTGCAGTGATTGACGCTATGTGCGCCGATCGTCACCAGCGGGTGCTCGGCCATGGTGCGGATCTCGTCCCAGTTCATCAGCGTGCTCGGGCGCGGAGCACCCAACTCGATGCCGTTCGAGCGCGCCAGATCCCGCAACACCGCACGCTGGTCCTGCTCGCGCACCTTCAGCGTCAGATGAGCGTGCAGGCGCGCATTGGCCTGGACCTTTTTTCCCGGACTCGAGCAGTCGATTGTCACCGGGCCATCCGGCGTCGTCAGCGTCAGGCGATCGCGCGCATTGACGATGTCCTCGACCACGTCCCACCACAAATCGGCAGCGCCGTCGATCAGTCCCGGCGCGACGTAGATGGTGATCGGCGCGCCGTGTTTCTCCAGCACCGGCAGCGCCTCGGTCATGTTGTCTCGATAGGCGTCGTCGGCGGTGATCGTCGCAAACTGGCCGTCCTTGTCGCCAGCCTTGATGCGCTCGATCGCCTCGTCAAGCGTGACGAAACTGTAGCCGTTCGCCTTCATGTCGGCGATCACGGTGTCGAGAAACCCAGGCGCGATGTTCAAGTGGCGGTTGACGCCGTTCGGCTTTTCCGGTGTCGCGGTTACCCGATGCAGCATCAGGATAGCGCCGAGACCGCCGATAAACGGCTTGGCCAGCGGAGCGAGACCGGAATAGCGGGCGAGATTGAGCGCCAGTTTGCGGATTGCCTCGCCCCCGTCGATCATTCATTCACCTTTTGCGCCTAAGCTCATCAAGCATGGAATGCGCCTGCGCGGACCCCCAATCGCGACGAATACGCCCTAAGGATTGAGGTATGGTTGACGCCACCGCGTCATTTGACGGCAATCAGCTGGCAAGCAGCGAGGCGTCGCCGTGTGCCTTGCCGGCCGGCAAAGCCGGCCTGTCAACCTCGGTCGCCGATAGTGCGGCGTTGGCGGCGTACGCAGAATTCTGCCATTCGGCGCTTTTTGCCCCTGCGCAAAGCGCAGGCTGGATCCTGAACTGGGCCGCACATACCGGCGCCGACGTTGTCGTTGCGACGCTGCGCGCCGAGGACAGGCCGGTTTTCTCACTGGCGCTGGAGGTCACTCGCAGTGGAGCGTTCCGCGTCGCCCGGTTCATGGGCGGCCGCCATGCAAACGGCAATTTTGCCGCCGCCGACCCGCAATGGCTGTCGAATGCCGATAGCGCGGCGATCCGCTCGATGCTGGCTGCGATTGCCAAGACGCGGCGCGACATCGATCTTGTTGCGCTGGAGCGGCTGCTGCCCGATCTCGACGGCGTTGCCAACCCGCTCTCCGCCTTGCCGCATTTTTCGAGCCCCAATCTGTCGCTGGCCGCCGGTCTTGTGGGAGGATTTGACGCACTGCTCACCCGCGTGAGCGGCAAGCGCAGGCGCAAGAAGCATCGCTCGCAGGCGCGCAAGTTCGAGGCCGTTGGCAGCTATCGTCGCATCGAGGCGAGGACTGCGGACGAGGTGCACATGCTGCTCGATGCCTTTTTCGAGATGAAGGAATTCCGCTTCCGCAAGATGGGCATCGCCAATGTTTTCGGTGAGGCGGAGGTGCGCGCTTTTTTCCGCTCGCTGTTTGCCGACGCGCTTCAAGAGGAATATCCGTCCTTCGTCCTGCATGGGCTGGAAGTCGCCGGGAAACTTCGTGCAGTCACCGGATCGAGCCGCACGGGCAAGCGGCTGATCTGCGAATTCGGGGCGATCGCCGAGGACGACCTCGCACACACCAGCCCGGGCGACTTCCTGTTCTTCGAGAACATCCTGGAAGCCTGCGAGGCGGGTTTCGAAATCTATGATTTCTCGGTCGGCGACGAACCCTACAAGCGATTGTGGTGCGATGTCGAAACGCAGCATTTCGAGGTGCTGGTTCCGCTGACGCTGAAAGGTCGTGCGCTGGCGCTTGCGCTCAGGCACGGCGCAAGCCTGAAGGCATTCATCAAGCACAGCCCAATGGTCTGGAAGCTGACCAAGCTGCTGCGCCGCAAAGCCGTGGGGCGGACAGCACCGGCCGCAGGCGAAGACGACAGCTGATTTCGATTTGAGAGAAAACTGCCTCAGGCGGCCGAGCGCCGTCCCGGCATTGGGCCCGGCGCCACATGGCCGATGGGCGTGACCAGCGTCAGGTCGGGATAGCCACTCTCGATGAGCGCGACCGCGGCCTGCGTCACCTCGTCGTCCGGCTCAAGCATGGAGAGCAAGACCTCGGTCCCCTCGCCCACCAGGCGGCTGATGCCTTGCGCGTCGGCCGGTCCGCATTCGACCACGACCAAATCATAGGCGGTGGTCAGCGACTGCATGATGATCGGCAGCCGGTCGGCGGCGCGCATGGCGCGGACCGGATCGGCTGTGCCGACGGGAATAACGTGGCAGTCCGAATAGAGATCGGGGTGGATCACATCGCTGAACTGCGCTTGCGAGGCGAGCAGATCGGTGATGCCCGGAAACAGCCCGCTGTCCAGCATCGGCCGCGAGGCGGCACCCGAAGCGGTGAGATCAAGCAGCAGCACGCGTAGCCCGGCGTCGGAGACTGCGCGCGCCACCAACACCGCCGAGGCGGCCGCCTCGTCGCCTTCTGGCGACACGAATATGGCGCGGGCGGCACCGGTGGCGATCAGTTTTTCCGCGGCCTTGTCGATGTCGACCTCGCCGAGGATAGAACGTGCCGGTTCAATGTCTCCAGCGGCCATTTCAGAGTACTCCGGTTCGATTTTCTCGGCAGCCGCTTCCGCCACCGCGACGGGTTCCGGCTCCACTTTGCTTTCAATGATATTGTCGTCGTCGGCCTCATCGATCTCGACGACTGCCGGTTCGGACCGGCCAACCGACGGGTCGGGCTCGGCCATCACGCGTTCGGCCTGGACAGCCGGCATCGCAACCTGCTCGATGCGCTCGAAATGGGCACCGGCGGCCGGACGCATGGCGCGGCCGGAAAACAGTTCCTGCAGCAGCGTGACGATCGCCATGATGAGCAACGAGCCGACAAAGGCCGCACTGACAATCGGACCAATCTTGGGGAAATAAGGTTCGGCCGGCACCTGGGCCTCCGAAAATACGCGAGCGTCGACGGGCAGATAGTTGCGATCCTTGCGTGCGGCCGCCTGGAGATAGCTGGATGAATAGAGATCGAGCTGCTGACGCTTGGTCGCGGCATCACGCTGCAGCGCATCGAGTTCCACCTGCTCTTCGCCGGCGCGGGCGGACGCCGCCTTCAGCGTGTTGACGTCTGCCACGAGTTGAGCCTCTCGCGCCTTCGCCGTCTCGGCCTGCGCCATCAGACCTTTCATGATCTTTTCCGCTTCGTTGCGGATCTGGCGGTCGAGATCCGCGAGCTGCGACTTCAGCGCGCGGATGCGCGGATGGTTGTCGAGCAAGGTGGTGGAAAGGTCGGCGATGTTGTTCTTGAGTTCGACTTGCCGCTCGCGCAGGCGCTGGATCAGTTCGGAAGACAACACCTCCGGAACGGCATCCAGCGAGCCGCCATTGCGCAACGCCCTGCGCACGCTGTCAGCGGTCGCTTCCGCCGAAGCGCGATTGGCGCGCACGCGTGACAGTTCGCTCGACAATTCGGACAGCTGCTGGGTGGCAAGCACCGAATTGTTGCCGCCCATCAAAAGATCGGACTGCGCACGGAATGCGGCAACCTTGGCTTCCGCCTCCTTCACCCGGTTCTGCAGATCCGCGATTTCCGGCGCCAGAAAGTCGGTGGCGGCGGAATTCGATTCGAGCTTGGCATTGCCCTTGGAGGCGATATAGGCGTTTGCAATGGCGTTCGGGATCGCGGCGGCAAGCTTTGGATCCTCTGACGAGAACTCGATTGCGATCGCGCGGGTTTTTTCAACGCCATAGACGTTGAGCTTCTCATGCATTGCGTCCAGCACGCGCTCTTCCAGCGGAATCTCGAACGGATCGCTTTTCAAGCCAACAAGGACAAGGGCGCGGCTCAGCGCCGACATCTTCAGCGCCTCGTCGAATTCGGGCAATTTCGCCAGGTTGAGCTTCGCCGCCACCTGCTTGAGGATGTCGGGGGACGAGATGATCTGGACCTCGGTGGCCACAGCCTCTTCGTCGGGAATCGACCGCTCGTTGCCGTTGGCCCCGGCTGGCCGCGTGAACTCCGATTCTCGAGGCCCGATCTCCAGCTTGGCTGCCGCCTTGTATTCGGGCGTTGCAAGCCAGGCGAGCGCAAAGGCCAGGCCGGTTACAACCAGTGCGACGACAAGGATGCGCAACCAGTTTCGCGCCAGGCTGGCGAAAAGCTGCCTGAGATCGACGTCGACATCTGCGGCCGCGGATTGAACGGACATGCATCCCTGCTCCGGTACTGAGTCAGCATGCACCGTAAACAACTATGGTAACTCAGCCGTTAATATCGCGGTAAGAACCTGTTAGGCTCTACTAACAAGCCGCAAACAAGAGGCTGAAAACCATCTGCATTTGTCGATCCGGCCCGCATCGGCCGCGCGCCTTTACCGGCCATTAACCCTAACAGGATGATAACCGAGCTCGATCGTTAAGGTTTGCCGCAGAGTCGCCGGCTATTCAAAGGTACGTGTCCGCTCATGAAAAGCACTGCTCCCCTTTTCCGCGCGCTGCTTGCCGTATCGATGCTTTCGGGCTGCTCCAGCTACCGGCCGACGCCGGCCGCATTCCATGAAGTTCTCGACCAGCCCTATCGCCTCGGCGCCGGCGACCGCGTCCGCGTAACCGTGTTCGAGCAGGAAGGACTGACCAATACCTACAGCGTCGACCAGTCCGGCTATCTCTCGCTGCCGCTCGTCGGCAACGTGCCGGCGCGCGGCCACACCGCCCAACAGCTTGAAAGCGAGATCGCCGAGAAACTGCGCCAGGGTTATTTGCGGGATCCCGATGTTTCGGTCGAAATCGATCGCTACCGGCCGATCTTCGTCATGGGTGAAGTGGGTGCGGCGGGGCAGTATTCCTACGTTCCAGGCCTGACCGTGCAGAAAGCCGTCGCCATCGCCGGCGGGTTCACGCCACGCGCCAACCAGGAAAGCGTCGACATTACCCGCGACATCAACGGCAAGGTGATAACCGGACGCGTGGTGACCTCCGACCCGCTATTGCCCGGCGATACAGTCTATGTTCGCGAACGCCTGTTTTGATGTGCTGACAAAGTGGCGGACACACTCAGGATCGTCCACTGCTTTCGCTCACCGGTCGGAGGCATCTTCCGGCATGTGCGCGACCTGACCGAGGCTCAGGTCGCCGCCGGCCATGCCGTCGGCATCGTCTGCGATTCGACGACGGGCGGCGATTTCGAGGAACGGCTGTTCGAACAGATGAAAGGCAGCCTGGCGCTCGGCATTCACCGCACCCCGATGCAGCGGCATGTCGGGCCAGGCGATCTCGCCTCGGCCCGGTGCACCTATAGGATCATAAAAGAATTGCGGCCGGACGTGCTGCACGGGCATGGCGCCAAAGGTGGCGCCTATGCCCGTCTGTTCGGCTCATTGTTGCGGGTATCCAGGTCTCGCGTAGCCCGCCTTTATTCGCCGCATGGCGGCTCGCTTCACTATGACGAGACCACCGCCATGGGGAAGCTGTTCTTCGCGCTCGAGCGCTTCATGGCTCGCTTCACCGATTGCCTGCTGTTTGTTTCCGATTATGAGCGGCGGACTTATCGCAGGAAGGTCGGCGAACCGCCCATTCCGAACGCTCTCGTCCACAACGGCCTGCGGGCCGCCGAGTTCGAGCCGGTGCGGACCGAGCACAATGCGGTTGACCTCCTCTATATCGGCATGATGCGAGACCTCAAAGGCCCGGACATCTTCATCGATGCGCTGGGGCTAGCCGCGACACGGCTCGGCCGCCCATTGAAAGCGCTGATGGTCGGCGACGGCGACGACCTGCCGCGCTATCGCGCCCAGGTAAATCAGCTCGGCCTCGACGTCGGTTTCCTGGCGCCGATGCCGGCCAGGCTCGCCTTCACGCTGGCCGAACTGGTCGTCGTTCCCTCGCGCGCGGAAGCCATGCCCTATATAGTTCTGGAAGCGCTCGCCGCCGGCAAGCCGATCATCGCGACGGCGGTCGGCGGCATACCGGAAATCTTCGACACCGGCTCGCCTGCCCTGATCCGGCCCGACCCGCGCGAACTTGGCGACAAGATAAGCGCCGCATTGGCCGATCTCGACACCTACAAAGGCCTGATGCCCGGCCTCGCCGACCTCAAGGCACGCTTCGGCGCCGATGTAATGGCCGCCGAAATCGAAAAGGCTTATTTCGCCGCGCTCAAAAAATAGAGCAACGGGTTTTCCACCGGGCTGCTCCTGGTGAAAGCGTCTCCAAAGCCATGTGTTGTTTCAAGGGTTTCTTAGCTCTCTTTTGCTATTCACCTGAGGGAAACCTGCGGACGCCCCATGAACGAAATCGACCCCGCGCGCCGTTTTTCGCTAGACGCGGTGCGCAAATTCGACGCCCCTGCCGAGAACAATACGGCCGGCGGCATGAACGATGTTGCCCGCCAGGTCGCCTCGCAATACCGGCGCGATACGATGTCGCCGATCATGGTGAGCGGCGTCCTGCGCATGGTGGAATTCGCGCTGCTGCTGGTGTCAGGTCTTGCCGTCTATTTCTATTATGTCGGCTTTTTCAACTATCTTGCCTGGCAATACTCGCTGACGATCGCCGCCACCTCGTTCCTCGCGGTCGTTCTGTTCGACGTCACCGACTGCTACCAGATTGTCGCGCTGATGCGGCCGATCGCCAATTTCGGCCGCCTCCTGCTGGTCTGGGCTGGAACCTTCGCCTTGATGGCGCTCACCGCCTTCACCATGAAAATGTCGGAAGACTATTCGCGCCTGCTCTTCGGCACGTGGTTCGTTATTGGCTTCGTGCTGATCCTGGGTCTCCGGCTGGTGATGTCGAAGCTGATCCGGCGCTGGGCGCGCGACGGGCGGATGGAGCGCCGCGCCGTCATCGTCGGTGGCGGCAAGGCGGCGGAGGTACTGATCCGCTCGGTCGAAAGGCAGCCCTACAACGACATCCGCATCTGCGGCATCTTCGACGACCGCGGCGACAAGCGGTCGCCGCCGGTTGTCGCCGGTTATCCCAAGCTCGGTACAATTTCCGAACTCATCGAATTTGCCCGCATCGCGCGCATCGACATGCTGATCGTATCGCTGCCGCTGACCGCCGAATCGCGCGTGCTGCAGTTATTGAAGAAGCTGTGGGTGCTGCCGGTCGACATCCGGCTATCGGCGCATTCGAACGCGCTGCAGTTCAGGCCGCGCGCCTATTCCTACATCGGCTCGGTGCCGATGCTCGATATCTTCGACAAGCCGATCAACGACTGGGATTCGGTCGCCAAGCGCGCCTTCGACATTGTCTTTTCGATCATCGGCATCATCGTGTTCTCGCCGGTGATGCTGGCGACCGCAATCGCGATCAAACTCGACAGCAAGGGGCCGGTGCTGTTCCATCAGAAGCGGCACGGCTTCAACAACGAGATTATCGACGTCTACAAGTTCCGTTCGATGTATACCGACAAGGCGGACCCGACGGCGAAGCAGACCGTGACCAAGAACGATCCGCGCGTCACCCGCGTCGGCCGCTTCATCCGCAAGACCTCGATCGACGAACTGCCGCAGTTCTTCAATTCGCTGTTCGGTTCGCTGTCGCTGGTCGGGCCGCGCCCGCACGCCATTGCCGCGCAGTCGCACAACCTCCTCTACAATGAAGTGGTCGACGGCTATTTCGCCCGCCACAAGGTCAAACCCGGTGTGACCGGCTGGGCGCAGATCAATGGCTGGCGCGGCGAGATGGACACCAACGAGAAGATTCGCATGCGGACGGAATACGACCTCTATTACATCGAGAACTGGTCGCTCTTGTTCGACCTCAGAATCCTGTTCCTGACGCCGATCCGCCTGCTCAATACGGAAAACGCGTATTGATCGCGACGGCCTACGAATTGCCGGCGGCGGCGGTCAACGCCAAGCTGATCGCACTGATTGTGTCGGGGGCGGTTTTCCTCGGCGTCTTCCTGTCCGGTTTCGTCATCGCCGAGCCGGCGCCATACGACCTCTATATGATCGGACTGATCGTGGTGTGGCCCTTGTTCGGCCTGCGCATCCAGCGCGCGGCGGTGCCGCTGCTGGTGCTGCTGGTGATCATGAATATCGGCGGCATGATCTCGATGACGCAGATGTCGGACCTTGCCAGCACGCCGCTCTATCTCGCAGTCTCGCTGTTCCTTGCCTTGACCGCAGTGTTCTTCGCCTCGATGACGGCCGTCCAGCCCAGTCTCTACCGGGTGATCTTCGTCGCCTATGTGGTGTCGGCAGTGCTGACTTCGCTGGTCGGCATAGCCGGCTATTTCCATGCCTTTCCAGGAGCGGAGATCTTCACCAAATACGACCGTGCCGCCGGCGCCTTCCAGGACCCGAACGTGTTCGGTCCGTTCCTGGTGCTGCCCGGCATCTACCTGCTCTACCTGCTGCTTACCGGCTCGGTCGCACGCATGCCGCTATTGGCGGTGCCGTTGCTGATAATCACCGCCGGCATCTTCTTTTCCTTTTCGCGCGGCGCCTGGGGCATGTTCGCCGTTTCGGCGATCCTGCTGACCGGTGCCTTGTTCCTGCAGAGCGCCAGCGGCAAGTTCAAGCTGCGCGTCGTCGTCATGACCATCGCCGCCGTCGGACTGCTGGTCATCGCAATGATCGTCATCCTGCAACTGCCAGGCGTCGCCGAGATGTTCTCGAACCGCGCACAGCTCGAACAAAGCTACGACACCGCCCGGCTCGGCCGCTTCGCCCGCTATACGATCGGCTTTCAGATGGCACTGGAGCATCCGTTCGGCATCGGCCCGCTCGTCTTCGGCAAGATGTTCGGCGAGGACACGCACGACATCTGGCTGAAGATGCTGATGGATTACGGCTGGCTCGGCTTCGTGTCGTTCCTGACGCTGACGTGCTGGACGATCGCCGCCGGCTTCCGCATTCTGCTGCGCGACCGGCCGTGGCAGCCTTATCTTCTATGCGCCTACGTCGCCTTCATCGGCAATATCGGGCTCGGCACCTTCATCGACATCGACCACTGGCGCCATGTCTACCTGCTGCTTGGCTTGATCTGGGGTGCCATCGCGCTCGAATACCGCCACCAGTGGCAGCTGCGGGCGGCGCAGCGACCGGCAATCCCCGTCGCGGTTGCTTCAGGCAGGACAGCAACCGAATTCGGTTGACCGGACCCGGTCTATCACGATACATCGCGACCGGTCCGGAGTGTAGCGCAGCCCGGTAGCGCACTTGACTGGGGGTCAAGGGGTCGTCGGTTCGAATCCGGCCACTCCGACCATTAAAATCCAAAGCCTTAGCCAGTTTTCCCCCAAACTGGCTGTACAGACAATAGCCGCACTGCAGCCAGCGCAACATACGCAGGCGCGTGATCTCATCGAGGGAACCGATCACGCATCACTCGTGCGCGAGGCACGGAGGCTGGCGTCTAGCCAGAAGCCCACCGAGTAACCGCGCGGTAATGGCTAGGTAAGCTTTGCTGCGTACGCCAACCTTTATCGTGAGCCCGTATTCCAGCTTCAATAAGAAAAGGTCCCGCCGCACATGCCAGAACGGCGGGACTCGATCAGGCGCCTTGCATCAGGCAGGGGTGACTCGGGGGTTGGGCATGCCCGGTGCGCGCGGATCGTAGTGAACCCTAGGCGCATCAGCTGCAATGCGTCCACCAACCGTCGGTTGGAAAGAACTAATTCAATCCCGACGGCTGGCCTGGCCTGAACAGGCGCGCGCTCAAGGCTCAGTTTCTTCCCGGGGAGGAGCTTTTTGGTCAGGACAATCAGGATAGGGCAATTCTTCACACGGAGAGGGCCTGTCGCCAACGCTGCGATAATGTTCCGCGAGTTTTGCGAAACCGTAGGCGAAGGCGAAAAGAAGCGCGAGGACAACCGCTATTCGGACGGCCATACCGTATTGTAGCAGGATCCTCCCATTGGAGCGCGCGGCGTTTTGGTACGTTTGAATGTTGAGTTCGAAAAAGGTTGGCTCTAGTTGAATTGCCGTCGTCCGCAGTTGTAAGGGCGAGCGGACGCTTCGAAGATGCCACGCGCTTTCGCCCTTTTCGGGAGAGATGCAATGTCGCTTCAAGGAGTTGCCTGTCCTGCCGAGCTGACCATGTTGACCAAGGCACTTGATGCCCGATGCCGTGAACTAGGCCTCGCTGATGGAGATCCGGGCAGAGAAGTGCTCGGCCGCAGGGTGATGGATTTATTTGAAAGTGGTCAGCTCAGCGCCGAAGATTTGAGACTGGCTCTGAGCGGCGAGATCTTTAACGCCAAAAATCCTCCGGCCGGAGCCAGTGGGCCTTGATACGGCAAGCGGCTATCCGCGCAGCCATTTGAATTACTGGCCCAGCGTCTGAATCACTGGCCCAGCATCGGCTTCCGTTTGCGCAGGAGCGCGTGTGAACAAATGTGATTTTGCGGTCGGTGCCGGACGGGCTAACTTTACCCATCGAACGAAAGAGGAGAATGATCATGAAGACATTCCTCGCAATAGCCGCGGCACTGACCATGTCCATATCAGCTGCCTCTGCGGATTGCCCCGCGCATTCCAAGGTCCAGGCATCGGTCGACACGCAGACGAAGACAGCAAGCGTCGAGAAGGCAGATATGTCGACTGTCACGGACGCTCAGACGATCAAGAAAGAAGAGCCACAGAAGACCGAGTAGCGGTAACGCTCAGCGGATCCCACGACCCGGATAAATGGCTACTGGCACACATCCACCCACTCGGCGTCGACGAGTTCGGCCAGGCGTTGCGGGCTGAGCCGCACGGCGGCATTCGTCGCGCCTGCCGCCGGGACGACCTCGTCAAAGGCGCGCAGCGAGATGTCGCAGTAGACCGGGAGCGGCGCCGGTAGGCCGAACGGGCACACCCCACCGACGGGATGATCGGTCGCGGCGAGCACCTGCTCGGCGTCCAGCATTCGCGCCTTGCCACCAAACCGGTCCTTGAATTTGCGATTGTCCAGCCTGGAGATCCCGCTGGCCACGATCAGCATCGTCTGGTCGCCGGCGCGCAAGCAGATCGTCTTGGCTATCTGCGCCGGCGCTACGCCATGCGCTTCGGCGGCCAGAGGCACCGTCGCCGAGCTTGCCTCCGTGACGATGACATCAATTTCGGGCGCGTGTGCGGCGAAAAAGGCGCGAACGGATTCGAGGCTCATCTCCGGCAATTTCCGTCTGGCGTCGCCGTGGCGGCCGGCAAGTCCACTACGTGGCCGAAAAAACGAAGCCCGCCAGGGCGACCCATGGCGAGCTCGTGGAATAAAAGCATGACACGTCGCTACGACACGGATCGCCTTTTGGCAGGCAACACGGCTTCATCAAACAGAGCGCTTTCCGGAAGTTGAAGCGCGGAGGCAATACGCCGACGTTTCGAGGGATCGGCATCCTTGCCGCTTTCAATGTCGGCAATCTCATAGGCTGCCAGCCCGCACGCCAGGGACAGCTCTTCGATGCTGTATCCACGGGCTTCCCGGGCGGTTCGGACGGCACTGCGTTCAGGCGTAACCGCGCTCGCCGCCAGTTCGGAGTAAGGTTCGCGTTTTGCTATTTGGGGCATTGGCAACTCCGTGGGATGAAAGAGTTAGATCAAATCATGTTGTTGCCTGAGACGATCGGGAGAATGCCCGCTCGCCGGTGATTTGCCAAGCATCAAAGATAGCGTCACGGCATCGTGAACCGACGCCGGAATGAATGGCGGATGCCGGCGCGCCGACATCTGGCCGGTTCGTCAGCAGACACAGTTCGGAAACAAAATTCTACAGGCCGGAAAAACTGCCGAAAAACTCCAAGGCGATAGTCCCAACCGCAGCGCTCGAGTCACCGACCTGAATCAGTGACGCTCAAATTCCGCCTGCGCAAAAAGGAAACGATGTCATGAAGAAGCCTCTTCTCTCCGCCCTTGGACTTGCAATCGCACTTGCCCTCTCGATGCCGATCATCGGCGCAAGCAGCGCGAATGCAACGACGATGCACACCACCGTCAAGAAGCATCACCGCCATCACTACCATCACCGCGTCCACCACTACCGCCACCATCACAAGAAGGTTGTCGCGAAGAAGTACTGAAAACACCCTCGGGCGAACAACCCGCAATCAGGCGTTCTGGTGCTTGATCAAGGGCGGCGCGCTTGCCGGGCTTTCCGTGTCGGCGAAAAATGGCGGCGGTCCGCTGACCACCGCCATTTGCTTATCTCAACGTGCCGATCTTGAACGCGCTCGCGGTGCTTGTTGCTGCCGGCCGCCGAGGAACAGACTGGCGACGAGCCCGACCAGAACCAGCCCGACAGCGGCCGCCGTCGCCGGGTGATCCCGGGCGGTCTTCTCGATCGCCCGGCCTTGCCTTCTGATTGCCGGCAAGGCGTCGCCGAGGCGCTCAGTGATATCCGAATAATAATCCGACGCGGTATCGCGCCCGTCTTCGTAAAAGGCGCCGCCCCGCTTTAACACGGCTTTCTTCAAGGTGGCCAGTTCCCTGGTCAGGGCCGCGACCTGTTTGTCCAGATCGGTGTCGGAGATGCTCGAAAGCGATGCCATGACGTGCTTCCTTCATCTGTAGAAGGAAGCCTAACGCATGACCCTGAAGACCGTTCCGGTCAGCCCGGCGGGCTCTAGCGAACCTGATCGAGCAGGCGCTTGCATTCCAGGAGGTCGAACAGCGCCTCCTGCAGCAATGCGCGATTGTCACGGGAAAGTTTTGACGTGTCCGGCGGAACCGGACCTTCCTCGTCGGTCTTGCCTATACCGAAAAAACGACGGCTGGGTTTCACCCTCGGCTGGCCAACCAGCATTTCGTCGTCCGGGCCGCGCGGCTGCGCCGCTTGCGTCAGCGGTACCGTGTCGGCCTGTCGGCGCTGCGAGATCGCCTCGACCGCCGCCATGTCGCCACTGCCGACGGCGATCAGAAACTGGTTGCCGTTCTCGCGCAACAGCTTCTGCACGCCCTTGATCGTATAGCCCTGGTCGTAGAGCATATGACGAATACCCTTGATCAGTTCTACGTCCTGCGGACGGTAGTAACGGCGGCCGCCGCCGCGCTTCATCGGCTTGATCTGGTTGAAACGCGTCTCCCAGAAGCGCAGCACGTGCTGCGGCAAATCCAGATCCTCCGCGACCTCGCTGATGGTGCGGAAAGCATCAGGGCTCTTGTCCATGGGCGAATCCTCACGCTAGAGCATGATCGCGAAAGGCGGGAACCGGGTTCGGGCGACATCACGCTTAACAAGGAGAGCAGCTTTCCGTCCCGCCGGAACGGATCACACCCAAATACCGATCCGGCGTACCGAATCGCATCTTATTTCAGCGGTTTATGAAACAATATTCAAGCCCGGCGCAAAAGCAGGGTTCGCTTTTCAACCGAAGCCTGGGGCATGATTCTTGGCAAAGGGGGATTGGGCGGCTACTTGCTGCCCTTGACTTTGCTGTTTTGATGGGAGCGCAGGATACGGTTCTTCAGCACGTTCGACGACTTGAAGGTCATCACCCGGCGCGGCAGGATCGGCACTTCCTCGCCGGTCTTGGGATTGCGCCCGATGCGCTCGTTTTTGGAGCGCACGTGGAAGGTCGCGAAGGACGACAGCTTCACCGTCTCGCCGCGAACGATCGCCTCGCAGATCTCATTCAGCACCGCCTCGACAAGCTCAGCCGATTCAGTACGCGACAGCCCAACCTTGCGGTAAACGGCTTCAGCGAGGTCGGCGCGCGTAAGTGTCTTTCCCCCCATACGAACCGTCCCATCAGCTCAAAAACATAAATCATACAAGCAACGGCAGAACCTAAGTAATTGATCCGTCAAGGTCAAGGACCCGAACCCGATAGTTCGGCACTTACCAGCGGAGCAGGACGGCACCCCAGGTGAAGCCGCCGCCCATCGCCTCGAGCAGTACCAGGTCACCCTTTTTGATGCGACCGTCGGCGACGGCTGCGGACAGTGCCAGCGGCACGGAAGCCGCCGAGGTATTACCGTGCAAATCGACGGTCACCACCACCTTCCGCTCCTCTATCCCGAGCTTTTTGGCCGAAGCGTCAATAATTCGTTTATTGGCTTGATGCGGCACGAACCAGTCGAGATCGGCGGCGCCGATGCCGGCCTGTGCGAACGTCGCCTCGATGACGTCGGTGATCATGCCGACCGCATGCTTGAACACTTCGCGGCCTTCCATCCTGAGGTGCCCGACGGTTCCGGTGGTCGACGGCCCACCGTCGACAAAAAGCTTGTCCTTATGGATGCCGTCGGAGCGCAGGCTGGCCGCCAGAACGCCTCGGTCGGCGATGCCGCCTGCCCCCGTGCCTGCTTCCAGCACCATCGCGCCGGCGCCGTCGCCGAACAAAACGCAGGTCGAGCGGTCGTTCCAGTCGAGAATACGCGAAAATGTTTCCGAGCCGATCACCAGTACCCGTCTGGCCAAGCCGCCGCGGATATAGAGGTCGGCGGTCGTCACTGCATAGACGAAGCCGGAGCAGACCGCCTGCAGGTCGAAGGCAAAACCGTGGTGCATGCCGAGCCGGTTCTGGATCTCGACCGCGGTCGCGGGAAAGGTGTTGTTGGGCGTCGAGGTCGCCAGCACGATCAGGTCGATGTCGTCAGCCGTCAGGCCGGCGCTGTCGAGGGCTGCGCGCGCTGCCGCCTCGCCCAGCGAGGCCGTCGTCTCGTCGTCGGCCGCAATGTGGCGCTGCCGAATGCCGGTGCGCTGGACGATCCACTCGTCCGACGTCTCGACCATGCCTTCGAAATCGGCATTCTTCATAATGCGGCGGGGCAGCGCGGCGCCCGTGCCGCGCACGACTGATCTGATCAATGCTCTTTCCTATTCCTTTGCGTCGATGACGACGTCGGATTTCCGGATTGTCTGGGCATTCGGATTGCGGGCATGGAACAGGTCGAGATCGGCTTCGATGCGGTCAAGCAGATTGTTGCGCACCATGTCGTAGCCAAGCTCGATCGCCGCCGCAAAGCCATCCGAATCAGCCCCGCCATGGCTTTTCACCACGATGCCGTTCAATCCGAGGAAGACGCCGCCATTGGAGCGGCCGACATCCATCTTCTCGCGCAGGCGATCGAAGGCGGTCTTGGCGAAGATATAGCCGATCCTGGCCATCAGCGTCCGGTTCATCGCCGCGCGCAGATAGCCGGCGATCTGCCTGACGGTGCCTTCCGCCGTCTTCAGCGCGATGTTGCCGGCAAATCCTTCGGTAACGACGACGTCGACACTGCCCTTGCCGATGTCGTCACCCTCGACAAAGCCATGGTAGTTCATCGAGGCCATGTTGGCCTCGCGCAACATACGACCCGCCTCCTTGACCTCTTCCTGGCCCTTGATCTCCTCGACGCCGACATTGAGCAGGCCGACGCTCGGCCGTTCGATGCCGAAAACCGAGCGCGCCATGCCGGTGCCCAAAATGGCAAAATCAACCAGTTGATGCGCATCCGCGCCAATGGTGGCGCCGACGTCCAGCACCACGCTCTCGCCGCGCAATGTCGGCCAGAGCGCCGCGATTGCCGGGCGATCGATGGTCGCCATGGTGCGAAGGCAGAATCTGGACATTGCCATCAGCGCGCCGGTATTGCCGGCCGAGATGCAGGCGTCGGCAGTGCCTGCCTTGACCGCCTCGACGGCCTTCCACATCGATGACTTCCAGCGGCCATGGCGCAGCGCCTGGCTCGGCTTGTCGTCCATCCGCACTGCGATCTCGCAGTGGATGAACTCGCTCACTTCCGCCAGCTTGGGGAATTTGGCGAGTTCGGGCCGTACCACTTCTTCGCGCCCATAAATGACGAAGCGTATATCCGGACGGCGGGTGGCGACAGTCATGAGCGCCGGGATGACCACGCTTGGCCCGTGATCGCCGCCCATGGCATCGATGGAAATCCTGATCACGCGGTGTTCATCTCACGGTTGCTTGGCCAGCGGGCTTGCCAAGGTGCGGGGCTCGCGAAGGTTCGGCGAAAATAACGGTTTTGGGCTGCCGCACAACCAACTTTTCTCAAATTGGGTCAGCTATCAGGATTTTCCCAACAGTGATCTGAGCTTTTGCTGGAATTCATTCTCCACAGGCTCGGCATCGCCGGCGGCCTCCAGCGATACACCCGGCTTGCGCGGATATGGATCGATCGCCAAGCCAAAGAACTGCTCGGCAAGCGCCCCGACGTCGATCGCATCGCCGGAAAAGGTTTCCGGGCTGTCCGGGCCTTCGGCGTCGAGCAGGATCTCACCGCCGCCGTCGAAACCTTGCCGCCCGAGCTTGGATTGCTCCGGCAGGAACAGCGCTTCGACCGGCTCATCGATATGCGCCTTGACCGGGTCGAGGGTGACGATGCAGGCCTGCGTTATATCGGCCTCGACATGGCCGCTGACTTTCACCCCGTTGCGCTTCCAGGGCTCGACCAGGAGTTCGGCGCGATAGTTCTCGACCGAAAGCAGCTCGTGCTCGACGGCCAGCAGGGCGCGCTGCCCAGCGTCGGCATCGATGACCACCGGCAGCCCCTTTTGCGGCAGCCGGGCGACATTTGCCAGGAATGACACTGGGCTGTGGGTATCAGGGTGTTTCATCTTCGCCTCCACTTCGCCACCTTCATCGGCCTGCCGTCGCTCAAGCGTTGGCCACGGGAAATGCCACCGTTCCGGAAACGATCGATTCGGTCGGCTGTTCCGCGAGTTGCCTTGATGCATCGGCGGCATAGAGTGCCAGTTGCGACGCTTGCGGCCAGGCGCCGGCATCCGGCCTGACATTGCGGGCAAGGGCGGCGGCGAGTGCATCATGGTCATTTCGTTGCAGCGCATCATCATAGGCGGCGGTACGGCCATAGAACATCTTCGCCAGTTTCCGCATTCGCTTCGGCACGCCGACGTCGCCAATGCCCAATTCACGCAACGAATGTTCGACATCCATGAAGAACTCGTCGATCAGCACCTGCGCAACCTCTGCCGCAGCACCGCCCTCGCCGCGCAACCGGTGCTGGAACAGGAACATGTGCAACGACAGCATCTCGAAGCGGCCGAGCGGCGTGTCCGGCACGTTCCAGGCGGAATAAAACACCGTTTGCCGCGCCGCCGCCACGATTTGTGCGTAAAGCGCCTCGGTGATGGCGCGGTTGGCATGTCGTTCGTGGCCAAAGAGGCGCTGGAACATTTGAGGGTGGTCTCCCGGGACCGTTTGTTGAAGTGGCCTTGTTGCATCGGCAAGCAAGCTGGTTTACCGGTTTTGCGGCCCAGCGCAAGTTGCGGCCAGCTTATGGAGTTGTAGTTGCGCGCGCTGAAATTCAAGTCGACTTTCCTGCCCAGGCCCGGCGGTGCGGTTTCGCTGCTGGTGATCGCTGCGGCGCTTTCCGCCTGCAATTCGTCCAAGATGATCGGCGATCTCAATCCGAGCGAGACGCTGACGCAAGGCTACGTCATCGACCAGCAGGCGATCGACCTGGTGCCGGTCGGCTCAAGCCGCGAACAGGTGCTGCTGGCGCTCGGCACTCCCTCGACCAAGGCGACCTTCGATAACGAGGCCTTTTATTACATTTCTCAGACGCGCAAGCGCTATGTCGCCTTCGACAAGCCGCGGCTGGTCGACCAGCATGTGCTGGCGGTCTATTTTGGCGATGACGGGCGCGTCACCCAGATCGCCAATTACGGCTTGAAGGACGGCAAGGTGTTCGACTTCATCTCGCGCACCACGCCGACCGGCGGCAAGGACCAGAACTTCCTCAGCCAGATCATCAGTGGCGCCAGCAAGCTGGCGCCTGGTGTTCCCGGCGCCAGCGGCGGCAGCACGCTCGGCGGCTCCTGATCCGCCCGAGGGTGTCGGCTTCCTTCCGTTCCTTTCGCTTCCCTGTAAGCGGCATATCTCATGCAATGAAAAACCCGCGGGAGCGATCCCGCGGGTTTTTGTCTTAAGGCCATAGCGACCGAGCTTAGCCGTGCGCGAGAACGGCCAGCAACAGCAGCGCGACGATGTTGGTGATCTTGATCGCCGGATTGACCGCTGGGCCGGCAGTATCCTTGTAGGGATCGCCGACCGTGTCGCCGGTCACCGAAGCCTTGTGCGCTTCGGAGCCCTTGATGTGCTTGAGGCCGTCCTTGTCGACGAAACCATCTTCGAACGACTTCTTGGCGTTGTCCCAGGCGCCGCCGCCGGAGGTCATCGAGATGGCAACGAACAGGCCGTTGACAATGACGCCGAGCAGCGAGGCGCCGAGCGCGGCAAAGGCGGATGCCTTCGAACCGGAGATCAGGAGGACGCCGAAATAGACCACCAGCGGTGCCAGCACCGGCAGCAATGACGGAACGATCATCTCCCGGATCGCTGCCTTGGTCAGAAGGTCGACGGCGCGCGCATAGTTCGGCTTCGAGGTGCCGGCCATGATGCCCGGATCCTCGCGGAACTGCTTGCGCACCTCCTGGACGATAGCACCCGCGGCGCGGCCGACGGCGGTCATGGCGATGCCGCCGAACAGATACGGGATCAGGCCGCCGAAGATCAGGCCGGCGACGACGTAAGGGTTGGAGAGGTCGAAGGAGACGTCGCCCATGCCCTGGAAGTACGGGTATTTGTCGCCATTGGCGGCAAAGAACTTCAGGTCGTTAGAGTAGGCCGCGAACAGCACCAGCGCGCCGAGGCCGGCCGAGCCGATGGCGTAGCCCTTGGTTACCGCTTTGGTGGTGTTGCCGACAGCGTCAAGCGCGTCGGTTGACTGGCGCACTTCCTTGGGAAGGCCGGCCATTTCGGCAATGCCGCCGGCATTGTCGGTGACCGGGCCGAAGGCATCGAGCGCGACGATCATGCCGGCGAGGCCAAGCATCGTCGTCACCGCGATCGCCGTGCCATAGAGGCCGGCAAGCTGGTATGTCGAGATGATGCCGCCGACGATGACGATCGCCGGCAACGCCGTCGCTTCCAGCGAGACCGCGAGGCCCTGGATGACGTTGGTGCCGTGACCGGTGACCGAGGCCTGGGCGATGGAGTTCACCGGACGCTTGCTGGTGCCGGTATAGTATTCGGTGATCACCACGATGAGGCCGGTCACCACAAGGCCGACCAGGCCGCAGATGAACAGGTTGGTGCCGGTGATGGCCATGCCGGCGACGGTGCCGATCTCACCCCAGCCGATGCATGCCGAGGTGGCCACGGCAAGGCCGACAATTGACAGCAGGCCGGTGACGATCAGGCCCTTGTAGAGCGCGCCCATGATCGAGCCGCTGGAACCGAGCTTGACGAAGAAAGTGCCGACGATCGAGGTGAGAATGCAGGCGCCGCAGATGGCCAGCGGATAGAGCATGGCCGCGCCGAGAACGGCGGTGCCACCGAAGAAGATGGCGGCGAGGACCATGGTGGCGACCACCGTCACCGCATAGGTCTCGAACAGGTCGGCGGCCATGCCGGCGCAATCGCCGACATTGTCGCCGACATTGTCGGCAATGGTGGCCGGATTGCGTGGATCGTCCTCGGGAATGCCGGCTTCAACCTTGCCGACGAGATCGCCGCCGACGTCGGCGCCTTTTGTGAAGATGCCGCCGCCGAGACGGGCGAAGATCGAGATCAGCGAGGCGCCGAAGCCGAGCGAAACAAGCGAGTCGATGACGACGCGATCGTCGGGCTGCAGACCCATGAACTGGGTCAGGATCAGGTAGTAGATCGAGACGCCGAGCAGGGCCAGGCCAGCAACCAGCATGCCAGTGATGGCGCCCGACTTGAAGGCGATCTCGAGGCCGGCAGCGAGGCTGTTGGAAGCCGCCTGCGCGGTGCGCACATTGGCGCGCACCGAGACGTGCATACCGATGAAGCCAGCGGCGCCCGATAGAACGGCGCCGATCAGGAAGCCGATGGCGGCGGTGATCGAAAGCAGCCACCAGGCGAGCAGCAGGACCACGACGCCGACGATGGCGATAGTGGTGTACTGGCGCGCCAAATAGGCCTGCGCGCCTTCGCGGATGGCCGCGGAAATTTCCTGCATGCGTGCATTGCCCTGATCGGCCGCGAGGACCGAACGTGTCGCCCAGATGGCGTAAAGGACTGAAAGCAGACCGCAGGCGATGACAGCTGAAAGTATGGTCATTGCCGAATTTTCCTCGATTGGTGGCCCAAAAGAACCCCTCCCCGGGCCGTTGAGACAGGGGACGAATTTTCCGCAACCGGAATCCGTCCCTTCGCAGCGGCTTATGCGAAACAGGGCTCGGAACGTCAAGATATTGTTCCGTTCCTGTCCGGCTTTCGCCCAAAAGATCCCGGGTTTCGTCCAAAAGGCTGGACGGCAGTGTGCGCCTGTCGACACTGCCATCCGGTTAGATCGGTTGAAATCGGCGAACGGCGGTCAGGCTTTACGTGGGTCGCCGTCCGGCTGGACGACGAAGACCAGCACCACCAGCATGGTCATGTAGAATTTGAACGCTGCCTCCTGACCATTCCAAATCGAAGACTGCCACATGGCGAACCACTCGCCGCCAACGACCATGAAGCCGAAATACCAAATGAGGAAGCCCATTGTGGCGGCAATGATGGCGAACTTCTTGGCATCGTTGAAAGCCTGTCCGCTCGCGTTGCGCGCCTGCCAGAGTTGCCAGGCGGCGATTAGGTAAAGCAGGCAGGTCAGCGCCTCGCCAATGATGATCAGCCAGTAGCCAGCCGTCCACAAGGCCGGGTTGGTGATCGAGCGGTACATCAGTGCATTGCCGGGAAAGGTCGTGTCCATGCTCAGCACATGCTGGACAAAGGCGAAGTTTGAGCCGTAATCGGTGATGTTGCCGAAGGCGACGAGGAAGGCGAAAGCCGCCAGACACAAACACATGACGATCTTGGAGAAACGCGCGGTCATGGCAAGAACTCCTGCTGAAAGATCGGGGCATCGCACTCATCAATCGCCGAGTCCCGAAGATCGCGCAACGGGTGGGCCAGTGATCATCGTGCTCACAGCCATTGCGAGACATTATGCCGGCAAGCAAGACATTGCCGAGACTGTCGAAGCCCTCGATCTCGACAGTGATTGCGCGGTGGGCGACTTGGTCTCTGTGGTTAGAGCCGACACACAGCACGATTTCGCCATCATCCGCCGCCGCTGGATCACCGGCGAGACGGGCACAACGCTGGAACTGACGCTCGATCATCCGACGCGGTCGACCGGCCACTGAAAAAAGACCGAACTTCGCCCCGAGACGCTACTCGGGCTCGCGTCCCATGCGCCGGGCGGTATAGCGCTCGACCGCCGACAGCCCGTCATAGATCAGCACGGCAAGGGCGGCGACGATCAGGCCACCCTGCAGGATGAAGGCGAGGTTGTTCGACAGCAGGCCTGCGATGATCACCTCGCCCAGTGTCCTCGCCGCTACCGTCGAGCCGATGGTCGCGGTGGCGAGGCTGATCACCACCGACAGCCGGATACCACCGAGAATGATCGGCGCGCTGAGCGGCAGCTCGACCTTGACCAGTCTTTGCCAGCCGGTCATGCCGGCGCCACGCGCCGCCTCGACTACGTTGGCCGGCAGCGTCGTCAGGCCGGTCAGCGCATTCTCGAAGATCGGCAGCAGTCCGTAGAGAAACAGCGCAATCAGCGTCGGCTTTTCGCCGAAGCCGACGGCCGGCACGGCAAGCGCCAGCACCGCCACCGGCGGAAAGGTTTGGCCGATATTGACCAGGCTGCGCGACAGCGGCAGGAATTCGGCGCCGGCTGGCCTGGTGACCAGAATGGCGAGCGCGACCGCAACGATCGTCGCGGCAACCGTCGCGATCAGCACGGTCCGCAGATGCAGCAGCGTCAACGTCAACAGGCTGCCCTGATTATAGATTACCGGCGCGTTGTTCTCTGTCAGCGGCCTCAGCAGCGGTTCGAACCAGCCGGGATTGGCGACGAAGGCAATAAGCACCACCACCAAAGCAAGCCTGAGCAGCGACGGAAGCCAGGCTTTCATGCCGGCCTCGCCGCGCGCTTAACCAGCCCGTCCACAGTGACGCGGCCAAGCGATTTGCCGTCAGTATCTTTCACCGGAAGTGCCGGGCGGCCCGACCACAGGAGTTCGGCCAACGCGTCGCGTTGGCTGGCATCACCGGGGATCGCCTCGCCTTCGGCCGTGCCTTTTTCCACCGCGTCGCGCACCCGGCCAAGCGACAACAGCCGGAACGGTTTTTCGCTGGCGCCAACCAGGGTCTCGACAAACGCGCTGGCCGGTTTCGCCAGTATCTCGGCCGGCGCGGCATATTGCACTACTTTGCCGCCATCCATCACCGCGATCTTGTCGCCCATGTGAACGGCCTCTTCCATGTCATGGGTGACGAGGATGATGGTGGTGCCGAAGCGTTTCTGGATCGCCAGCAGATCCTCCTGCGCCTTGTTGCGGATGATCGGGTCGAGCGCGCCGAACGGCTCATCCATCAACAGCACGTTGGGTTCCGCGGCAAGCGCCCGGGCGACGCCGACGCGTTGCTGCTGGCCGCCGGAAAGCTCATGCGGATAGCGTGGCCCGTAGGCTTGCGGGTCGAGCTGGTATAGCGTCATCAGCTCGTCGACGCGGGCCTTGATGCGGTTGGCGCCCCAGCCGAGCAATACCGGCACAGTGGCGATGTTCTGCGCCACCGTGCGATGCGGAAACAGGCCGTGGCCCTGGATGGCATAGCCGATGCTGCGACGCAGCTCATAATCCGGGACCGAGCGGTTATCGACGCCGTCGAGCTTGATCACGCCCGATGTCGGCTCGACCAGCCGGTTGATCATGCGAAGCAGCGTCGTCTTGCCGGAGCCGGAGGTGCCGACGATGACGGCGATGCTGCGCGGCTCGATTACCATCGACACGTCGTCGACGACTGTCGTCTCGCCGTAGCGCTTGGTGATGCCTTCGATCTCGATCATGCCGTTTCAACCCTGCGCTTGCTGGCGCTCATTTCGATCACTGCATCGAGGATGATGGCAGCGGCGAAGGCCAGCACCACCGTGGGAACAGCACCGAGCAGCACCAGGTCCATCGCCGTCTGGCCGACCCCCTGGAATACGAACACGCCAAAGCCGCCGCCGCCGATCAACGCGGCAATTGTGGCGAGGCCGATATTCTGCACCAGCACGATGCGGATGCCGGTGAGGATCACCGGGAAAGCCAGCGGAAACTCGACGCCGAACAGCCGCTGGCGGTCGGTCATGCCCATGCCGCGCGCTGCGTCGTTGGCGGCACGCGGCACACCGGCGAGGCCGACCACGGTGTTGGCCACTACCGGCAGCAGTGAATAGAGGAACAAAGCGACGAAAGCCGGCGCCGTGCCGATGCCGCGAATGCCGAGCGCGGCAGCTCCCGGCACATGCGAAGCGACCCAGCCGAGCGGTGCAATCAAGAGGCCGAACAGCGCAATCGAAGGAATGGTCTGGATGATGTTCAGCACGTTGAGCACACCGGCCCGCAATTTCTCGACGCGGTGGCAGAGGATGCCGAGCGGCAGGCCGATAATCACCGCTGCCGCCAGCGAACCCAGCGCCAGCGTCACGTGCTTGGAGCCTTCCGCCCAAAAACTATCGGCGCGATTGAAATATTCCTTGAGGATCGACAGGCTATTCCAGCTTCCCGAGACGAGCAGCAGCCCGATCGCCGCGGCGGCGACAACAAGCACGCCGATCCGTGCCTGCGGCGACAGGTTCAGCCGCGTAAGCACGTCGGCGAGCAGAAGGGTGAAGGCGAAGATAAGCAGCCAAAAGCCCGAAGCCGGCGAGATACGGGCGAAGGTGTTGCCGGCAGGTGTCAGGAAACTGCCGGCGACGCCGATCAGCAGCGCCAGCGCTGCAAGCGCAACCACACTGGCGGCGAGGCGCAGAGCAAGCGGCGTTTTCAGCAGCGCAATGAGCGCCGCTGCGACAACAATCGCCATCAACAGCGGACCGACCGTCGCAGACAAAGATTCGAGGATCGAGCGCGCCTCGCCGGGTACGATGCGATTGGCGCGGAACGTGGCGAATGGTGCCGCAAAAGCCGCATAGGCTGATATCGCCGCGATGACCACGCCGAGCTTGTCGAACCGGATGCGCACGCCCTCCCCCATCGGCCGATCCGGCGCACCTCGAAAGCGGAGCGCCGGAATCGCCTTACTTCAGGAAGCCGTTCTTTTTCAAAAAGTCCTCGGCGACGCCCTTGACCGGCTCGCCGCCGACCTGCACGCGGCCATTCAACTCCTGCAGCGTGACAAGGTCGAGCTTGGCGAACACCGGCTTCAGCAGTGTCTCGATCTCGGGATGCTCCTTCAGCACCGCCTCGCGGATGATCGGCGCCGGCTGGTAGACCGGCTGCACACCCTTGTCGTCTTCAAGCACGACGAGGCCGGAGGGCGCGATGCCGCCGTCGGTGCCATAGACCATGGCGGCGTTGGCGCCGTTGGTCTGGTTGGCTGCGGCGGCAATGGTGGCCGCCGTGTCGCCGCCGGACAGCGTGATCAACTGGTCCGGCTTCAGCGTGAAGCCATACGTCTTCTGGAAAGCGGGCAGCGCGGCCGCCGAATTGACGAACTCGGCGGAGGCCGCCAGCACCACCTTGCCGCCGCCCGAGACATATTTGCCGAAGTCGGAAAGGGTGACGAGCTTATTGGTATCGGCGACCTCCTTGCGCAGGGCGATCGCCCAGGTGTTGTTGGCCGGTGACGGTGACAGCCAGACGATCTTGTTGGCGTCGTAGTCGAGCTTCTTGGCAGTCTCGTAGGCCTTGGCGGCGTCTTTCCACACCGGATCGTCGGCCTTCTCGAAGAAGAAGGCGGCGTTGCCGGTGTATTCCGGATAGATGTCGATCTCGCCGGCTGTAATCGCCTTGCGCACCACAGGTGTGCCGCCGAGCTGGATACGGTCGGTAGTCTGGATATTATTGGCGTTCAGCACCAGCTGGATGATATTGCCGAGCACACCGCCCTCGGTGTCGATCTTCGACGACACCACCACCTGGGCACTCGCCGAGGCCAACGCAATTCCGAGCGCCAGTACAGCGCCGGCCAGAATCTTGATTGAAAACATCTCACAAATCCCTTGCTGTGAACCGGAATACGGCTGCCGCATATGAGCATGGCTTCGATGCCCCGTCGGGGTACACGGTTTCATAAGAGGGGGGATGGGCGCAATAATTTTGTTCGGATGTGAGTGAATCCGCTGCCGCGACGTCCCGACAGGGTGACGTCAGTTGGCCGCGCGCAAGCCCGTCATCTTCAACACGCCCAGTGCCACGAAGCACAGCACGACGACCGGGAAAATCATCCAGTTCAACATCTCCCAGCCCCAGGCATTGTAGACCGCCCCCGACATCAGCGAGGCGAAGGCGACGGAGCCGAACAGGACGAAATCGTGAAAACCCTGGACCTTGCCTTTTTCGGATGACTGGTAGCTGTCGGCCACCATGGCGGTGGCACCGATGAAGCTGAAGTTCCAGCCAAGGCCGAGCAGGATCAGCGCCGTCCAGAACTGCCACAGTGCCAACCCTGACAGCGCCACTATGGCGCAGCCAATCAGCAGCACCAGGCCGATGGCCACGATCCGCTCAGCGCCGAAGCGATAGATCAGCGACCCCGTGAAGAAGCTCGGCGCGAACATCGCCATCACATGCCAGGAAATGCCGAGCGTGGCGTCGTCGGTCGAAAGGCCGCAGCCGACCATGGCCAGCGGCGCGCCCGTCATGACGAAGCTCATCAGCGCGTAGCTGCCGACGGCGCAAAACAGCGCTGCGACGAAGCGCGGCCTGGTGACGATTTCCGAGAGCGGCCGGGCGTCGCTGTCGGCGATTTCCACCTTGTCGGTTGCCTTGGCCGGGATGCGCAACAAAGAGAGAATGGCGGCGCCGACCGCCGCCAGCACCAGGATGGACGCAAACGAGCCGGCAAACTTCACCGGCGAGAACAGGTCGCCGGTGAAGATGACGATCTGCGGCCCGAGTATGGCGGTGACGATGCCGCCGGCCAGCACGAAGGAGATGGCGCGCGCCTTGAATTCAGGCGGCGCATTGTCGGCGGCGGCAAAGCGGAACTGCTGGACGAAGGCGCCTCCGATGCCGATCACGGCCAAGCCGAAAGCGAATAGCCAGAAGCTGGCATGAAACAGCGCCAGCGTGGCGACCAGCCCGCCAAGCGCCGTGACCGCTGTGCCGGTCATGAAGCCGTCGCGCTGGCCGAGCCGGCGGATGATCGCCGCGGCCGGCAGGGAACCGAGCGCCACGCCGACATTGAAGCCGGTGATCGGCGCGGTTGCCAGCGACTTGTCAGCGTCGAGCAGGTACTGCCCGGCCAATCCGCCCATGGAAATGGCGATGGGTGCGGCCGAGCCGATGATCGCCTGCGAGGCTGCGAGGATGAAGGCGGTGCGACGCGCTTCCTTGCCCGCCTCAACGGCGACGACAGCAGTCATGAGGGGTCCTTGCCCCGGCCCTCGCCACGCACCCGGCGCGACACGCGATCAAGCACCGCATTGACCAGTTTCGGCTCGTCTTCTTCGTAAAATGCCTTGGCGATGTCGACATATTCGGAGACGATGACCGCCACCGGCACGTCCTCGCGCTGCATCAGCTCGTAGACGCCGGCGCGCAATATGGCGCGCAACGTCGAATCGAGCCTCGACAGAGGCCAGTCCTCGGTCAGCGCCTGTCGGATGACTGGATCGATGGTCTTCTGGTGCTCGACAACGCCGGCAAGAATGGCGCGAAACCACTGCGCATCGGCTTCGCGATAGAGCGCGCCATCGACTTCCTTGCCGAGCCTGAACGCCTCGTATTCGGCGGTGATCTCAAACACACCGCTGCCGGCGACGTCCATCTGGTAGAGCGCCTGCACGGCGGCCAGACGGGCAGCACCGCGCTTGTTGGCATGGCGAACCGCAGGCTGGCCGGGCGAAGCGGGTTCGCTCACGTTCGCTCTCCCAGCTGTTCCTTTAGAGCGATCATGGTCAGCGCCGCACGCGCCGCAAAGCCGCCCTTGTCGCCTTCCGAACGTCTTGCTCGCGTCCATGCCTGTTCGTCGTTTTCGGTGGTCAGGATGCCGTTGCCGATGCAGACCGCATCCTGCACGGACAGGTCCATCAGGGCACGGCTGGATTCATTGGCGACGATATCGAAATGATAGGTGTCGCCGCGGACCACCGTGCCGAGGGCGACGAAGCCGTCATAGTTCGTCCCGCCTTCGGAGGCACCGTCGAGCGCGAAGGAAATCACCGCCGGGATTTCGAGCGAGCCCGGAACAGTGACGACATCGTATGTCGCGCCCGCTTCCTCGAGGGCCTTTGTCGCGCCTTCGAGCAACGCGTCGGCAAGGTCGTCGTGAAAGCGCGCCTCGATGACAAGAAGGTGGGCCTTCTTCTTCGGACGGATGAACGCTTTGCCGTGTTGGGATGTGCCTGCCATAGATGTCTCCGGGGATCGCCGGTGACTTAGGCCGAAGCCGGTTTGATCGCAAGCGGAAGATTGCCGAAGGAACTTTCAAGGCCAACTCGGCGGCGGTCGCATCAGGGAATGGGCTTTATGGACGAGCGCCTCAAAGTCCCTCCTTCGCCGCCTCCACCAGTCGCGCCGCGTAGCGGGCCATGGTGTCGATCTCGAGGTTGACGCGGTCGCCGACCTGTCGCTCGCCCCAGGTGGTGACGGTCAGCGAATGGTGGATCAACAGCACGTCGAAGCGGGTGCCCTCGACCTTGTTGACGGTGAGCGAAGTGCCGTCGAGCGCGACGGAACCCTTGGGGGCGATGAATTTGGCAAGCTCGCGCGGTGCTTCCAGGGTGAAGCGAACGGCGTCGCCCTCTTCCTTACGCGCCACGATCTCGGCCACGCCGTCGACATGGCCGGACACTATATGGCCGCCAAGCTCGTCGCCGATCTTCAGAGCCCGCTCCAGGTTGATGCGCGTGCCGGATTTCCAGCCCATCGCGGTCGTCAGCCTGAGTGCTTCTTCCCAGGCCTCGACCTCGAACCAGCGTGCGTTGGCGCCGTCTTCCGGCAATCCCGTCACCGTCAGGCAGACGCCGCCGCAGGAAATCGAGGCGCCGATGGCAATGGTCTGCGGATCGTAAGCGGTGTCGATACGCAAACCGACGCCTTCCCTGAGCGGCTTCACGGCGGCAACGGTGCCGACGTCGGTGACAATTCCTGTAAACATTACTTTGGCCCAGTGAACATCAGTTCGGTCCTAGATGTCTCTTGTCCATTCGGCATACGTGTCTTCGCCGAAACGCATGTCGCGCAATTTACGAAACCCCGGCGAGATATGGTTGGCATCGACCGGCGATGCAATGCCGTCCCCGCCGATCGCATCCGGCCCCTGAAACAGCACGATGCGGTCGACTAGGCCTTCCTCAAGGAACGCCTTGGCCACCTCGGCGCCGCCCTCGACCAGCACGCTGGCCATGCCGAGCGCCGCCAGATCCTCGAGCAGTTCCGGCAACGCAATATCGCCTTCATACGTCTCAGTGCCGATGAAGCGCACGCCGGTGCGTTCGAGCGCGGCCCGCCGACGTGGATCGGCCTCGGCACAAGCGGCGACATAGAGCGGGACCCGGTCGACGCCGGAAACCAGTTTCGAGGTCTCCGGCAGCCTGATCTGGCGGTCGAGCACGATGCGCGCCGGCGAACGGTTCTCAAGTCCCGGCAGCCGCACCGTCAGTGCCGGATCGTCCTCCAGCGCGGTGCCGATGCCGATCAATATGCCGTCCGCTTCGGCGCGCATCAGATAGACTTCGCGTCGGGCGATATCGCCGGTGATGGAGACCTGTCCCTCGCCTTTCACGCCGATCTTGTTGTCGCTCGAAAGCGCAAGTTTCAGGATCACTTCCGGGCGTTTTTTCAGAGATCGAATTAAATAGCCGGCCATCTGCTCCGCGGCCTCGGCCGCCAACACTTTTTCCACCACTTCGACGCCGGCGGCACGCAAGATTGCATAGCCCTTGCCGGAAACACGCGGGTCCGGATCGCTGGCAGCGCCGACCACACGCGCCACGCCGGCACTGACCAGCGCATTGGCGCAAGGCGGCGTGCGGCCGTGATGAGCGCAGGGCTCCAGCGTCACATAGGCGGTGGCGCCGCGCGCCAGTTCGCCGGCCTCTGCCAAAGCCCCGGTTTCGGCATGCGGCCGGCCACCGACGGCAGTGACACCGCTGCCGACGATCATCGGCCCGTCGCCGTCATCGCGCACGATCAGCGTGCCGACGGAAGGGTTGGTCGAGGTCCGCCCGGCATTCTTGCGCGACAGCCTGAGGGCTGCCGCCATATAGCGGCGATCGAGGACCTCTTGCTCAGCCGTGCTGCGTTCGGACCCTGCCATGCTCAGCTGGCGTCCTCTTCGCTCTTCAGCTCTTCGCCCTTGGGCTCGTCGGTTTTGAGCTCGTCGCCTTTGAGTTCGCCCAACACGTCGTGGAAATCCTTGGCCTCGCGGAAATTGCGGTAGACGGAGGCAAAGCGCACATAGGCGACATCATCGAGCGACTTAAGCGCCTCCATGACCAGCCGGCCGACTTCCCCCGAGGCCACCTCGGTCTCGCCCGAGCTTTCGAGCTGGCGCACGATGCCGGTCACCGCCCGGTCGATACGTTCCGGGTCGACATTGCGCTTGCGTACCGCGATCTCGACAGAGCGCAGCAACTTGTCGCGGTCGAACGGCACCTTGCGTCCAGACTTCTTCACCACGACGAGATCGCGCAATTGGACGCGCTCGAAAGTGGTGAAGCGGCCGCCGCAATCCGGGCAGACGCGCCGCCTGCGGATCGCTGCACCGTCTTCGGCAGGGCGCGAATCCTTCACCTGCGTATCTTCGGACTGACAGTAGGGACAGCGCATGGAGAGCCTTCGGTTCGCGATTCTCGTAGTGCGAACGGCTTAGAGGTTTTTGCCACGATGGCAAAGTATGGCCGATGACCGATCGCGCCTCAGAGATAGCGAGGCACGAGGAAAATTGCGAGAGCGGCAATCAGTTGGACGGCAATACGCCAATCAGGGAGCGACGTCGCCGGTCGGGAAGCCGCAGGACGTGCCGAGATAGCGATAGGCCTTGGTGAAGCCGTCCATCGATATGGTCGCGACCGGCTTGTCGGCGAAGCTGACATCGAGGGCGCTGGTACGGCGCATGGCACGCAGTATGGCAAGCGTGGTCTCGGGTTTGTTGTCCATCATCCACTGTCCGTCGGCGATAATATGAAAACCAGCCTTGATCTTGTCGTTGACGTCGCGGAACACCGCCGGGATGTTGTCCCCCTTGGGCAAGTCACTGTTTCTCACGGCGATGATGAGGCTCGGATAGCCCTCGGGTGGCAGTACGTCGCCATTCGAGATGGCCAGCGTGAGGGTGCCACTGGTGCCGTTAGCGTCGAAAAAGACCGTCGAGGCGGCGCAGGTCTTGCGCACATCCTCACCGGTGTTGACCTCGTCCACCGTGGTGGACCACCTGCCGAAGGTCTCTGTCTTGGGTGCTGCCGGCGTCGGCTCGGTCTGCGCCAACGCCGCGCCGAGTAGCTGAGAGGTCGCTAAGGTGAGCAAGGCAGCGCCAACACTGGTGAAACGGAAAATTCGCATCATCATCAAGCGTCTCCGAGATGCAACCGTGGCCAGTTGATCGGCGCCGTCACAGTTGGGGGAACGACGCCCTGCGTCAACCAAGATACGGGTAAAGCGGAAAACGATCCGTCAATGCCGCCACCTTGGCCTTCGCGGTTGCCTCGACGGCCGCATTGCCTTCGTCGGAATTGGCGACCTTCAGTCCATCCAGCACTTCGGCGATCAGCTTGCCGATCTCGCGGAACTCGGCCTGACCGAAGCCGCGCGTGGTGCCGGCCGGCGTGCCGAGCCGAACGCCCGATGTCACGAAAGGCTTTTCCGGATCGAAGGGGATGCCGTTCTTGTTGCAGGTGATGTTGGCGCGGCCAAGGGCAGCCTCGGCGCGCTTGCCGGTGGCGTTCTTGGGACGCAGGTCGACCAACATCAGATGGTTGTCGGTGCCGCCGGAGACGATGTCGAGACCGGTTTCCTGCAGACTGGAGGCCAGCGCCTTGGCATTGGCGACGACGCTCTCCGCATAGATCTTGAAGCTCGGCTTCAGCGCCTCGCCCAGAGCCACCGCCTTGGCGGCGATCACATGCATCAGCGGTCCGCCCTGCAGGCCGGGGAAGACGGCCGAATTCATCTTCTTGGCAATATCCTCGTCATTGCAAAGGATCATGCCGCCGCGCGGCCCGCGCAGCGATTTGTGCGTCGTGGTGGTGACCACATGGGCATGCGGCAGCGGCGACGGATGCATGCCGCCGGCGACCAGGCCGGCGATGTGGGCCATGTCGACCATCAGATAGGCACCGATCGAATCGGCGATCTCGCGAAAACGCTTCCAGTCCCAGACACGTGAATAGGCTGTGCCGCCGGCCAGGATCAATTTCGGCCTGGTCTCATGGGCGGTCTTCTCGATCGCATCCATGTCGAGCAGATGATCGTCCCGGCGCACGCCATAGGAGACGACCTTGAACCATTTGCCGCTCATATTGACCGGCGAGCCATGTGTCAGGTGTCCGCCGGAATTGAGGTCGAGGCCCATGAAGGTGTCGCCGGGCTGCAGCAACGCCAGGAACACCGCCTGGTTCATCTGGCTACCGGAATTCGGCTGGACGTTGGCGAAGTTGCAGCCGAACAGCTTTTTCGCGCGTTCGATGGCCAGTTCCTCGGCGACATCGACGAATTGGCAGCCGCCATAGTAGCGCTTGCCCGGATAGCCCTCGGCATATTTGTTGGTCATGATCGACCCCTGTGCCTCGAGCACGGCACGCGAGACGATATTTTCCGAGGCAATCAGCTCGATCTCGTGGCGCTGGCGGCCGAGTTCGTTGCGGATTGCGCCGAAAATCTCGGGGTCGGCATCGGCAAGCGTGGTTTCGAAAAAGGATTCGAATTTGTTCGACACTGCCGCTGCTGTTGCCATGGGCTGAAATCCTCAAGGTTCGGAGTCTGTCGCGCCATTAACACAGTTGCTTTCGGCCCGCCACGTTTGCAGCGCGAAATTTGCTGGCCGGATTGCGCCAGAGAGACTGGCAGCCTCTATTTCCTTGCCTGCCGGCCCTTCAGCAGGGCCTCGGTGAGCGTGATCTCGGTGAACAGCGCCTGCATCGTATGGTCGTTAATCTGGCCGCTGCGAAACATTGCGCGAACCGCTGCGCGTTCGGCCTCAATGCCCGCCAGCCTCAATTCGAGCTCCAGCCGTCCGGCCTCGCGGGCCTCGGCGCGCGCCTCGTCGGCCTCGTCGGAGGCAGCGATGCGGCGACGGTAGCCAGCGACGATGCTGTCGGCGGCGGCAAGCCGGGCGCCGGGTATATCCCCTTCATCGCCGTCGGTCGCGCCGGCCATGCTCTCGATGCGGGCGATGGCGGCCTTGGCCGCGCCCACGCGCGCAAGACGCTCCTCGGCAGCGCCAGGATCCTCGCCCGGCTCGACCAGCCCCCGTGCCACCTTGGGCAAGGCAAGGCTGGCAATGAGCAATGAGCAGATGATGACGCCTGCGGCGAGGAAGATCACCACGTCGCGCGCCGGAAAGGGCGAACCATTCGGCATGGTGAGCGGCAGCGACAGGATGCCGGCCAGCGTGATGGCGCCGCGCACGCCTGCAACAGAGCCGGCGATCCGAACGCGCAGCCCGAACGGCTCGGCCTTCTGCTCGCGTAATCGCGCTGAGACGCGCGTCGCAATGTCGCCGACCCAGATCCACAGGAAGCGCAGCCCGATCAGGCATAGTGTCAGCGCGACCACCGTGGCGATTGGCTGGATGACCGGATAGCGGCTGCCGAGCTCAGGCGGCACGTTGCCGATGATTTCGGGAAGCTGCAACCCGAGCAGGATGAACAGCGCGCCGTTGAAGACGAAGGATAGCGTCGTCCACAGCGATACGGTCTGTATGCGTGCCGAGACGCCGAGAAAGCGGAAAATCCCGGAGCCGCCGGTGAGCACTCCGGCCGTGACCGCCGCCAGAATGCCCGAGGCGCCGACATTCTCGGCGCCGAGATAGGCGATGAACGGCAGCAGGACCATGACCAGCACCTGCACCTCGGCCGGCACGCCGCCGATACGGTTCAGCAATTGCAGCGCCTTGGCGGCGACGAACAAGGCAGCCATGCCGGCCAGGATGCCGGCAGCGACGGCATAGAGGAAAGTCACGGACGCCGCGACGAAGGAGAAGCTGCCGGTCAAGGCAGCTGCCACCGCAAAGCGGAACATCACGAGGCCCGACGCATCGTTGAGCAGCGCCTCGCCCTCCAGGATGTGCATCAGCCGAGCCGGGACCAGGCTCTTGTCGACGATCGAGGAGACGGCCACCGCATCCGTCGGGGACAGCACCGCAGCAAGTGCGAAAGCGACGACGAGCGGGATGCTCGGGACAAGCCAGTGCAAAGCGTAGCCGAAGCCGACAATGGTGAAGAAGACCAGCCCGATGGCGAGGTCGAGGATCGGCCCGCGCAGCGCGATCAGTTCGCGCTTGGGCGCACCATAGGCGTCGCTGAACAGCAGCGGTGGGATGAACACCAGCAGAAACAGCTCGGGATCGATCTCGACATGCATTCCGCGCACCGGCCAAGCCAGTGCCGCGCCGATGGCGATCTGCAGCACAGGTAGCGGAACCCGCACCGGCCGGACCAGCGCGCCCGAAACGGCGACGAAGATAAGCACGACCAGAATGAACATTGCGACATGCATGATGCGATTTCCGAATACGGCGCCGCGCGTTCTTTTGCCGGCGATCAGTCCAGCAAAGCTTGCCGCGAAAGACTCGGCAACGAAAAAGGCCGCCCTTCCGGCGGCCTTTTGCAAATGAACTCAGCTGCTTAGAGCGCGGATGTGATCTGCAGCTCGTTGGCTCCGTCGAGGCCGTAAATGTCGTCACGGAACTGGACCACGCCCGGCCCTGTCGACCAGGCCGAGACGTAGAGAAAATAAACCGGCACCGGATTGGTGACCTGCACCGGCGTGTTCTCCCCGGTCTTGATCGCCGCCTCGAAATGCTGGCGATCCCAGCCCGGTGTGTCGCGCAGAATCCAGGTGACGAGGTCGCGCACGTTCTGGACCCGCACGCAGCCAGAGGAATCGAAGCGCATCAGCTTGCCGAACAGGCTCTGCTGCGGCGTGTCGTGCATGTAGACGCCGTCCGGGCTGGGGAAATTGATCTTGACCGAGGCCATCGCGTTGCCGGAACCGGGATCCTGGCGGAAGCGGTATTTGGCGGCATCGTCGGTCGACCAGTCGACCGTCATTGGGTCGACCTCGCTGCCGTCCGGCGCAAACAGGCGGATATGGCTATCCTTGAGATAGTTGGGGTCCTTCCGCATCAGCGGAATGATGTCCTTGCGCACGATCGAGACCGGCGCGTTCCAGTACGGATTGACGATGATTTCGTTGATCTTGGAATTGACGATCGGCGTCTGGCGATCGATCTTGCCGACGATTGCGGTGTGGCGCAGCACAACGCGGTCGTTCTCGACTGCCTCGATCTGCGCCGCCGGGATGTCGACCAGAACATAGCGGTTGCCAAGCGTGCCGGCCCGCTCACGCAGCCGTTGCAGATTGGTCTGCAGCTGACCAAGCCGAACCGGCGCCGACACGTTCATTGCCGCGAAAGTATATTTGCCCGTGGTTCCGTCGGCCGGCAAGCCGTGACGCAACTGGAAGCGCTTGAGCGCCGAGTCGACGTAAGAATCGAACGCTTCCGAGAGCCCGGCGCTCTGCGCCAGATCGCCCGATATCATCAAGCGCCTGCGCAGCGGCACCACATCGGGATCCTCGACGCCAAGCTGCAGCTTCTTGGTGTCTGGAACCTGCTCCCAGCCGCCTTGCGCGACGATATTCTGATACTGCATGATCGCCTGCTCGGTGAAGGACACCGTCTGCAGGCTGAAGATCGGCAGCGTCGAGGCAACCTTGCCGCCTTCGCTGGCACGCGCATCGAATTGGTCGTCCCAATTGCCGCGCGCCGAGGATTTCAGGATATCCCCGATCACATCCTGCGCACTGGCGCGGCCGGCGACCATTGCGGCTGCGAGCGCGGAGGCTCCTGAAAGGAAGAAACGGCGGCTGGTTCTCATGGACGTTCCAGACATTCTTGCTACAATTCAACCCACCGGGCGGTCTCGCCCGCACTCTAGAGTTGGCTTCTTAACAATTAGCCAACCATTGCCCGCATCACTTCGGTGTAAAACCACATGGGAAGTGACTTGAGCACAGGACAAATGCACGGCTTTGGCCCCAGCATCACCCGCATCTTCGGTTCCATTGGAATATGGCGGCAACGTGGCTGTTGCTCGAATTTGGATCGGCCGGCCTGACGAAACGGCAAGACCGGTGCTTTTCGGCACCGGCCTTTGGTCCACTCCGCGGCAGCATTTCCGTAGTCCAGCTTCAGATCTTGATGCGGCGGATGCGATTACATCCGGTAGGCGATGGTATCGTTCCAGAACCGATCCAGGCGCTGCAGGGCGCGGTTCATCTGCTTGAACTCTTCCGTGTTGATGCCGCCAACCTGCTCGATCGAACCGACATGGCGCTCGTAGAGGCCGGCGACGACTTCCGCCACCTCATTGCCCTTCGGCGTCAGCGAAACCCGCACCGAACGGCGGTCGATGCGCGAGCGCTGGTGGTTGATGAAGCCGAGATCGACCAGCTTCTTCAGATTGTAGGAGACATTCGAGCCGAGATAATAGCCGCGCGAGCGCAGTTCGCCGGCGGTCAGCTCCGAATTGCCGATGTTGAACAGGAGCAGCGCCTGGATGGCGTTGATGTCGGAGCGACCGTTGCGGTCGAATTCGTCCTTGATCACGTCAAGCAGACGGCGATGCAGCCGCTCGACCAGCTGCAGCGATTCCATGTACAGCGAACGGATCGCCTCGCGGCGGTCATCGGATACGTTGGCGGTCTTCGCCGCCGGACGCGAATTGATCATTGTCTTTGCCTCTCGTTTGTCGCCCGGTGATTTTTTGTTCTTCACCTTGATCGCGACACTATCGAATACTCATAAAATTCGACTTAAACGCCAAGGCTAACAAGAGCTTACCGGTAAGGGGTTTCGAAAGAGGCTTAACGGACGGTCACCCGAGCAAGGATAATTAACCTAAAGATTTAGCCAACGATCCTGGCCGGAATTGCTATCGCCGGGGTTGCCGCTTCTGGATCCAGATCACCACGCGGAACACTATGTAGAGCAGCGCCACCGCAAGGTGCGAGGCGACGATCAGCGGCCGGTGGCCGAACAGCTCGGGGAAGCCGGCATACATGACGCACTCGGTCACCGCGCAGATGAACCAGATCACCGGCCCCCAGGACGCCAGCATCCAGAGGCCGGCGGCAGCGAACGGAAAAAACACCGCCAGCACCACCGCCGCCACCTGCCAGTGCACCGGCATCAGGTCGAAGCGCCACAACGGGCCGGGGTAAAAGCCGATCAGCCGGATCCAGTACAAGATGCCGAACAGCAGACAGTAGCCGGCGATGACGCGCTGGAACCAGGCGAAGATGACCTCGATCGTCGAGGGCTGCAGCACCACGCGTCTCGAGGCGACCTCGCTCACAGCTTCAGTTCCCGTTCGCCGAGCGGTGCGAAATAGGCGTCGACGTTGGCGGCGCTGACGTCATCGATGCCTGCCGGCCGCCATTGCGGCGTCGAGCCTTTATCGATGATGGCGGCGCGGATACCTTCATAGAAGTCGTGCCCGGCAAGCATGCGGTTGAGGATACGGAACTCCATTTTCATGCACTCGTCCATCGACAACGTCTGCCCGGCGCTGATCTGGCGCCATGCAACATGCAAGCTGGTCGGTGAACGTGTGCGGATGGTGGCCAGCGTCTTTGCCGCGAACTCGTCGGCAGCGGCTGCCCGCTCCAGGCTAGCGACGATATCGGCCAGCGACGGCTGCGCGAAATGCCGGGCGATGGCTTCCAGCGTCGGCCTGTCGGTCTCGCGCCTGGCCGGGACGAAGCAGCCGCGCAGCACCGATTCCGGGTCGCCGCTTTCCGCCAGACGGTCGAGGAAGCCGGCCTGGCCCTCCGCCTTGATCGTATGGGTGGCGAGGCCCGACCACAAAGCATCGCCATAGCGGATGCGGTTGCCGGTCAGCGCCAGATACATGCCGAAGCTGCCGCCGAGATCCGGCAACAGATGGCTGGCGCCGACATCCGGGAAAAAGCCGATGCCGACCTCGGGCATGGCAAACTGGGCGTTCTCGGTCAGCACTCGCTGCGAGCCATGGAAGGAGATACCTACGCCGCCGCCCATGACGATGCCGTCGATCACCGCGACATAGGGTTTCTTGAAGCGGGCGATGCGGGCATTCAGCCGGTATTCATCGGCGAAGAAATCGACCGGAGGCCTTCCTGCGCGGCCGGCTTCGTAGATGTGGAGGATGTCGCCGCCCGCCGAAAATGCCCTGCCCTCGGCCTTGACGACGACAACGTCGACGCCGTCGTCGCGCTCCCAACTGCGCAGCGCCTTGTCCAGCGCCTTGACCATGCGGTGGGTTACGGCATTGAGCGCCTGCGGCCGCGTCAGCGTGACGACGCCGGCCCTGCCCAATCTTTCGAAGCGAATCTCGTCGCCTCCGCCAAAATCCATCGCCAGAGAATCCCTCCCCGCGCCCGCCGGGAGTGAAGTGCTAAAGCGTGGCGCATGGCCGCGTCAATGGCGGCGCCCAATCCGCTGCATGGTCGTCGGCGTCACCCAGTGCTAATGCTGGCGCTTTGAACCGGAAGGTTGAACCATGCCTTGGTTGCCGCGCCTTGCTGTTGTGGTGGTCGGCCTGATCGCTGCGAACGCTCCTCCCGTATCGGCCGGAACCGTCGACGAGCTCTATCAATCGCAGACCATCGTCACCGGCCAGGGCGAGGTCAACAGGCAGATCGGTTTCAAGGCCTGCCTCGATGCGGTGCTGGTTCGTGTGTCCGGCGATCAGCGGCTGCCGAAGAGAACTGAGATGGCGGCGCTGCGCGACAAGGCCGGCAGCTTCGTTGCCGAATTCCGCTATCGCGACCGTCTCGAAGGCATTCCGGTCCATGACGAACAGGGCACCCATGACCGGCCGCACGATCTCACTTGTCTGTACAGGCCTGACGTTATCGATCCGGTGCTTGCCACGCTCGGCAGCAAACCATGGCTTGGCGAGCGGCCACGCCTGGTAATTTTCCTGGCGGCGGAGCAAGGCACAAGGCAGTTCGTGCTGACCGCCGACGATGAGCGCGGGGCGGCGATGCGCGAATCGTTCGTCAACACCACCGGTCCGCTGGTCATGCGGATTGTGTTTCCCGAAGCGTCGCTGCTATCGGCCTCAAAGCTTAACGACCAGGCCCTGCGCCATGCCGATATCACGACGCTGGACCAGCTTGCCAGGAAGGCCGGAGCCGACCAGGCGCTCGCCGGCAGTATCGTCTGGAGCGACAAGGAACTGGGCTGGATAGCCGACTGGCGGCTTGCCTTGAATGGCAAGAGCTACAATTGGCAAGTGCGCGGCGTCAGCTTCGACGAGGCATTCCGCGTCGCCATGCGGGGTGCTGCGCAGATCCTATCGGGCAATGGGCAACCAGAATAGCGCCCGACAGGACCGCTGGCACAATCGTGTCGCATTGGTCAGCAGCGAAAGCTCGTGGTAAAAGCCGCCCGATCCGGAGTTTTTGCGATGAACAAATTCACCCCTGCAAAGCCTGCCGGCGCGCGCAGCGTCGACGAGATCACCGGCAGCCGGCGGCTGCGGCGCATGCGCAAGGCCGATTGGTCGCGCCGCCTTGTCCAGGAGAACCGGCTGTCGGTCGACGATCTGATCTGGCCGATCTTCGTCGTCGACGGCAGACAAGTGCGCGAACCGATTGCCGCCATGCCCGGCGTGTTCCGCCTGTCGCTCGACCTCGCCGTCAAGGAGGCTGAGCGAGCGGCCAAACTTGGCATTCCGGCGATCGCCACTTTCCCCAATGTCGAGCTCGGCCTGCGCGATCAGACCGGTTCGCATATCCTCGATCCGGAAAACATCATCAACCGTGCCACCCGCGCCATCAAGCACGCGGTGCCGGAGATCGGCATCATCACCGACGCCGCGCTTGACCCTTTCACCTCGCATGGCCATGACGGCATCTTGCGCGAGGGCATTATCGTCAATGATGAAACGGTGGAGCAGGTGACGGCGGCGGCAGTCATCCAGGCGGCGGCGGGGGCCGACATCATTGCCCCCTCGGACATGATGGACGGCCGGATCGGTGCCATCCGCGATGCGCTCGACGCCAATGGATTTCAGGATGTGGCGATCATGTCCTATGCGACCAAGTTCGCATCCGCCTTTTACGGCCCCTATCGTGAGGCGGTCGGCACCGCCGGCCTGCTCAAGGGCGACAAGAAGACCTATTACATCGACCACGCCAATTCCGACGAAGCGGTGCGCGAGGCCGAGCAGGATCTCGCCGAGGGCGCCGACATGCTGATGGTCAAGCCCGGCCTGCCCTATCTCGACATCATCCGGCGGCTCAAGGACGAGTTGCAGATGCCGACCTTCGCCTATCAGGTCTCGGGCGAATATTCGATGATCAAGGCCGCCGCCGCCAATGGCTGGATCGATGGCGAAAAGGCGATGCTGGAATCGCTGCTCGCCTTCAAGCGCGCCGGCTGCGACGGGATTCTCACCTACTTTGCGCCCGAAGTGGCGGCGATGCTCAAGGGGTGATGCGCCTTTGTAGCGTCTACATCGAGTAGTGTTCGTTCGTCCAAAGCGCGACATGGAACGCCGCAGGACATCGCTTCAAGTTTACGCTGCCCCTCGTTGCCCTGCCGGGCATTTCTCGCCGTAAAGTGGCAGGGAGAAAGACGCGTTCGTAAAAGATTTCACCAATCTCCAGCGTTGCAAAAATATCGACGTTGCGGCCAGCCCCTTCTCCCCGTCACTATACAGGGAGAAGCTGCCGGCAGGCGGATGACGGGCGGCGCCGACATTGAGATTAGTTATTCCAACATGATTTGGAAGCGATTGCCCCGCCGGCGATTCAAAATACCGCTTGCAAAATGCAATCAGTTAAGCTACCCCGATAACTGCTTGCATCTCACAATTGGTTATCGAGGAGGCTCTCATGTCCAAACTTCGCGTCAGCGCTTTCACCTTGTCGATCGACGGCTTCGGCGCCGGTCCCGACCAAGACCTGAAGAACCCGCTGGGTGTTGGCGGGGAAGCCCTGCACGAATGGATGTTCGGCACCCGCACCTTCCGCAAGATGGTCCTCGGCAAGGATGGCGGGACCACGGACACTGACGAGGCGTTCGCCGCGCGCAGCTTCAAAAATATCGGCGCGTGGATCCTGGGCCGCAACATGTTTGGGCCGATCCGCGGCGAATGGCCGGATGACAGCTGGAAAGGCTGGTGGGGTGACAACCCGCCCTACCATGTGCCGGTCTTCGTGCTCACGCACCATCCACGTGATCCCATTGTCATGGAGGGCGGCACGACCTTCTATTTCGTGACCGACGGCATCCACTCAGCGCTGGAGAAGGCGAAAGCAGTGGTTGACGGCAAGGATGTACGGCTGGGCGGTGGCGTTTCTACGATCCGGCAATATCTCAAGGAAAAGCTCATCGACGAAATGCATCTGGCGATCTCACCGGTCCTGCTAGGCGCCGGCGAGAGCCTTTTTGCCGGCATCGACATGCCCAAGCTCGGCTATCGCTGCAGCGAGCAGGTCGCGACGCCGAAGGCCACGCATGTCATCATCGAGCGCACCTAGCTTGTTGCAGGGCGCCGCCATGGAGGCGCCGCCTTCCTCGCCGCTTTAGTCAGTACTTCTCCGGCACATACAGTTCGCGCGGCAGTACCTGGCGCTCGTATTCGGGATTGAAGACGCGCTCCGGCAGTGTGATCTCTTCGTGCGGCACCTCCTCATAGGGCATCTGCTTGAGCAGATGGTCGATGCAGTTCAGCCGTGCCCGCTTCTTGTCGTTGCCCTCGACGATGAACCACGGGGCTTCCGGAATATTGGTGCGGGCGAACGTTTCTTCCTTGGCCTTGGTGTACTGCTCCCAGCGCACGCGCGACTGGAGATCCATCGGCGACAGTTTCCATTGCTTCATCGGGTCATGGATGCGCATCAAAAAGCGCATCTGCTGCTCCTCGTCGGTGATCGAAAACCAGTATTTGACAAGCGTAATGCCTGAGCGGACCAGCATGCGTTCGAATTCCGGAACGTCGCGGAAGAACTCCTCGACCTGATCCGGCTGGGCAAAGCCCATTACCCGCTCGACGCCGGAGCGGTTGTACCAGGAGCGGTCGAACAGCACGATCTCGCCGCCGGCCGGCAGATGCGGAACGTAGCGCTGGAAATACCATTGCGACTTCTCGCGCTCGGTCGGCGCCGGAAGTGCTGCGACGCGGCAGATGCGCGGATTAAGCCTCTGGGTGATGCGCTTGATAACACCACCCTTGCCCGCCGAGTCGCGGCCCTCGAAGACCACGACGAGCTTCTTCTTGTGATAGGCGACCCAGGATTGTAGCTTGATCAATTCGGATTGCAGCGTGATGAGATTGCGAAAATACTGCAGGCGGTCGATCGATGGCGGATGCGCATTCTTGTAGATCTTGGCGATCTCCATCGACAGCGCCGGCTCCGAGATTTCCAGCTCATAATCTTCGTCGAGCGTGTCGGCGAGTTCCGCTTCCAGCCAGTCCCTGGCCGGGGAATTCTGTTTTATCTCGGTCATTTGCGCTGCTCCGCTTACAGGCCTTGTCGGCCGCTGTCAGGCGCTCTGCCGCCCGGCCCGGCGGCCGGAAATCGAAGCGCTGGACCGATGTTAGTATAGGTCGGCAATGACGGTTTTATTGCAGCCACTACTGCGCTGGCTGTGCGTTCAATCCGCAAGATGTGATCGAGCTTGCCCTGCGGGGCGGGCGACAAGCGGAACGAATTATCCTACAAATGCCCGGTTCACTGAGGGGCTGTCGTTTGCAACGCCCTTTCCCGATAAATCGTGAGGATACGACATGGAATACCGCACTCTCGGCCGTTCCGGGCTGAAGGTTTCGACCCTGACCATGGGCACCATGACATTCGGCGGCGGCGGCGCGTTTTCGGCGGTTGGCAAGACCGACCTCGACGAGGCGCGTCGGATGATCGACCTTTGCATCGATGCCGGCGTCAATGTCATCGACACCGCCAACGTCTATTCGAACGGGGTGTCGGAAGAGATCATCGGCGAGGCGCTCGGCGGCAAGCGCAAGGGCGACGTGTTGATCGCCTCCAAGGCGCGCATGCGGATCGGCAAAGGCCCCAATGATGAAGGCCTGTCGCGCTACCATCTGATCCGCGAATGCGAGAGGAGCCTGAAGCGCCTCAGGACCGATGTCATCGACATCTATTTCCTGCACGAGTGGGATGGCCTGACACCGCTTGAGGAAACCATCGCCGCGCTCGACACGCTGGTCGCGCAGGGTAAGGTCCGTTATGTCGGCTGCTCCAATTATTCCGGCTGGCAAGTTATGAAGGGGCTGGGGATCAGCGACCGTCATCACCAGCCACGCTTCGTCACCCAGCAGATCCATTACACGCTGGAAGCGCGCGAGGCCGAGTACGAATTGTTGCCGATCTCGGTCGACCAAGGGCTCGGCGTGCTGGTCTGGAGCCCGCTTGCCGGCGGGTTGCTGTCCGGCAAATACCACCGTGACCAGCCGACCGCCCGCCAGCTCAGCGGCTGGTCGGAACCGCCGATCCGCGACGAGGACCGGCTGTGGCGGATCGTCGACGTGCTGATCGATATCGGCAAGAACCACGGTGTGTCGGCAGCGCAAGTGGCGCTTGCCTGGCTACTCGGCCGGCCCGCTGTCAGTTCGCTGGTGATCGGCGGACGAACCGAAGCGCATTTCAAAGACAATATCGCCGCTGCAAGCCTTGTGCTTGCCGATGAGGAGCGCACACGGCTCGACGTGGTCAGCAGGCCGCCCGTGCTCTATCCCTACTGGCACCAGCAATTCACGGCAAAGGACCGGTTCGGGCCGGCCGATCTCGTCCTCGACCGCGACGGCGCCTGAAAAGCCGGGCTCTCCGGACTGCGCCGAGATATGGAGCCCGATCGTGCCTTGCGGTGTTGTGTTTGCGGTCCAATGCTCCTAGGCAAAGGCCAAGCACAATGAAAGGAAACGATATGGCACGAGCACCGAACTACGGTCAGGAACGCAAGGAACGCGACCGGCAGAAGGCTGCCAAGAAGGCGGAAAAGCAGGCTGCCAAGGTCGCAGCCAAGGAGCGATCGAAGCCCGAGGGCGAGAGCGAGTCCCAAACCAAAACCGAAACGACCGAGTGATGACGCCCGGCCTGTCAGGCGGTCCGGGCCTCGGTCAAATCCCGCTATGCCTCAGGCGGGCGCCTTGTCGCTGACGAAGACGTTCACTTCACGCGCGGCGGCAATAAAGGCCCGTCTTGCGTTCATGGCCGGCTTGTCGCCGGCCAGCGCATCATGACAGGCTTGCAACGCTTCGCGGTGCTTGGGGCTGCGCTTGCCGGGCCAATTGTTGAGGAGGTAGTCGGAAGCCTCGCGGGCCGTACGCAAGAGCTGATTGCTTCCCGCCGCGCCCTTGACGGTCACGGGTGTGTCAAATCGGTTGTTTTCCATCGCTGCTCTTACGCCATCGGCATTTGCGAAGCGAGACCGAAAGTAGCATTCTTCGCTCATCTGCTCTTTTCGTGATCAATGGCAGCCGATCCTCACTCAAGCGACGACGGCAAATCCCCGGGCGCGCAGGCCGCGCCGGTCGTTGCGCAGCGAGGTCACCAGCCGGTCGCGGCTGCCGATGATATGGGCCGAAAGCAGGCGGGCGGCGCTATCGGCATCGCCGGCCCGCACCGCCGACAGAATGGCATGGTGTTCGGCCCAGGCACGGCCGAGCGCTGCCTCGTCGCGAACCTCGAGCCAGCGGGCGCGCGACAGGCGTGTCATCACGTCGCGAACCGCTCTGAACAGGAACTCGTTGCCGGATAGACGCGCCAACTCGATATGAAAATCCCTGCCGACGCGATGCCATTCCTCGCGCGGCGTCTTGTCGTCGCAAGAATCGAGCATCGCCTCGATGATTTCGACGGCACTTCTGTCCTGCAAGGTGCAAGTTAGTCTGAGTGCCGCGACCTCGACCGCCTCGCGATAGACGGCGATCTGCTCGAGTTCAGCAAGATTGATGGGCGAGACCGTCCAGCCGCGGCCGTCGCGGCAGATCAGGCCTTCAGTCTCGAGCCGCAGCAATGCCGCCCTGACCGGCGTGCGCGATGCACCGAAGCGGCTTTCGACCCAGCGCTCCGTCAGCCGCTCGCCGGGACCGATCTCGAGCCCGAGGATCATCTCGCGAAGCTGCTTTTCGACGTTCTGCATCTGCGACATTGGCGTTCCGTTCAGGTCATTTGTTCCGGCAATCGGGTCACTGGCCGGCGTTGGCCGATCACGCCGGCCTTTGTCGATCATGTTTGAGAGGCCCGCATTGACAGCGACGGGGCTTGCGTTCATGACAGATACCAGTTTGGTATCCCAAATTGGTATCCGTAGCAAGTTTCATGCAAGCTGGCCGGACAGGACATGACATGCCGCAAGACGCCGCCCTCGCCATGCAAGGCACGCACAACGTCCACTGGCGCCGCAATCTCGCCGTGTGTTTTGCCGGCTCGTTCAGCACGCTTGTAGCGATGACGCTGCTGTTGCCCTTCCTGCCGCTTTACGTCGAGCAGCTGGGCGCCGAGGGCCATGCGGCGATCGTGCAGTGGTCGGGCATCGCCTACGGCGCCACCTTCCTTGCTGCCGCGCTGGTCGCGCCCCTGTGGGGGCGGCTAGGCGACCGCTACGGCCGCAAACTGATGCTGGTGCGAGCCAGTTTCGGCATGGCGCTGTGTATGTCGCTGACCGGCATGGTGCAGACCGTCTGGCAATTGGTGCTCTTGCGCCTGCTGATCGGCTTTGCCGGCGGCTATTCTTCGGGCTCGACCATCCTGGTTGCCATGCAGACGCCGAAGGATCGCTCCGGCTGGGCGCTGGGCGTGCTGTCGGCCGGAATCACGGCCGGTGCCCTGGTCGGTCCGCTGCTTGGCGGCGCGCTGCCGCCGCTGATTGGCATCCGCGCCACATTCCTGCTCGCCGGCGGCGTCATTTTCCTGGCTTTTCTGGCAACCACCTTGCTGATCAAGGAGGCCCCTCGCCCGGTTGCCGCCAAGGCCGCGTCAGAAGAAAAAGTGAAAGACGGCTGGTCGCAGATTCCCGACAAGCGCCGCGTCGTCGCCATGCTGGCGACCGGCATGCTGTTGAGTTTCGCCACCATGTCGATCGAGCCGATCATCACCGTCTATGTCCAGCAGCTCATCGAAGATCAGAGCCAGGTCACGCTGGTCTCCGGCATCGTCATGTCCGCGGCAGCGCTCGGCGCCATCCTGTCGGCGTCGCGGCTCGGCAAGCTCGCCGACCGTATCGGCCACTGGAACGTCATCGTTGCCGCACTCGCCGTCTCGGCGCTGCTGCTGATCCCGCAGGCCTTCGTTACCCAGGGCTGGCAACTCGTCGGCCTGCGTTTCCTGATGGGCCTGGCGCTTGGCGGTCTTTTGCCCTGCATCACCAGCGTCATCCGCCACAATGTGCCCGACGGGGTCGGCGGCAACGTACTGGGCTTGTCGATCTCGGCGCAATATGTCGGGCAGGTCGCCGGACCGTTGCTCGGCGGCTTCGCCGGCGGCCATTTCGGTATGCGCTCGGTGTTTCTCGGCACATCCATTCTGATGGCGGGCGGAGCGGCCTATAACTGGCTGGTCCAGTCGCGCCGCGAACGCGACATGCTGGCGGAAGCCGGCAAATCCTGACACGGTTCGCGGCACTATCTCAGGCGGTCGCCAGGAATCACGGAGGCGTGGAAATGAGCACGGATGAACACGCGGCAGGCGGCCGCATTCTGGTTCTTGCCGGCGGCCTATGCGGCGCAACCGGCGTGGCGCTTTCGGCGGCGGCGGCACATCTCGGCGGCGCTTTCGTCGGTACGGCCGCATCCTTCCTGCTCTTGCATGCGCCGGTCTTCCTTACCGTCGGGCTGCTCGGTGGCAATAGCATCCTGCGAACCGGAAGCCTCATCCTTCTCGTCGGGCTTCTGCTATTCTCGGGAGATCTTTTGGCCCGCGACTTCCTTGGCTCGCGGCTGTTCCCGATGTCGGCGCCGATCGGCGGCACGTTGCTCATCGGCGGCTGGCTGATGATGGCCGCCTCGGCGCTGGTGCGCCCGCGCCGCCATTGATGCGGCAACCAATGGCGGCCGCTGCTCCTTCGCCAGCCGCCCTCGATCCACGAGCTCTGTCTTGCCAGCTCAGTCTCGCGGACGTTCGGGCCGGACTTGGCCATCGCTGTTGGTCGTCTTGACTACACGCCGCCGCTCCGGCCGTTCGGTGGCCGGCGAGATGCCCCAATAATTGCGATAGATGTCTTCGAACAGATGCTTGATCGGGTGCATGGCTTAATCTCCTCTAGTTTTTTGAATCGATCCAATCAGCGGGCACAAAAATAGGCCACCGATCAGCTCCGCTTGCGTCCTACGAGGAAACCCAGGTCGCGAATCCACGGACCGGTCCTGTCTCGCCGCTTCCGGGCCTCCGCGCTCGAACGGATGCTCCAGTCGTTCCGGTAAATGTCCTCGAACAGATAATTGACGGGGTGCATGGCGCTCTCCTCTTGTATCGATCCAATCTGGGGACGAAAAACGCTCTTGGATCGATTCAAAGAATACGCATCGCACCACAAATGTCAAGCAAAAATTTGAATCGATCCAACGAAGGTGTTAGGTAGTCGGCGATACTGTTGGACCGGAGTCCCGGAGACAAACAAATGGCATCACTCACCGAAGGCAGGAGGCCCATCCGGCTGGCGGACATCGCCAAAGCCGCGGGCGTATCACACGGCACCGCCTCCAATGTCTTCAGCCGTCCCGAAATCGTGCGTGAGGAAGTCCGCGAGCGCGTCAAGGCGGCGGCCGAGGCGCTGGGCTACGCCGGCCCCGATCCAAAGGGCCGCCTGCTGCGCGCCGGCAAGGTCAATGCGATCGGCGTCGCCACAACCGAGCCGCTGTCCTATTTCTTCGACGACCCCTTTGCGCGCGTGATGATGGCCGGCATCTCGGAGGCATGCGACGCCACCGGCGCGGGAATAGCCCTCGTGTCGGCCGGCAACGAGGAAAAACTTGCCTGGAATATCCAGAGCGCCCTGGTCGACGGCTTCATCCTGTTCTGCATCGAGGGCGGTCCGCGCCTCGTCGAGCTGACGCGCGAACGCAAGCTCCCCTTCGTCGCGCTCGAGCTCGGCTCGCAGGACGCCACGGTCTCCGCGATCGGCGTCGACAATGTTGCCGGCGGCCGGCTCGCGGCGCGCCATCTGGCGGAACTTGGACATCGCCGCTTCGCCGTGCTGTCGCTGGCCTTCGCCGACGACAGCACCGGACTTGTCTCGCCCGAGCAGGTCCGGACCGCAGTCTATACAGGAACCCGTGACCGCCTCCTCGGCTATCTCGAAGAGCTTTCCCGGTTCGGCGTCGATACCGCCAAGGTGCCGGTCTACGAGACTGAAAACGATGAGGCCAGCACAAAGGCCGGCCTCGAAACCCTCTTCGCCTCGGCGGAACCGCCGACCGCCATCCTGGCGATGTCGGACCGGGTCGCGATGGAAGCATTGGAATGGCTCAGCGCGCGGGGCATCGCGGTTCCTCGCGATGTTTCCGTCGTCGGCTTCGACGGCGTGCCTGAAGCCGCAATTTGCGAGCCTCCGCTCACCACCATCGCCCAGCCGATCGCCGAGATCGGCCGCCGGGCAGCGCGAAGAATCCTCGACTTCGACGGCACGGTGCGGCGAGAAACGCTCGGCGTCGAACTTGTCGTCAGGGCGTCGTCCCGGCCGCCGCCAGGCACAGGTTGACTGGGCAGATCGGCTCCAAATCTTATCGATTGGCCGCCATCGGACCGATGCCAAAGGATGGACGGACCGGCGGCGCCTCGTTGCGGACCGGCTTGCCCTTGCCGGACCAGCCGATAGCGGACAGCCATTCCAGATAGAAGGCGAGCGCGAACTGCATGGCGATGCCGGCGGCGAGCAGCAGACTGTCATAGGCAAAGCCGCCCGGGTTGACCAGCTTCATCACCTGCGCCGCCATGGCAATCACCGTGCCGGCAATGAAAACCGGCAGCGAGCGTTTGCCCAATATGGCGAGCGGATTGTCGCGGCCGGTGCGGAACAGGTTCGAGACGAAAGGCAAGGCGACGACTAGGTAGCTCATCGCCAGGATGTGCAGCAGCCGCGGCAACGACAGGAACGTCTTGTCGAAACCGGTCAGCACCACCGGCAGGTCGAGCCACGACACATGCCCCCACAGCGGGCTGTGCACCCAGACGAGCGCCGTCAGCACATAGGCGGCGGCCGCGCCGACCAGCCAGCGATTGACAGGGATGGTGCCGCCGCGCCGCACATGCAACACGCTGGCCATGCCGATATTGAACAGCAATTGCCATGACAGCGGATTGAGGAACCAGAAGCCGGGCTCCGGGTAGTTCGGCGGCGCGATCTGGTAGATTCCGGCAATCAGCCAAAGGGCTGCGGATACTGCGAGCGCCGCCAGTGGCCGGTAGCTGATGAACAGCAGGAAGACCGGAGCCATCAACAGCAGCGCCGCATAGACCGGCAGTATGTTGTTGTAACCGAGCTGATGGCCGAGCGTGACGATGCCGACCAGGACTTGTGGCGGGTTCCTGACGAGCGGCTCGATGTTGATCAGCGTCAGAAGATCCGGCCGTTTCGCAAACACCGCCGCCGCGCAGAAGATAGCCATGACCACCATCGTCGTGACGATGTGGGTGACATAGAGCACACCGGCGCGGCGCCACATTTTCAGTGTTGCAATCAGCCGGTTTCCCGGCTGGAACTTAGTGCCGTAGGCGAGAGCGACGGACATGCCGGAGATCAGCACGAAGGCCTCGGCCGCATCCGAAAACCCGAAATTCTTGTAGGTCAGGGTTTCGAAAACGGTGCCAGGCACGTGGTCGACGAATATGGTCAGGAGGGCGAGAGCCCGGAACACATCAATACGCGTATCGCGTTCCGGCGAAACTGGCATGGTCATCGATAAAAGGCCTTAAAGCTGGTTGTTCATGCCCGGCATGCGATCCCTCGGGCGACCACCCGGCGCACACTGCTTCGATCCCCCGCGGGGATTATATCGGCAAAGAAACGGACTGAAATGCGCCCGGTTCAATCAACTTTCGCGGAGCTTGAAAATATTCCGTTTTGAAGCCGGCAAATTAACGAAAGTAACGCGGAATCAAAAGGATGTGACTATGGCCGAGCAAAGCCTCGAAGACGGTATTTTGCAGGAGAATTCAGGCTTTTTCTACCGGCTCCATCGATCCGCCAATTTACCCGGTGACTGGCTGTTCCTGTTGCATGGATCGGGTGTCGACGAGACGACCTTGCTGCCGCTTGGTCGGCAAATCGCGCCGCATGCGGCGCTGGTTACGGTCCGTGGCCGCATCCCTCAGGAGGACGGTTTCCGCTGGTTCACGCGAATCACCCCGACGCGATTCGAGCAGGCAAGTATCCGCGCGGAGGCAGATGCGTTTGCAAGCTTCGTCGCCGGCGTCGCGAAGCGCCACAGCCTCGATCTCCGCCGCGCGACCTTTCTCGGCTATTCGAACGGCGCCAATCTGGTTTCAAGCGTCATGCCGCTGCATCCGGGCCTCATCGAGCGCGCTGCATTGCTGCGCCCCATGCCGGTGCTCGACGAGGTGCCGCCGGCCGACCTGTCGAAGGCGCGGGCTCTGATCGTCGCCGGCGCCGCCGACCTGACCTACGCGCCTTTCGCCCCCGTGTTGGCCGCTCTACTGAGCTCGCATGGCGCCAAGGTCGAGACCCACACCATTGCCTCCGGCCATGAAATCGGCGACGCGGATGCTGAAATCGTCAGGCAGTGGCTGGCGGGGTCAGGCAACCGCTGAACGAGCGGATTGAGCGCACGCACAACGCGGGCCCGACCATCGAATGTCAGTGTGCGGCGGGCTGGAATAGCTCGATCGCATTGCCGGACGGGTCTTCGAGCAGGGTCTGCGAGCCGCCGACGCCGTTGATGATATCGTTGCGGAAGGCGAGCCCGGCGCCCTTCAGGCGCGCAACCTCTTGCTTCAGATCCGGCACCACCAGCACGATGCGGTTCCACCCTCCCGGCACCGGCCGGCGGCCATCCGGCATCGCCCGTGCGCCCGAGCTCTCCGGCCCGCTCAGCAGAAGCCGCAGATCGCCGCGCGTGACCGAGCAGAAAGCCGGCCGCGCATCCCGTTCAATGGCAAAGCCCAGATGCTTCACGTAGAAATCGATGGAAGCGGCGACATCGTCGACAATATAGCGAACACTGACGGGCGTCATGACCGGGGACCTTTCAGTTTGAGTAGAACGTTTTATTAAAGGCTGCTCATCATCGGCAACGCCCCGGCAGCACTACGACGCCGCCGACACACTATGACCGTCGGTTCGCCAGGGGATCAGGGCAAGCAGACCAGCACTGCCGACCACGGCGAAGACAGCGCCGTAGATGAACACCGCCTCATGGCTTACACGATCCCAGAGCTGTCCGGCGACAACGCTTGCCGCGAGTTCCAGCAGGCCGACCGTGGTGCTGTACCAGCCGATGCCGCTGGCACGCAGCTCTTGCGGCACGAAGTCCGAGGCGAATGCCTTGCCGACTGAGCGGAAGATGCCTTGATAGAACCCGTAGAAGGCAAAAAGCAGCCCGATCAGATAGATGTTCCGGGTCAAGACGAAGCCGAGATAGGCGATCAGGAAGATGACGAAGGACGACAGTAACACGCCCTTGCGGCCGAAGCGATCCGATAGAAAGCCGGCCGGGTAGGAAATCAGCGCCGCAACGAGATTGAAGCCTGCATAGATAAGAATGGTTGCCTCCAAAGAGGCACCGATATCCTGTGTTTGCAGAATCAGAAACGCATTGCTCGAATTGCCGATGCCGAAGAGAGCTGTCACCAAGAGATAGGTCCAATAGGCTTTGGGAAACTGCCGCAGATTGATGTCGATCTTGGCCTTTGCGGCTACGGCCAGTGGCTGCTCGTGCACCAACACCACCATGAGGAAGGCGAGGAGACCGGGAATGAGCGCGAGATAGAAGATCCAGCGGATATCGACTTTGAGGGCGATGAGAAGCAGCACCGCGAGCAGTGGTCCCAGAAACGCTCCCAGATTGTCGCCAATGCCTTCTAGGCCGAATGCTTTGCCTCGGTGCTCGTCGGCCACGGACGAAGCAAGGAGCGCGTCGCGCGGAGCGGACCGGAAACCTGCACCGAGCCGATCCACAAACCGCGCGCCCAGGACCATCGGCCACACCGTGGCCACGCCGATCAGCGGTTTGGCGATAGAGGCCAGAAAATAGCCAATGAGGGCTATCGGTTTCCGCTTCTGAAGCCTGTCCGAGAGCCAGCCCGAAAAACCTTGCACGATGTTCTGCGTCGCCTGGGCGATTCCGTCGACCAGACCGACGACGCTCCCGCTTGCGTGCAGAGTCTGGGTTAGGAAGATCGGCAGGATCGGATAAAGCATCTCTGTCGAAATGTCGGCAAACAGGCTCGCCAGCGCCAGAAGCACCGTGTTTCGGGAAATCCAGGCGAAGGTTTTCCTTGGCGCTGCCCCAGTCATTGCTTTGCCCTGTTCGGCAATCCGTTTGGCTGAAACGCAACGGCCACCATGTCGGTTGCAATGCGCCACTGCTGAGTGTCCTGCCCCCATCCCGAAGGTCCGCGCAGCAAAACCGATGCCCACGCGGTCCTTCGATTCGGGATCATGGTCTACCCTCGCCCCATTCGGTTCCAGGCGTCCAGCCCGGCGATCTTGTAGGCTTCGGCCAGCGTCGGATAGTTGAAGGTGTTGTTGACGAAGAAGTCGACGGTGCCGCCGAGATTGATGACCGCCTGGCCAATGTGGATGAGTTCGGTCGCGCCCTCGCCGACAATATGGGCGCCGAGCAGACGGCGTGTTTCGATCGAGAACAGAAGCTTCAGGAAGCCGGTGTTGACGCCCATGATGTGGCCGCGCGATGTCTCGCGGAACCGCGCCACGCCGACCTCGTAGGCGGCACCACTCTCACGCACCTGCTCCTCGGATTGCCCGACCGTGGAGATTTCCGGCACGGCGTAGATGCCATAGGGAAAGGTTTCGGGCGGCGGCGGCAAGGGCACGCCGAAGGCATGGCAGGCGGCCACCCTGCCCTGCTCCATCGAGGTCGAGGCCAGGCTCGGAAAGCCGATAACATCGCCGGCGGCATAGATGTTGGACGCGCTGGTCTGGAAGGTCTGCGGATCGACCTTGATGCGGCCTCTGGAATCGGACTCGATGCCGACCGTTTCCAAGCCCAGGCTGCCGACATTGCCGGTACGCCCTGCGGCGTAAAGCACGATCTCGGACCGTATGGTGCGGCCGTCGGCCAGCGTCACCTCGGCATAGTCGGGTTTGGAGGCGATCTCCTTGACGGCACTGCCCAATCGGATGGTCATGCCGCGGTCGCGCATCTGATGGATGAAGTCGTCGACGATCTCGCGGTCGACAAAATCCAACATCGTATTGCGCGGCTCGACCAGCGTCACCGGCACGTCGAGCGCCGAAAAGATCGTCGCATACTCGACACCGATAACACCGGCGCCGATCACCGTCAGCGTGCGCGGCAGGCGATCGAGCTCCAGCATCTCATCACTGTCGAAAATCCGTGTTTTGTCGAACGGCACGTCGTGCGGCCGGTGCGGCCGGGTGCCGACCGCGATCAGCGCATGGGAGAAGCCAGCCTCGCTGTAGTCGCCGGTGTCGGTGGTCAGGCTGACCTTGTTGGCGCCGAGGAATTTTGCCGCGGCGCGCGCGCTCTTGACCGTGTTGCGCATGAACTGATGCTGCAGCACCTCGACCTCATGGTCGAGCGTCTTGTGCAGGCGCTCGACCAGATCGCCGACCGAAATGTCCTGCTTGACGCGGTAGCCGCGTCCATAAAAGCCGCGCTCACGCCAGCCGGAGAGGTTGAGCACCGTCTCGCGCAACGTCTTCGACGGTATGGTGCCGGTATGCACCGACACGCCGCCGAGACGCCGGCCTCTGTCGACCACCAGCACCGACTTGCCGAGCTTGGCCGACTGCACCGCGGCGCGGCGCCCGGATGGGCCGCTGCCGATGACCAGCATGTCGTAGTCCATGTCGCCCCGTCCCCTCGGCTCGGCGCGCTTTGTTGCGCCGCAGCAAACTAACGCTATCCGCGCCGTGAATTCAACAAGTCAGACGGCCCCAGGCACTCCGTCACCATCTACACGGCGGCGAAAGGCTCGATCTTGATTCCGCCGCGAACCTTCACCATTTCACCAAGAAGCGGCCCCGTGCATTAACCCGGGTTCGATTACGAGGAAATGACATGAACGCTCGCGTTCTCGACGGCGAAATCATCACCAGCAGGCTCGAAGATGTCCGCGCCTATGAGGGCGTGCGCACGCGGCGCATTCTCGCCTTTGTCATCGATTATTTCATCGTCGCGCTGCTCACCATTCCATTCGCGATCCTGGTGTTCCTGTTCGGGCTGTTGACGCTCGGCCTCGGCTGGATGCTGTTTTCCATTCTCGTGCCGGCCGTCGCCATCCTCTACATCTGGAACACGCTCGGCAGTAAAGACCAGGCCACCACCGGCATGAAGATGATGGGCATCCGGCTCGACCGGCTCGACGGCAGCCGCATCGACGGGCTGACCGCCGTCGTGCATTCGGTGCTGTTTTGGGCCGGCAATGTCATCCTTTCGCCGCTGGTCCTGCTGGTGAGCCTGTTTTCCGACCGCAAGCGCACGCTGCACGACCTGCTGCTCGGCACCGTCGTCAGCCGCAGCGGCCGCTGAGCAGACTTTTGAAGCGCGGCCGCAGCCTTTGCGCACAAATGTGAAGACGTCCAATCAACCAGGCTTTCACAATCCTGTTGAATTTTTCGGCGTCCGCGCCAAAGGTAGAGCGATTCGCAGGAGTGTTTCCAAGGCTCGATGACGCAGCACCCGACCCAGTCGCCGCAGTTCTTTCTGACCGCGCCCTCGCCATGTCCCTATCTCGAGGGCCAGTTCGAGCGCAAGGTGTTCACACACCTGGTCGGCGACAAGGCCCCCGAGATGAACGATCTGTTGACGCAGGGCGGTTTCAGGCGGTCGCAGAACATCGCCTACAGGCCGGCCTGCGAGACCTGCCGCGCCTGTGTGTCGGTGCGCATCCTGGCGCAGGAATTCACCGCCAGCCGCAACTTGAAACGGGTCATACAGCATAATTCGGATCTGGTCGGCGCCATGCACGACGCCGAACCCTCCACCGAACAGTATTCGCTGTTCCGCAGCTATCTCGACGCCCGCCACCGCCGTGGCGGCATGTCAGACATGACCGTGCTCGACTACGCCATGATGGTCGAGGATACCCATGTCGACACCAAGGTCATCGAATACCGTCGCCGCGGACCTGACAGCTTCATCACCGGCAAGGGCCAGGGCGAGCTGATCGCCGTGGCGCTCACAGACAAGATGGCCGATGGCCTGTCGATGGTCTATTCCTACTTCAACCCGGACTTCGAGGACCGTTCGCTCGGCACCTTCATGATCCTCGACCACATCGCCCGCGCCAGGGCGATGGGCCTGCCCCATGTCTACCTGGGTTACTGGGTCAACGGCTCGCGCAAGATGAATTATAAGATGCGCTTCCAGCCGCAGGAGCATCTCGGCCCGAAAGGCTGGGAACGCTACAATCACGAAGCGGTTTCGCGCTGATCTTCGCTTTCGGTATTCACTCTTAAATTGTTTCGAGGAGGATGCCGCTGGGCTTCCGGCCGATCGGCTGGAAAACCGGGCGGTCAATTTTGCGCCTCCAAGCCTACGCGAGAATTGCCGCATGTCTTCCCACAACGACCACCAGAGAGGCCTTCTGATCACCGCCATCGGCGGGCTGACGCTGACCGTCGACATTCCGCTGATCCGGCTCGCCGACGGCGAGGCGTGGACGATCCTGCTGTTGCGCACCGGCACGACCTTCGTCGCCACGCTTATCATCTGGGCCGCCTGGCGCTCGCTGAGCGCAAAGGCACCGCAGCTTGTGCCGGGCTGGTCAGGGCTCATCGTTGCCGGCCTCTACGGGCTCGGCTCGATCGCCTTCATCACCGGCGTCTACAACACTTCGACCGCCAATCTCGTTTTCATCCTGGCCTTCACCACCATGTTCGCGGCCGTTTTGTCGTGGCTGTTCCTGAAGGAGAGGCCACGGCCGCTGACGCTCGCAGCGCTGGCATTGATGATCGCCGGCGTCGTGATCATCGTCGGCGATTCCGTCGGAACCGGGCATCTCTTCGGCGACCTGATGGCGCTATGCTCGGCTTTCATGATCGCCGCGGCCATCACCATCTCGCGCGCCAGCGGCAAGGATATGGGCTTCACCGCGCTGATCGGAGTCGTCCTGCCGCTGGCCGTCGGCGCCGTGATGGTTTCCAAGGTGGGTTTTCACGTCAACGCACCCTGGTGGATCATCTTCAACGGCGCCGTCATCATGCCGATCTCGTTCTTCTGCCTCGCCAACGGCCCGAAATACATCTCCGGGCCGGAGGTGGCGATGTTCTACCTGCTTGAAACCGTGCTGGCGCCGGTCTGGGTGTGGATGATCTTCGCCGAAACACCGTCGCGCAACAGCCTGATCGGCGGCGCGATCCTAATCATGACCTTGATCGGCCATTCGCTCTGGCAGTTGCACGAGGGGCGCAAGCGCCGCGCCACCTTCGCCGTCAGTCACCCGGCCTGATTCTTTTTCGCGGCGGCGCGTCCGGCGACAATTTCGATCTGCGGCGGTGCGTCATCGTGCTCCGCCGGTTCGGCGGCAGCGAGCTCATCGGTCAGTTCCACTTCGCGCAGCCATTCGCGCCAGATTGCGACCAGCAGCGCCATCAGCACCGGGCCGATGAACAGGCCGAGAAAGCCCATCGTCTTGACGCCGCCAATCAGGCCGAAAAAGGTTGGCAGGAAGGGAAGCTTTATCGGCCCGCCGACCAGCTTCGGGCGCAATGTCTTGTCGACGATGAAGAGTTCGACCGCGCCCCAGATGAACAGTGCCAGCCCGGCCATCGGCGAGCCGCTGGCCGCGAGATAGATCGACACCAGCGTGAAGGACAGCGGTGCGCCGCCGGGGATCAGCGCCATGATGCCGGTCAGCGCGCCGAGCGTCACCGGCGACGGCACGCCGGCCAACCAGTAAGCGATACCCAGCACCAGCCCTTCGCCGATGGCGATAACGGTCATGCCGGTCACCGTCGAGGAGATTGTCGCAGGCACCACGCGTGAGATCCGTTCCCATCTGGCCGGCAGGATGCGTTCGCCGAGGCGATCGACCTGTCCGGCGAAATGCTCGCCGTCGCGATAGGCGAAGAACAGCGCGATCATCATGAATAGCAGCGTCAGCAAAAGGCCGAAGGCGCTGCCGCCGGCGGCAAGCACGCCGCGATAGATGCTGCCGATATTGGCGCCACTGATCAGCTGGATCAGTTCGCCGATACCGCCGGGGTGGCCAACGTTGACCGTCCATTGTTCATTGAGCCATTCGCCCACCACGGGCATGGTGGCGATCCAGTGCGGCGTCGGCGCACCGTAGCGGTTGGTCTCTATCGCCCAGTTGACCCACTCGCGCACCTCATTGATGGCGTAGGTGCCGGCAAGCGCGATCGGCACCACCAGGAAAGTCAGGATGAACAAGATCGCAAGCGTCGCAGCGATGGTGCGGTTGCCGCCGACGCCGGCGAGCAGCCGCCGATAGAGCGGCCAGCTGGCGAAGGCGATAACCAGGGCGGCAAGAACCGGGAACAGGAAGCCGTGGAAGAAATAAACGCCGGCGGCAACGATCAGCACCAGGAGCCAGCGCGCCGCCGACAGCGGCGGAATGACAGCGGCCCTGAGCGGCATCGACAGGCCAAACAGACGCTGCTGCCGCTCCGGCTTCTGGATCCTGACTTCCTTCAAGCGGCTACCTCTCCCTGGCCCATCGTATCGCTTATGCCCTGATATAGTGCAGCAATCGTGACGACATCCCAAATGTTTGGGTGGAGCTGCTAATCTCCCCCCTTGAGGGGGAGATGTCGCCGAAGGCGACAGAGGGGTCGGGACGTCCTGACGCGACCTTACCACGAACAAAGGAGGCTGGCGCTTCATGCGCGGGGACCCCCTCTGGCCTGCCGGCCATCTCCCCCTCAAGGGGGGAGATTACCGCTTCACCCGAACTTGCCAGTCCTCGGGAAACCCTTCGGCACCATGCGGCCGGCCGAGGCGCGGGCGCCAATCCATTCGGCAAGCTCGTCACGCGATTTGGTGAAGGTGCGGTCTGCCGAATCCTGCCAGGACAGGCCGCTTGCGAGCGTGAAGGTCTTGAGGTCGAGGACGCCGCCATCTTTGTATTTCTGCAGGCGCACGCCCTTGCCGCGCCCCATCTCCGGGATCTCGGCCAGCGGGAATACCAGCATCTTGCGATTCTCGCCGACAATGGCGAGATGGTCGCCGGCGACGCTTATGCAGCGCTGGGCTTCGTCGGGCGCCTTGACGTTCATCACCTGCTTGCCCTTGCGGGTGTTGGCGACGACTTCTTCTTCCGGCACGATGAAACCGTTGCCGTCATGCGACACCAGCAGCAGCTTGCGCTTGGGATCATGGACGAAGGCGGTGACGATATCCTGGTCGTTGTCCATGTCGACGATGATGCGGATCGGCTCGCCGTGGCCACGCCCACCAGGCAGCCGGTCGGCGCCGATCGTGTAGAACTTGCCGCCGGTGGTGGAGACCAGCACCTTGTCGGTCGTCTGGGCGTGGAAGGCGAGCTTGAGGCTGTCGCCTTCCTTGAAGGTCAGGGCCGAATGGTCGGTCAGATGACCTTTCATGGCCCTCAGCCAGCCCTTTTCCGAAACGACGACAGTGACCGGCTCGCGCTCGATCATGGCATGGGCGATATCGGTCAGGTCATGTTCGGGCGCATCGGCGAACTCGGTCCGGCGCTTGCCGATCTCGGTCTCCGGTCCGAATTTCTCACGGATGCTGGCGACTTCCCACTTGATCGTCGCCCACTGTTTGGCGTCGGATGCGAGCAATGCCTCGATCTGCTTCTTCTCGCCGCTCAGGCCGTTGAATTCCTCACGGATCTCGAATTCCTCGAGCTTGCGCAGCGCCCTCAGCCGCATGTTGAGGATGGCTTCGGCCTGGGTGTCGGTGAGTGACCAGCGGGCCATCATCACCTGCTTGGGCTCGTCCTCCTCGCGGATGATCCTGATCACCTCGTCGATGTTGAGGTAGGCGATCAGATAGCCGGCGAGGATCTCCAGCCGCCTCTCGATCTCGCCGAGGCGGTGCTTGGAGCGGCGGATCAAGACGTCGCGGCGGTGCTCAAGCCACTCCTTGAGCACGCCTTTCAGTGACAGCACGTTCGGCACCTTGCCGCGCGACAACACGTTCATGTTGAGCGGAAAGCGGCTTTCGAGCTCGGTCAGCTTGAACAGCGATTCCATCATGATGCCGGGATCGACCGAGCGGCTCTTCGGCACCAGCACGACGCGGATGTCCTCGGCGCTCTCGTCGCGGATATCCTCGAGCAACGGAAGCTTGCGCGCCATCAAGAGCTCGGCGATCTTTTCGATCAGCCGGGCCTTCTGGACGCCGTAGGGGATTTCGGTGACGACTATGTTCCAGGTGCCCCTCCCCTGGTCCTCCTGGCTCCATTTCGCCCTGACGCGGAAACCACCGCGACCCGTTTCGTAGGCTTCGAGGATCGAGGCTCGGCTGTCGACGATGATGCCGCCGGTCGGGAAATCCGGACCTTGCACGAAATCCATCAGCTTGGTGACGGGCGCATCCGGATGATCAATCAGGTGAAGCGCGGCGTCGCAGAGCTCGGCCGCATTGTGCGGCGGGATCGAGGTCGCCATGCCGACGGCGATGCCGGACGAGCCGTTGGCGAGCAGGTTCGGGAAGGCGCCGGGCAGCACGGCCGGCTCCTCGTCTTCCTCGTTGTAGGTCGGGCGGAAATCGACGGCGTCCTCGGTGATGCCTTCCAGCAGCAGCGTCGACACTTCGGTCATGCGCGCTTCGGTGTAGCGCATGGCGGCGGCGTTATCGCCGTCGATATTGCCGAAATTGCCCTGCCCGTCGACCAGCGGGTAGCGCATCGAAAAATCCTGCGCCAACCGCACCAACGCGTCGTAGATCGACTGGTCGCCATGCGGATGGAATTTGCCCATCACCTCGCCGACGATGCGGGCGCATTTGGCAAAGCCCTGGTCGGGGTTGAGCCGCAACAGACGCATGGCATGCATGATGCGACGATGCACCGGCTTCAGCCCGTCGCGCACGTCTGGCAGTGCCCGGTGCATGATGGTCGACAGCGCGTAGGCGAGATAGCGCTCTTCCAGCGCCTTCTTCAGATCGACCGGCTCGATATTGTCGCCGCCGCCACTCTCGGGCGGCAAAAGCCTTTTTCCCATGGGCTGGCACTAGCCGAGCGGGTGATTCGCGGCAAGAGGCACCGGTATGCATCCTCCTAAAGCGAGTCGCATTCGACCGGCCCCATGCGACGCTTTAGGTCCTTGTTTTGATACATGCCGTTATCGCAAAACCCGCTGCACACTTTTGCGCGACATCCATTATGCAACAGGAATTGGAAGCGTCACGACGCCGGCCAACATCAACCCGTTACATCCTGCTTCTATCGCAAGGCTGATGGATCGGGTTTGCCTTTGGCCGCGATTTTCGACCATTGTGCCGAGGCCCGCCTTTTTCCGGTCCAGTTCGTCACCGAATGGTGACGACGCGACGATTTGAAAAGAATTTCAGGACACTCTCAGGGGAGCTCTCGATGACGATCAGACACTCGACACTTATTAAAAGACTGGCTTTTTCGACCTTTTTGCTGACGCTGCCGCTGAATGCGGCGTTCGCGCAGGATACCGCGGTCGCCGACCGGCTGAAGGTTGCCCTCGCCGCGCAGGGTGTCGACCTCTCCTGGACCGGAGTAACCGGCGACACCTCCAGCATGGTTCTGCAAGGCGTAGCGGTCAAACCGGCGGCCGAAAAGGAGGCGCTCAAGATCGGCGACGTCAAGCTCGAAGGTGTGACCGAAGCCAATGGCGGCTATCAAATCGCGACCGTATCGACGTCGCCGTTCGAACACAGCGAAGATGGCGTCACGCTCAATCTCAGCCCCTTCGTCATCCACGACATGACGGTTCCGGCCGAAGGCGCAAGCGGTCCGCTGGGCTCGCTGATGATGTACAAATCGGCCGAGCTCGACAACATGACAGTCAAAGTGGCTGACAAAACTGCTTTCTCGATGGACGGGCTTGCCATCGCAATCACGCCGCCGGCCGACGGCAAGGCCATGGCGTTTTCCGGCACTACGGAAAAATTCGCTGCCGACCTGACCCTGGTCGAAGATCCGAAGTCCAAGGAAGTCATCAACGCGCTCGGCTACCAGAACATATCAGGCAATCTTGAGATGGAAGGAACCTGGCAGCCTACCGACGGCAGGATGGACTTGTCGAAATACGAAATATCGGTCGACAATGCCGGCACGCTCGGCATGACCTTCGATCTCGGCGGCTACACGCTGGACGTCATCAAATCACTGCAGGAGATGCAGAAGAAGATGGCAGCGCAGCCCGAAGGCGCCGACAATTCGGCGCAAGGCATGGCCATGCTCGGGCTGCTGCAGCAGCTTTCGTTCAACAGCGCCTCGATCCGCTTCGACGACGATTCGCTGACCAAAAAGCTGCTCGATTATGCCGGCAAGCAGCAAGGCATGTCCGGCAAGGACATCGCCAACCAGGCCAAGGCGATCGTGCCCTTCGGCATGGCGCAGCTCAACAATCCGGAACTGACCGCGCAGGTTTCGGCCGCGGTCAACAAATTCCTCGACGACCCGCAAAGCATCGAGGTCTCGGCCGAGCCGCCGGCAGCGGTGCCGTTCGCACTGATCATGGCGGGCGCCATGTCCAACCCGCTCGACCTGCCGAAAACGCTTGGCGTGACGGTTACAGCAAACGAAGACTGATCGAGACAGGCTTCAAGCAAAAAGCCCGGCAGCGATGCCGGGCTTTTTTATGAATCAACAGCACCGGTTCGGAGCGTTTTCTAAACCTCTTTCTTCGTCGCCACCACGCGCAGCGACAATTCGCGAAGCTGCTGCGGGCTGGCTTCCGACGGCGCGTTCATCAACAGGTCGTAGGCCTGCTGGTTCATCGGAAACATGGTCACTTCGCGCAGGTTCCTCGCGCCGACCAGAAGCATGACGACGCGGTCGATGCCGGCTGCCATGCCGCCATGCGGCGGCGCGCCATACTGGAAGGCGCGATAAAGGCCGCCGAAGCGCTCTTCGATGGTCGCGCGGTCCAGCCCGACGGTTTCGAAGGCCTTGACCATGGTTTCGGGCAGATGGTTGCGGATGCCGCCGGAGGCGATCTCGAAACCGTTACAGACCATGTCGTACTGGAACGCCTTGATGCCGAGCAGATCCTCGCCGTTAAGCGCATCGATGCCGCCTTGCGGCATCGAGAAAGGATTGTGCGCGAAATCGATCTTCTTCTCCTCCTCGTTCCATTCGAAGAACGGGAAGTCGACGATCCAGCACAATTCGAAGCGGTCGCGGTCGACAAGATTGAGCTCCTCGCCGGCGCGGGTGCGCGCCGCTCCCGCGAAGGAGACGAACTTCTTCGGATCGCCGGCGACGAAGAAGGCGGCATCGCCATCCGCAAGGCCGAGTTGTTGTCGGATCGCCTCGGTGCGCTCCTCGCCGATGTTCTTGGCCAGCGGCCCGGCGCCTTCAAGCTTCTCGCCCTCCTTGCGCCAGAAGATGTAGCCGAGGCCGGGCTGGCCCTCGCCTTGCGCCCATGAGTTCATGCGGTCGCAGAAGGCGCGCGACCCGCCGGTCTTGGCCGGAATGGCCCAGACCTCGGCCTTCGGATCGTTGGCAAGGATGTTGGCAAATACCTTGAAGCCGGAATCGCGAAAATGGTCGGAGACGGCCTGCATTTCGATCGGGTTGCGCAGGTCCGGCTTGTCGGTGCCGTATTTGCGCATGGCGACATCATAGGCGATGCGCGGAAACTTCTGCGTCACCGGCTTGCCGGCGGCAAAGGTCTCGAAAACGCCTCGCATTACCGGCTCCATGGTGCTGAACACGTCCTCCTGCTCGACGAAGCTCATCTCCACGTCGAGCTGGTAGAATTCACCCGGCAGACGGTCGGCGCGCGGATCCTCGTCGCGGAAGCACGGCGCAATCTGGAAGTAGCGGTCGAAGCCGGACACCATGATCAGCTGCTTGTACTGCTGCGGTGCCTGCGGCAGCGCGTAGAAAGTGCCGGGGTGGATGCGCGACGGCACCAGGAAGTCGCGCGCCCCTTCTGGCGACGAGGCGGTGAGGATCGGCGTCGAGAATTCGGTGAAGCCCACCTCGCCCATCAGCTTGCGCATCTCGGCGATGATTTTCGTGCGCGCGACGATGTTCTTGTGCAGCGTGTCGCGGCGCAGGTCGAGAAAACGGTATTTGAGGCGGATGTCCTCCGGATAATCCGGCTCGCCGAAGACCGGCAGCGGCAATTCCTTGGCCGCCGACAGCAACTCGATCTCGCGGGCGAAGATTTCGATCTCGCCGGTCGGCAAATTGGGATTCACGGTGTCGGCGAGGCGCGCCTTGACCTCGCCGTCGACGCGGACGACCCATTCGCCGCGCAGGGTCTCGGCGATCTTGAAGGCCGGCGAATCCGGGTCGGCAACGATCTGGGTCAGGCCGTAATGGTCGCGCAAATCGATGAACAGCAGGCCGCCATGGTCGCGCACGCGATGCACCCAACCCGACAGGCGAACGGCGGAGCCGACGTCGCTTTTCCTCAACTGGGCACAGGTGTGGCTGCGGTAACGATGCATTGTCATTCTTAAAGTCCGGATGTTGGGTTGCGGCCGAGGCATGATGGCCCAGCCTGAAAATTTGCGCGAAAAGCACATGAGAGGGTGCATTTGTCAAGGCGAGCGGCAGCCGGGTCGAGTTCGCGTTCTTCCCGCCCCTATCTCACCGGCATCAATTTGTGCTCGAGGCGTCAATCTGAGTTCGCTGCTCTGTGCCGGCAGTTCAACTATGCACTCATCCCTTGACCCCGCCCGCGGTGAGGCCGGAGATGATCTTGCGCTGGAAGATCAGGACAAGGACGACGAGCGGCACGGTGACGATCACCGATGCGGCCATGATGTTGCCCCACGGGATCTCGAATTGAGAGCTGCCGGAGAGCAGGGCGATGGCGACCGGCACGGTTCGCTGCTCATTGCTGGAGGTAAACGTCAGGGCGAAGAGGAACTCGTTCCACGCACCGATGAAGGCGAGGAGCCCGGTGGTCGCCAGCGCCGGCCACATGAGCGGCAGGAAGACGCGGCTGATGATGATCCAGGGCGTGGCGCCATCGAGGATCGCAGCTTCCTCCAGTTCGATCGGCAGGTCGCGAACGAAGGCGGTGAGCACCCAGACGGTGAACGGCAAGGTGAAGATCATGTAGGACAAGATCAGCGCGAACGGCGAATTGTAGAGGCCGAAGGTGCGGATCAGCTCGAAAAGACCGGCAAGCACCGCCAATTGCGGGAACATCGAAACGGACAGGATAGTGAGGAGCAGAGCCGAGCGGCCGCGGAAGCGGATGCGCGCCAGCGCATAGGCGGCGGTGACGCCCAGGAACAGCGAAATGACGACAACGGCGCTCGAGATGAACAGCGAGTTCACGAGGTTGCGCAGGAAGGTCCCCTCGGTGAATACGGTCCTGTAGTTGCTGAAGGTAATCGTCGTCGGCCAATAGTCGATCTGGAAGAGCGCCGTCCCCGATTTCAGGCTGGTGATGATGGCGTAGTAGAACGGGAACACCGCGACGACGACGATAACGGCGACGAGGAGGTAGAAAGCCGTGCGCTTGACGATCCACATGGTCAGTAGTCCCCCATGATCAATAGTCCTTGTCCAGTCTTATCCGGCCGAGCCAAAGAACGAGCATGGTCAGCAGAGCGAGGATGAGGAAGAGCAGCGTCGAGGCGGCGGAGCCGTAGGCAAACTTATCGAACTCAAACAGGCTCTCGCGGGCAAACACCGACATCGACTTGGTATGTATGTTGTTTGGCGTAAGCACGTAGATCAGATCGAAGATGCGCAGGGCGTCGAGACCGCGAAAGATCATGGCCACCATCAACGCCGGTCGGATGAGCGGCAAGGTGATCTTCCAGAAAATTCTCCACGCGCCGACGCCGTCGAGCTTGGCGACCTCGTAGATTTCTTGCGGAAGCATCTGGAGGCCGGCGAGAATGAGAAGCGCCATGAAGGGGGTCGCCTTCCAGATGTCGACAACAAGGACGGCGACCATCGCCGTGTCGGCGCTGGCCGTCCAGGCGATCTTGGTGCTGATCAGGCCGAGCTTGAGCAGGACGTCGTTGATGATGCCGAACTGGTCGTTGAGCATCCACTGCCACATTTTCGCCGAGACGATCGTCGGGATCGCCCAAGGGATGAGGATCGCGGCGCGCACGATGCCGCGGCCGCGAAACTTGGCGTTGAGCACCAGCGCGACGATCATGCCGAGCACCGTCTCGCAGGTCACCGAAATCACCGCGAAGCGCACCGTGTTCCAGACGGCGCGCCACCAGACCGGATCGGCGAGCAGCCCGTCATAAATGACGCGGCCGCTCGGCATTTGCAGGACGGAGAAATAGTTGGCGAAGCCAACCCAGCGGCGGGCTTCGAGGTCGGCGAGCGAGGCATCGGTGAAGCCGAAATAGATCGTGCGCGTCAATGGCCAAGCGGCGACGGCGGCGAGCACGATGAGCATCGGAGCAAGCAGCAGCCATGCCGAGCGCACACGCTGACGCGCCAGCAGCGAGCCTGAGCGCGGCGAGGTCACCAGGCGGTGCCCTTGAGCCTGGTCAAGGAGAACTCCAGATCGGCAAGGTTGTCGGCGGCCGTGCCCTCGCCGGACATGGTGTTGTGGACGGCGGTCCAGAACTCGCTCGATGCCTCATTGTACCTGGTCTTGGCCTGGGCCGAGGGACGCGGCACCGCGTTGAGGACGACTTCCTTCCAGCGCGGAATGACCGGCTGCGCGCCGGCGATGTCGGCATCGTCATAGAGTGCCTGGATGGTCGGCAGATATGCCCCCTTCAAGGCGCGGTACTTCTGCATCTGAGGCGAGGCGATCCATTTGACCAGCTCGATCGCTGCATCCGGGTTCTTCGAATATTTGGAAACCGCGAGATTCCAGCCGCCAAGCGTTGCTGCCGGGCGCGCGCCCTCACCCGACCCCGGCGGCAGCGTGGTCACCTTGAACTTGCCTTTGATGGGGGAGCTTTCGCTGTTGCCAAGCGCGTAGGCGTAGGGCCAGTTGCGCATGAAGACGGCGTTGCCGGTCTGCCAGACGCCGCGCGACTCTTCTTCCTGGTAGGCCAGAACGCCGGGCGGCGAGATGGTTCCCACCCAGCTCCTCGCCATTTCCAGCGCCGCGGCTGCTTGCGGATTGTTGATGGAGATCGTGCCGTCCGGCTCGATAATCTGGCCGCCGCCGTTCGACTTCACCCATTCGAGTGCATCGCAGGTCAGCCCCTCATAGGCGTTGCCCTGGAAAACGAAACCCCACATGTCCTTGTTGCCGGCCGCGCGCTCCTTGTCCATGACAAGCTTGGCGGTATCGGCAAGTTCAGCCCAGCTGGCCGGGACCCTGGCGCCGTATTTGTCGAGGAGATCCTTGCGGTAGTAGAGCGCCGGAGCGTCGGTGAATATCGGCAAGGCGACGAGCTTGCCGTCCACGGTCTGCGATTTGATGATCGATGGGAAATGGGCGCCAACGACATCCTTGGTCGCTTCGGTCAGGTCGATGAACTGCCTTGCAAGCTGGGGGGCCCAGATGATGTCCGTTTGATAGACGTCGACGTCGCTGCTTCCGGCGGCAAGCCAGAGCCGGTATTGGCCAAACTGGTCCGTCGCCGAGGGAGGCAGCGGAACGACGCTAACCTTGTTGCCGGTCTTCTTCTCGTATTGATCGAGGATCTCGCGAAGGATTCTCTGGCCGTTGCCGGTATCTCCGGACACCATGGCGAGGTCGACAGCCCGCGCCGGCCCGGCCGCCAGAACTGCGGCCACGGCAAATGCCGCAAATGCGGAATGAAATTTCATGATGGCGGACCTCCCTTTGGAGCTTCAGGCCGGGCAGCAGAAACGACGTCGATGCCTGACACCGTCTCCGCACACCGGCAGCTCACAAGACGCGTATTCGCCCACCAGCACTGAACTACAAAGATACGCCTTGGTTCCCAACACGGAGGGTCCGGCGCCACGCGGTAGCGCAATTTCCCCCTCGGTAATGCACCTAAAGCGTGTCGCGTTCGATCGGCCTCATGCGACGCGCTTTAGGTTCTTGTTTTTATGCATGTCGTTATCGCAAAACCGCTGCACACTTTTGCGCGACATGCATTAAGGCCCCCGGCTGGCCCCAACGCCACCGGGAATTGCCGCTGGCAATGGCGAAGGCGATGGTTCAAGAAGGATCAACGACAGGCTTTCCTTCATGTCCTCCATCCGCCCGCTGATCCCCCTCCTGATCGCCGCCGGCATCCTGCTCGGCGGCAACGGCCTGCAGAGCACGTTGATTGCGCTGCGTGGTGCGCAGGAAGGTTTTCCCGCTTCCTCGATCGGCCTGATGGGCACGTTCTATTTCGCCGGCTTCCTGCTCGGCTGCCTTGCCGTGACCCGCATCATGAAATCCGTCGGCCATGTGCGCGCCTTTTCGGCACTCGCGGCGATCGCCTCGGCGGGAACGCTGCTTCTGGTGCTGGTCATCGATCCGGTGATGTGGTGCGCCGTGCGCTTTGCCGGCGGGTTCTGCTTTGCCGGCCTGTTCACCATCATGGAAGCCTGGCTGAATTCCGGCGTCACCAACACCGACCGGGCGCGGGTGCTTGCCATCTACCGGATGGTCGACATCGGCTCGGTGACGGGCGCCCAGTTCCTGATCCCGATCTTTGGCGCCGGCGGCTTTGCCATCTTCGCCATCATGTCGATGATGATCACCGTTTCGCTGGTGCCGGTTTCGCTCGGCGACCGCTCCAATCCGACGCCGCCGGAAGACGTCAAGCTCGATTTGGCGCGCGTCTGGCGGATCTCGCCGCTCGGCTGCTTCGGCTGTATCGCCGTCGGCGTCACAAACAGCGCCTTCCGCACCCTGTCGCCGGTCTACGCCGAGCAGATCGGCATGTCGGTCGCCGACGTCGTCACCTTCGTCAGCGTCGGCATTTTCGGCGGCGCCATCATCCAATACCCGCTTGGCTATCTCTCCGACCGCTGGGACCGGCGCTCGGTGCTGCTGATGACCACGTGCTGTGCGATGGTGGCGGCACTGGCGCTGGCATTCGTGGCAGGCGGCAGCCCGTTTCTCAACTTCCTGCTCGTCTTCATCTTCGGCTGCTTCGCCATGCCGCTTTATTCGTTGTCAGCGGCGCATTCCAACGACCGCGCCGACAAGGGCGAGTTCGTGCTGATCAACGCTGCCTTGATGCTGTTTTATTCCTTCGGCGCCATCGGCGGGCCGTTCGCAGCCTCGACGGTGATGCAATTTTTCGGGCCGAGCGCGCTGTTCGTGTTCAGCGCCACCGTCTATGCGATCTTCGTGGCCGTCATCCTTTACCGGATGCAGGCGCGCTCCGCCGTGCCGGCCACCCATCGCAGCCGTTTTACGGCGCTGTTGCGCACTTCGACGGTTTTTGCCCGGTTGGCGAAGCGGAATGCCGATCCCGATGAACCCGCAAAGCCTGGATAGAGGTGCTTGCGCTTGACGAAAGCGCGCGCGGCTGAAATTGAAAGAGACCCTATCCCTTGCCAAAAGCGATTTGATGCACGTCATCACCACCCAGAAAGAACTCGAGACCGCTATTGCCGCTTTCGAAAAGGCGGAATTCGTCACCGTCGATACCGAATTCATTCGCGAAACGACCTTCTGGCCGATCCTGTGCCTGATCCAGATGGCAGCGCCCGGGGTGACCGCGCTGATCGATCCGCTGTCGCCCGACATCGACCTGAAACCGTTCTTCAGGCTGATGGCCAACGAGGCGATCGTCAAAGTCTTCCATGCGGCGCGCCAGGACATCGAAATCATCGTGCATCTCGGCGATCTGGTGCCGCATCCGGTGTTCGACACCCAGGTCGCGGCAATGGTCTGCGGCTTCGGCGACAGCGTCTCCTACGACCAGCTGGTGCAGCGCATCACCGGAGCGCGGCTCGACAAGTCCTCGCGCTTCACCGATTGGCGCCACCGTCCGCTGTCCGAAAAGCAGCTCGACTACGCGCTCGCCGACGTCACCCACCTGATCGAGGTCTACAAGCATCTCAGCGCCGAGCTGGTGCGGGAAAACCGCGCCCACTGGCTGAACGAGGAGATGGACGTGCTGACCTCGCGCGAGACCTACGATCCGCATCCCGAGGATGCCTGGAAGCGGCTCAAGATGCGGCTGCGCAAGCCGCAGGAACTGGCGATCGTGCAGGCGGTGGCCGCCTGGCGCGAACGCGAAGCGCGCGAGCGCGACGTGCCGCGCGGCCGGGTGCTCAAGGACGATGCGATCTACGAAGTGGCGCAGCAGGCGCCGCGCGACGCTGCGGCGCTGAGCAAGCTGCGTACCACGCCGAAGGGCTGGGAGCGCTCGTCGACGGCGACGGCACTGCTTGGCGCGGTAAACGCTGCCCTTGCCCTGCCCAGGGAAGAGATGCCGAAGCTGCCGAAGAGCTTCCAGCCGCCGGAGGGGTCAAGCGCCGCGGCGGAGTTGCTGAAGGTGCTGCTGCGGATCGTTGCCGAAAAGGAGGGCGTCGCATCCAAGGTACTCGCCTCCAGTGACGACATCGACCGCATCGCTGCCGAGGGCGAGGAAGCCGACGTGCCGGCATTGCAAGGCTGGCGGCGCGCCGTCTTCGGCGAGGCCGCGCTCAAGCTGGTGCGCGGTGAACTCGCCATCAGGTTCGACAAGCGCAAGATCGCTGTATTCGATTTGTAGCCTTGAGCTTGCTCAGATCAAGCCGAGCAGATGCAGCGCTAGCCATATCCAGCCAAGTGCAAGAACTACCGCGCCCAGGTAGAATGCCCTGCTGCGCAGGATTAGCCGATTCCTGGTCAAGTGGACCGACGCGTGAAGATAGCGGGAGACGACAAAGATCCACATCAGAGCCAAGGTCAGATAATTGACGCCATTGGTCACGTGCAGCGTCAAGCATAAGACGTAGAAAAGCACCTGCAGTTCGAACTGGTTGCTCAGATTGTCGGCGACGGTGATACTGGACCCAGGCTCCGTCGAGCGCGTCTTGAACTGGCCGGTCTTGGCTTCGCCCGACCTGACCGCACCATAGCGGCGCCGGCCCATTACGATATAGACGATATAGACCAACAGCACCTGCGCCAGGATCGGCCAGAAGATCGCGGTCTGGTTCAAGACGCCCCCTATCGTTGTCACCCAACCTTCAAGGCCGTTTCTGAGCCATCAGAGTGAAAGCCGCAATGACAGTCACTGGTATCGCCAGTAGGGCGAATTTGGTGACGATCAGCGCCGAGGCGAAAGATAGTGAATCCGGATTGGCCGACAGAAAATCGGACAAAAGACGAGCCACGGCGATATTCTGGGCATAGTCGGTAAGCAGGTAGGGCAGCACCAGCACAACCGCGAATATCGACTGGGTTTGCGCAGGCAGTGCACGGAAATTCTTCAGCCGCCGGCCCGTGGCCAGGATCAGGCTGACCATCGTCAGCGATAGCAGCGCCGGAAAAAGCAGGTCGAAGGTCAGGTAATGCCAGACGAGAATAATTTCGCTGCCGCGCCGGCCGAGGGCTGTTAGCCAGGCCATGCCCTCATCCGGGGTGAAACCGGTATAGCGCATGTCGAGCGACGGCAGACCGCCGCTCAATCGGCGAAAATAGAGGAACTCCATCGCCGTCATGATGATGAAAACCGCCACGGTGGCGGTACAGAGTGCGGCCGCGTGGCGCGACAGCCGCAGGATCATTGCCGCCAGATTGCGCCAAAGCGCATGGCGATCAGGCTCCGCCAGGATAATTCGGGCTTTCGCGGGTAATCGTGACGTCATGGGCGTGGCTTTCACGAAGTCCGGCATTGGATATCCGCACAAAAGTGGCGCGCTCGCGGAAATCGGCAAGGTCGCGGCCACCGACATAACCCATAGCGGCTTTCAGGCCGCCTGCAAGCTGGTGCAGCACGCCAGACACAGGTCCTTTGTACGGCACCTGCCCTTCGATGCCTTCCGGGACCAGTTTCAGCGTGTCGCGCACCTCGGCCTGGAAATAACGATCGGCGGAGCCGCGCGCCATCGCGCCGACCGAGCCCATGCCGCGATAGGCTTTGAAGGAGCGGCCCTGGTGCAGATAGACCTCGCCCGGGCTCTCGTCCGTGCCGGCCAGCAGCGAGCCGATCATCGCCGCGCTGGCGCCGGCGGCCAGTGCCTTGGCGAGATCGCCCGAATATTTGATGCCGCCATCGGCAATGACCGAAACGCCGGATTTCTGCGCCGTCTCGACCGCCGACATGATCGCCGAGAGCTGCGGCACGCCGACGCCGGCGACGATGCGGGTGGTGCAGATGGAGCCTGGTCCGATGCCGACCTTGACCGCGTCGGCGCCGGCATCGATCAGCGCCAAGGTGCCTTCCGCGGTGGCGACGTTGCCGGCCAAGATGCGAACCGAGTTGGACAGCTTCTTGGCCCGCGTCACCGCATCCAGAACGCGCTGCGAATGACCGTGCGCGGTGTCGATCACCAGAAGGTCGACGCCGGCGTCGATGAGGCGCTCGGCCCGTTCGAAACCGTCATCGCCGACGCTGGTGGCGGCGGCGGCGCGCAAGCGCCCCTGCGCATCCTTGGTGGCGTGCGGGTTGAGCTGCGACTTCTCGATGTCCTTGACCGTGATCAGCCCGACGCAATTGCCGTCCCGATCGACCACAACAAGCTTCTCGATGCGGTGCTGATGGAGCAGCCGCTTGGCCTCGTCCTGATCGACGTTCTCCTTGACCGTGATCAGGTTCTCGCGGGTCATCAGCTCATAGACCTTTTGCGCCGGATCGGACGCGAAGCGGACGTCGCGGTTGGTCAGGATGCCGACGAGCCGGCCGACCGTGTGGCCGCCGGTGCCGCCGTTCTCGACCACCGGAATGCCCGAAATGCTGTAGGTGCGCATCAGACCCAGCGCATCGGCAAGCGTCGCCTCGGGACCGATGGTGACAGGGTTGACCACCATGCCGGACTCGAACTTCTTCACCTGCCGCACCTGCTCGGCCTGTTCGGCCGGCGAGAAATTGCGGTGGATGACGCCAATGCCGCCGGCCTGGGCCATGGCGATGGCGAGCCGCGCCTCTGTGACCGTGTCCATGGCGGCCGACAGGATCGGCACGTTGAGGTCGATGTCACCTGCGATGCGGGTGCGGATGTCGGTCTCGCCGGGCATGACCTCGGAATGACCCGGCTGCAGCAGCACGTCGTCAAAGGTCAGCGCCAATGCGCCGGTGGACGTCTCGATGATTTTTGCCATGGCCAGCCCTCGGAATGCAGGAAAGGCGCTCGCCCTGATGGACAGCGCCGACTCGTCTTCTTCCCTTTCAGGATTGGCGCTGGCTCGTAACACGTCCCGTGGCCGTTGAAAAGCCGATGGTTGTGTAGTGGCAAAGCTGCATTTGCCGCAGGTGATGCAAGACTTGCGGTCGCACAAACGTGACAGCAAATTAATGCGACATTCGGGCCCAGCCATGATAACCGCCCTACCTGTCGGTTTGGCCCCCAAGGCCGGCAAGAATCGCGACGCGCATTTCAAGACCGGATCCATCGTGAACCGCACCATTCCGCTTATCCTGGCGGTCGCTCTTTTCATGGAAAACATGGATTCGACCGTCATCGCGACATCGTTGCCGGCGATCGCCATCGACATCCACACCAGCCCGATCGCGCTCAAGCTGGCGCTGACCGCCTATCTGGTATCGCTGGCGATCTTCATTCCGATAAGCGGCTGGATGGCCGACCGCTTCGGCGCCAAGAATGTCTTCCGCGCCGCGATCGCCGTGTTCATCGTCGGTTCGGTCGCGTGCGCCATTTCCAATTCGTTGCCGGCTTTCGTGGTGTCACGCTTCCTGCAAGGCATTGGCGGCGCCATGATGACGCCGGTCGGGCGTCTGGTGCTGGTACGCGCGACGCCGAAAAGCGAGCTCGTTGCCGCCATGTCGTGGCTGACTGTCCCGGCTCTGGTCGGCCCCCTGGTCGGCCCGCCGGTCGGCGGCTTCATCACGACCTATTTTTCCTGGCACTGGATTTTTCTGATCAATGTGCCGATCGGTTTGATCGGCATCTGGCTGGCCACGCGTTTCCTGCCGAAGACCGACGCCGCGCAGACGCCGCCGCTCGATCTCATCGGTTTCGTGCTGAGCGGGCTGGCGGCATCGGGCATTGTGTTCGGCCTGTCGGTGGTCAGCCTGCCGGCTCTGCCGCCAGTTGCCGGCTTTATCACCGTTGCCGTCGGGCTGGCATCGGCGGTGCTTTACCTGCTGCACGCGCGCCGCGCCAAGAATCCGCTGCTGGCGCTCGAGCTGTTTCGCAATCGGGTGTTCCGCTCGTCGGTGCTCGGCGGCGGACTGTTCCGCATCGGCATTGGTGCCGTACCTTTCCTGTTGCCGCTGATGTTCCAGATCGGTTTCGGGCTGACGCCGTTCCAGTCCGGCATGATCACCTTCGTCTCGGCGATCGGCGCCATAGGCATGAAATTCGTCACTGCCCTGATCTTCAGGGTCGCCGGCTTCCGCCGGGTGCTGATTTCAGGCTCGCTCATCGCTGCCGCGTCCATCGCCATCAACGGCCTGTTCACACCCGACACGCCCTATGGGCTGATCCTCGCCATGCTGCTCGCCGGGGGCTTCATCCGGTCGATGTTCTTCACCGGCATCAATGCGCTTGCCTACGCCGAGATTTCGGCCGCCGACACCAACAAGGCCACGCCGATCACGGCGGTGTTCCAGCAGTTGGCGATCGCACTCGGCGTGGCGCTGGCCGGCGGCATCCTGGAAGTGTCGACCAATATCCATGGCGGCCCGCTGACGCTGAGCGACTTCCACACCGCCTTCTTCATCGTAGCGGCGGTGTCGGCGGCAGCCTCGCTGTCGTTCATGCGGCTGGCGCCGGACGCCGGCAATGCCGTGTCGGGACATGGCAGGTTGACGCCGCCGAAGACGCTGGAGCCGGTGAGCCCGCCGGGGAGTTGAGGACCCCTTCCCTTCTCCCCTTGTGGGAGAAGGTGGATCGGCGCGCAGCGCCGAGACGGTTGAGGGGTGTTGGAAGAAATGAGGCGATGATAACTGCAAGCGTGTTGCCAAGCTGGAACACCCCTCATCCGACCTCGCTTCGCGAGGCCACCTTCTCCCACAAGGGGAGAAGGAAAGGGCGCTACCCCTTAAAATCCTTCGCCAATAAATAAAGCTCCACCGACTCGTCGCGCGAGGCCGGCGGCTTGACGTGGTGGACCGAGCGGAAATTCCGCTTCAGCCTGGCCAGCAATTCGTTTTCGGCGCCGCCCTGAAACGTCTTGGCGAGGAAATGTCCGCCAGGCTTCAATACCGACAGCGCGAAATCGGCCGCCACCTCGCAAAGATGCATGGTGCGGATGTGGTCGGTCCGCTTGTGGCCGGTGGTGGGTGCAGCCATGTCGGAGAGCACGATGTCGGGCTGGCCGCCCAGCGTCTCGGCCAGCTTTTCGGGTGCCTGCGGATCGAGGAAATCCATCAGCAGCACCGGCGCGCCCGGCACGGCGTCCATCTCGAGATAGTCGATGCCGACGACGTTCGGGTGTTCCGCGGTCGACTTGGTACGCGCGGCGGCGACCTGGCACCAGCCGCCGGGTGCCGCACCAAGGTCTATCACCTTCATGCCGGGCTTGAGCAAATGGTGCTTGTCGTCGATCTCGATCAGCTTGTAGGCGGCGCGCGAGCGATAGCCGTCGGCCTTCGAGCGCTGGACATAGGGATCGTTGATGTGGCGCTGCAACCAGCGGCGCGACGATTCCTTCAAGCCGCTTTTCTTCTTGATCTTCGTCTTCAGCACGCGAATGCCGGCGGAGCTCGGTCTTTCCGGTTTTTTGGTCATTGCCGGCCCCGCCCGCTGTTGCGCCAGACGCCGTCATCGGCCATCAATTCGCTCAGTATGCCCTCGCGCAGGCCACGGTCGGCGACACGCAGCCGCTCCGACGGCCAGACGGCACGGATCGCCTCCAGTATGGCGCAGCCGGCCAGAACCAGGTCGGCGCGGTCGGCGCCGATGCAAGGGTTGGCGACGCGCTGCTGGAAATCCCAGCCGACCAGTTTTTCGACCATGCGGTCGACGCTGTCGCGATCCATCCACAGCCCGTCGACGCGGCGGCGGTCATAGCGTTCGAGGTCGAGATGAACGCCGGCCAGCGTCGTCACAGTGCCCGATGTGCCGAGCAAATGGAATTTCGGGCTGGACAGGAGGTGGCTCAGCCGATCGCGCCCGTCGAAGGCGCGCAGCCGCATTGCGACATCCTCGACCATGGCGCCAAAGATCGCGCGCGTCACCGTGCGGCCGCCAAAACGCTCGGCCAGCGAGACGACGCCGACCGGCAGCGACGTCCACGAGACGATGTGGTTGGCAAGCCTTGGCGAGCGCTGACCGGTGAGGTCGATCAGCGCAATTTCGGACGAGCCGCCGCCGATGTCGAACAGCACGACGCCTTGCGTGTCGCGCTCGACCAGCGAGCCGCAGCCCGACACCGCCAGCCGCGCCTCGGTCTGGCGGTCGATGATCTCGAGCTTCAGGCCGGCCTCGCGCTCGACGCGCTCGAGGAACTCGACGCCGTTGGCGGCGGTGCGGCAGGCCTCGGTGGCGATCAGCCTGGCCTTCCTGACCTTGCGGTTGCGCAACTTGTCACCGCAGATCTTCAGCGCCTCGACCGCGCGGTCCATTGCGGCGCCGCCAAGCCGACCATTGGCGGTAAGGCCCTCGCCCAGCCTGACAATGCGCGAGAAGGCATCGATGACGCGGAACTGGCCATGGCGCGTCGGCACCGCGACCAGCAGGCGGCAATTGTTGGTGCCGAGATCGAGCGCCGCAAATACCGGCAATTCCTGCAGCGGTGGCGGCGTGCGGGCACCTTGCTCCGGCCTTGGCGAGGCTGGAGGCAATTGCGCGATCGAGGACTGGGGCGCGATCGAAGCCGCTGGCTGGGGCGGGCGAGCGGCCGGGGCCTCGCCGGCGGCGGACACCGAAGTGCCTGATATCACCGGACGAGCCTCGTCGCGTGCGAAAACCTTGCGCCCGCGCCGCCGCTTGCGCCGTTTCTTGGGTTTGCCGTTCTGATGCGGGCCGTTCTGGCCCTTGTGGTCGTGGGACGTGTCGCCAGCCTGTCCATTGCCGGACCGGGGCTGCACCTGACGGCCGTAGCGTCCGGTGGATGGGCTTGCCTGGCCGGACGGCGTCGGCGAATCCCTGGACACGCCCACTTCCGGCGCGCCAGCGCCGGCTTCGTGGTCTTCCACTGTCGTTCCTTCCGGCGCCGCGCGAACCGAGATCGGACGCAGCAGGCGCTTTTACATGTTCAAGTTGTCGCCAGACTATCAGCGCCGGGCCGGATCACCAAGAGCGCTCGCGGCGAATTTTGCCGGCGGCGTGAAGGCGGCGACGTCGGTGATCCCTTGTCCCCTGGGGAGAAGGTGGCCGAGCGAAGCTCGGTCGGATGAGGAGTGCCGGAAGGATCGCGGCATTGAAGATGTAACCCCTTCAAATCATTTTATTTTTTCGAGCCGAGTTCCTTCCGGCACCCCTCATCCGGCTCGGCGCTGCGCGCCGATCCACCTTCTCCCACAAGGGGAGAAGGGAAGGCGCGAGCGCCACAACGCGCCTTCCCGGTTGAATAGCCGGCTTCAATGAGGCATTTCTGAAATGAACCATTCGGGACTGCGGGCGGTTTGCCTGCTGCGAACCGGAAAACGGGGTACGGGCTGCAACGCATGATCGTCAGGCCATGAACTGGAGGCGTTATTTCTGGCCCGTGATCGGCATCGCCGCGGTGGTGTTCTCGCTGTGGCTGCTGCTGCACGAATTGCGCGGCATCTCGCTCGACGATGTCTGGGCCGGCATAATCGCCATCCCGGCGCGCGGCTGGGTGCTGGCGGCGCTGAGTTCGGTCATCGCCTATGCCTCGCTCGCCGGTTACGACCACATCGCGCTGCTGCACATCGGCAAAAAAGTCTCGTGGCTGTTCGTCACCTTCTGCTCGTTCACCACTTACGCGCTGTCGCACAATATCGGCGGCTCGGTATTTTCTGGTGCGGTGATCCGCTACCGCGCCTACGGCACCAAGGGCCTGACCGGGCAGGATGTCGGCGTTCTGGTGGCGATTTGCTGGATCACCTTCGTGCTGTCGACACTGTTCGTCTCAAGCATCGTCCTGCTGCTCGAGCCCGAGGTGATCGACCGGTTTTCCGGCACGCCGCATCACAAGCTGTCGCAAGCCGCAGGGCTCGCCATGCTGCTCGTGGTGGCGGCCTATGTCTTCGGCAGCTGGCTGCATCTGAGGCCGCTGAGGATCGGCAGCTTTCAGTTGCACTATCCGGCGCTGCCGATCGTGGCGCGGCAATTGCTGGTCGGCCCGATCGAGCTGCTGGCGGCGGCGGCGATCATCTTCTTCGCCCTGCCCGTCGCCGGCAATCCCGGCTATTTCGTCGTGCTCGGCGTCTTCCTGGTGTCGTTCTCGATCGCGCAGATCTCGCATGCGCCGGGCGGGCTCGGCGTGTTCGAGGTGGTGTTCCTCGCGGGCTTGTCACATATGGATCAGGTCGGCGTGCTGGCAGCGCTGCTGGTGTTCCGGCTGTTCTACCTGATCGTCCCGCTGCTGATCGCGCTCGGCGTGGTGCTGTTCTTCGAGCACTCGCAATACAGTCGCAGCGAGAGTTGAAGTGCCGGAAGACGATGATTGAGCCCCAACACAGGGTTGACTATTTTCCGGCGGCGGCTACAAGGCACGCGCGGCGACGTCGCCGCCCTGCCCGTGTGGTTTTCAACAGCCGCGCCTGCTGGGGAATAGGTTAACGGTAGACCCACGGACTCTGACTCCGTTAGTCCTGGTTCGAATCCAGGTTCCCCAGCCAGCTTCTTTTTTTCAATAGAAACAATTACTTAGATCATTCCCGAAAATGGCATGTGTTACAACCATGCGGATGATCCGCATGGTATTCTATCCGCATCATTCGGACCGGGAGGTGGCATGAATCTTCGATGGTCAATAAACCTGCTTGAGGACGGCGCTGTCGTCACTCAGGAAGGCGAATATCTCGGAACTTGGGGAATCGATGAGTCGGACGCGATATATGAATTCACGCCAGACGGTGCAGCTGAGCCGTTGCTGTGCAGTGGATTTGTGAAGTTCCTATGCGATAGCATTGAACAATGGCACAGCCTGCAACAGAGCGGCGGCGCGTGAGCCACTCGCGATCGAAGCTGTCAAGTGCCTGCGTCCGCGCACGACGTTGATCCTTATACTTGCTGGACGGCTGAGCACACTACATCTAGGAATTACGGTGACAGTGCACTTTTTACCATGTCGCCCCGTGTCTAGATTGACCGCATGGTGCACCTTGCCCGCGTTCCCGCCCTGCCGCATCCCCGGACCGTACGGGCGAGCCAAAGTGTTTTCACGTCCGAAGACTATGTGTTCCGCAAGAACTGCTCATTGAGTATTGCCGCGTCGCCGATGTCGCGGTTTTTCGATGCACCCGGGGGCCGAGAGTATCGCCGGGCAAATCGGCAAAGCCGAGAAACCCGGAAACGAGCCAGGCGGCGAAAAGAAAATAGTGCACCGGAATTACGGTGACGGTGCACTTTTTACCATGTTCGCCCCGCCGCATCGTGTAACCTTGCCCGCGTTCCCGGTCTGCCGCAGCACCGTACAGGCGAGCCAAAGTGTTTTCACGTCCGAAGACTATGCGTTCCACAAGGACCGCTCATCGAATATTGCCGCGTCGCCGATGTTGCGGTTATCGATGCTGGGGGATGCGGCAGACCGGGAACGCGGGCAAGGTGCACCATGCGGCGGGAGCGACATGGTAAAAAGTGCACTGTCACCGTAATTCCGCATGACAATCACCGCAAAATGCGGGTCTGGATGATGACCTCTGGCAGCCAAACCCCGTCCGCGTTAGAATGGGACAGGGGGACATTCACCAACCCAGCAAGGGAGGTCCGCCATGAAAGTCAAAGACGCAATGCATAAGGGTGTCGACTGGGTCAGCCCCGAAACCGCTGTCACCGAACTGGCGAAAATGATGCGAGCCCAGGATATCGGGTCGATTCCCATTGGAGAGAACGACCGACTGATCGGAATGGTGACCGACCGCGATATTGTCTGCAACGGACTGGCAGAAGATGGTTTCGACGGCCGCATCGCAACGGCGCGCGATGTTATGACGGCCGGCATTCACTGCTGCCGCGAAGACGACGATCTGGCCAAGGCCGTACGGCACATGGAAGAACTGAAAATCCGCAGGTTGCCGGTGATCAACAAGAATATGCGGATGGTCGGCATCCTTAGCGTCGGCGACGTCAGTCAGTCGGCACCGAGGGAACTGGTGTCCGAATACGTCAAGAGCGTTTCCGCCCACCACCACTGAAGGGCGGCTCGCCCGTGCGCTAAGGCCTCAGTCTGCCGCCGCGCTGGCCACAGCGCGCCGGCAGAAATGTCCGGTCATCGAGGCCGTGGCGCACCGGAAAAGCCCGCCGGCCGAAGCCGGCTGGAGCGTCTGCAGTCGCCAGAGTGTGGGTAACTTTATGCAGCCTTCAGGTTAATCACCCGCATCACTGCGACCGCTGTTCCGTTGTTCGTAGCAGCCTCCTTTGTGCTACCCTTGCCGCAGCTCCATACGTCACCCTCCTTGGCCGTGAACTGCATGTCTCCGGCCGTGACCTGCAGCTCGCCTTCAGTGACCGTGCAGACCATATCGTCGGCCATGACATCCCCGAGCGGGCTAGTTGCCTTTGGCTGGTAGACGACGTCTTCCATGGCAATTTTCTTGTACCCCTTGATATGGGAGTCTCGTGTTCCCAGTTCGACGAGCCGAACGCCGGGAAAAATCTCTTTGCCATCAGTCGGACCGTAGGTCTTGGCCGCTACCGGAATGGGCTTTGCGACCAATAGCGGGGCCGCCAACGAGGTGGCACCAAGGGCGAGAGCATTACGTCGAGTCATCTTCATAACATCCTCCCTGAGTTAGTTCGCCCGACCGGGCGAACCTGATATTTTACGCGCCCGTTCAGCCAAATAGTCAAAACACAATTGGGCAAGCCAACGCCTGGCCTGCGCGCGTTCTGGCGTGCCGCTGTCCTACACCGCCGAAGTGCTTCGCGCGTCTTGGCGGCTCGCTGCGGCTGGCTGCGCATGGCCTGCCTGCCACACCTCTTGACTGTCCGAGCGGGTTAGATACTTTTTGCTGCGTGCCTTGAGAAAAGCGGTGCCGGGCACCTTGGTCAGCCGCGTGATAACCGACGAATGGGTGAGCCCTCACGTCGAAGAGAAAGAAGAAACAGCACCAGCTCTTGCTGGCCGCGCTGCCTAAAGCGAAACCGAAAATGACCTAGATTGTTGATGCGACGCGGGAAATTGGCCGCTAAGGATGAATTACGGTGACAGTGCACTTTTACCATGTCGCCTCCGCCGCATGGTGCACCTAGCCCGCGTTCCCGGTCTGCCGCATCCCCAGCACCGTACGGGCGAGCCAAAGTGTTTTCACGTCCGAAGACTATATGTTCCTGCTGATCGAGTATTGCCGCGTCGCCGATGTCGCGGTTTTCAATGCGCCCGTGGGCCGAGAGTATCGGCGAGCAAATCGGCAAAGCCGTGAGAACCCGGAAAACGAGGCAGGCGGCGAAAAGAAAAATGGTGCACTGTCACCGTAATTCCTAAAACCTCTCCGGCAAGCTTCTACTCCCCGACAATGGACGTCGGCGGGCGTGCCGAGGTTATCGGATCGGCATGACGAAGGACGATCCTCCACGCGCCTTCCTCGCGCCGGAATATGGTGGTGACCCGAAGCGCAATCGGCACCAGTTTGTTGCCACCACCGACCTTGGATTGGAACCGCTCGACCTCGATGATGTATCCCAAGTCGGCTGTCGCATACTCCGAGATGCGCTCAAAACCGATGGCCTTGCCGTGCCGGTAATTGGTGGCGGCCCGTTCCATGGTCTCAGCGGCCTTTCTCCATCCCTTCGCCGGCGGGCCAAAGGGATTGGCAATAATGACGTCGTCCTGTCGCGAATAGAGGTTTTTCAGGGGCTCAGGATCGCCCTTTACGAAGGCATCCAGAGCCAGATGATCCTGCTCGATAAATTTCGTCAGGTCGGAGGCTAACATCTTGACACCGCCCCATGACTAAAAAGAGAACTCTATCAAGCGCTTCATACGCCCTTCGCCTTGCCGTAGGCATTCGAGCTGGTGTCCCGAGTATAGATCAGAATTACGGTGACAGTGCACTTTTTACCATGTCGCCCTCGCCGCACGTGCACCTTGCCGGTGTTCCCGGTCTGCCGCATCCCCAGCACCGTACGGGTGAGCCAAAGTGTTTTCACGTCCGAAGACTATGTGTTCCACAAGAACTGCTCATCGAGTATCGCCGCGTCGCCGATGTCGCGGTTTTCGATGCCCCGTGGGCCGAGAGCATCGCCGAGGAAATCGGCAAGGCCGTGAGCCCGGGAAAACGAGGCAGGCGGCGAAAAGAAAATAGTGCACCGTCACCGTAATCCGCTCACAGGCCTCTAGCTGTGGCGGCGCCTTCACTAGACGGTGGAAACTATGACTGCCGTGAAATCGGTAGGCGGAAATACCCTTCCACTTGTGTCCTGAGCTGACTGCATCACGACGATGTATTCCGATCCAACCTGCTTGATCCAATAGCTACTAGTTACATGAGGAACGTTATGACAGTGAGATACTATTGGCACAAAATGCCCTTTGTACTTTTCTGCAATTTCAAATGATAACACATTGTTTTCCCATTTCACATTTGCCGAATGTTCCGCGAGCTGACCTTCCTTTATTCTGGCTGACGCAAGAATGACAGACATAATTACCCTCCCAGTTAACCATTAGACTTAGACCCGATTACAGACCAATGACACGCTGGTTTCTAGGAGGAACGGTATTTGCGTTCCACACCGAACCAACAACGAATGCTCAACCCCTAGTATCTTCCGCACGCTCGACAGCGCCGCCTCATTCACCTCGATATAGGCGACGATGTACCACTCGCCGTTTTCTTCCCTGGCCATGCCCATCGGCTCGGCCCGCCATTTGAGCGCACCGTGGTGCGGCATGAAGTAGGTTTCCTGGATGCCGCCGACTGCGCTGAGGCCCTCGTCGAGAGCGTATTCCATCACCGCGCAGCACAGCTGCGTCAGCGTGCCCCTCAGTCCAGCAGTTCGTTTATCGGGAACGACGAATGTGCGCGTCCATTCGGCCCAATCGGGACGCCTCGGGACGCCCGATCTTTCGCACATGTGAGAAAAGACCTCCGAGACCATATGCGGCTCGCTCGTTGGGATCAATCGAGCCGAAGTCACCACACGACCATCTTCGATACCGAGCAGGTAAGTCGCCGCGTCTGTATCGAATTGGTCCAGCTCGCGACCGTCCGGGCTTGGAGGGCGCCAATGTTTCTGGTGCACGAAAAAGTCGTGCCGGCGGCGCAGAAACTCGTCGAATTCGTTTTCATAGAGATGCTTGTTATGCGCATTGACTACGTGGGCCGTTATCATGGCGCGATCCCCCGATCGTTCTCAACGGGATACTCGCAGTCGCGCTAATATACGTCACCTGTCCGATGGGACAGTTGACGCGTTTAGGGGTGGATCAGACGCCGGCGCACCGCCTCGACGACCGCCTGCGTGGTCGTTGCGACGCCAAAAGCCTCGCGAGCCCGTGTCGAGTGCCATTTGACCGTGCGCTCGGTCAGGCCAAGGATCTGCGAGGTTTCCGATGAGGTCTTGCCAGCCGCGGCCCACAAGAGCACTTCTTTTTCGCGGTCGGTCAGCACGCCCTCGTGGTCATCGTCGTCATTCGCCAAGGCCTGGATCGACATGCCCGCGTATACCGCCATGGTCACCAGTTGCACCTGATGGCGCGGCGACAGGGTGCAGGACTTCGTGGAAGACGCAAACGACAGCACGGATTGCCAATGATGAACGCTGAGCATCGGTACGGCGAAGCCGCTACAGATGCCGAACTCTGTCGCCTCGCCGGCAACGCGTCGCGAGCCCTGCGTATCCGACCACTTTGCCGGGACTTCGGACCAGAGGAACGGCTTCAAGGTCTTTGCCGAGTAAACGCAAACGCCGTCGACGGCGGCATGATCGGCCTCGACATAGCGCTCGAACCAGCCGGCCGGCCAGCCATTCAGTTCGACCATCGGTGCAAGCTTCTGGCCACCAAGCGGCACGCCGCTCAGGATAAGGTGCTCGAAGCCGAGATTCCTCACGGTTTCAAGCAGGTCGCTCAGCAGCGGCCCGGTAGCTGTGTGTTTCCTGCAGCGTTCGACAAAGTCGAACACATCTGAATCGATCATGACAGAGACCCCCGTCTCCACGCCGAAAACAAAGTTTAACTCAAATTAGCAACTTCGAATACTCCCAATAAGTGTGTCCGCGACGCAGGACGCGTGGACCAAAATCAGCTAAATCAGCCAGACGTGATCAGCGAAGCAGGACCACCAAGCATGACGCCAGCATTGCCGAAACGAAACGAGCCGTTCCGGGCTGGCGAAACTGCGCTGCTGCTGGTCGACATGCAACGGGTCTGGCTGGAGCCGGGTGCCGATCCGGCGCATCCGGAGCGCGGTTCCGACCACTATTTCTACCGGCAGACGGCGTCGCAAACGATCCCCAACCAGGAGCGCCTGCTGGCGGCGGCGCGGGCCAACGGCGTCGAGGTGATCCATACCATCATCCAGAGCCTGACCGAGGACGGCCGCGACCGCTCGCTCGACCACAAGCTGACGCCGATCCATATCGCGCCGAGCCGGCCGGAGGGGCTGCCGGTGCCGTCGCTGGCGCCGGTCGGCGACGAGATCATGCTGCCGAAGACATCGTCGGGTGTCTTCAACTCGACCAACATCGATTATGTCCTGAAAAACCTCGGCGTGCGTTACCTGGTCGTCGCCGGCATCATGACCGACCAGTGCGTCGACATGGCGGTGCGCGATGCCGCCGATCGCGGCTATCTCGTCACCTGCGTATCGGATGCCTGCGCCGCCGCCACGCGGGAGCGCCATGATGGCGCGCTCGAGGCTTTCGGCGGCTATTGCTGGGTCGCAGATACCGCCATCGTTACTGCCCGTTTCGAAGCCTTGGGAAAAGCTGCATGACCGTCGAACCGCTGGTTGCCGTCGTCACCACCGATCTTTCGGCGATCACGCGCGGCCGCTCCGTCGTCGAAAGCAGGCTGCAGAAGATCGCCGCGACCGGCGTCGGCTGGCTGCAGGCCAATCTGTCGCTGACGCCGTTCAACTCGATCGTCGATCCCAATCCCTGGGGTTCGTCCGGCGATGTGCGGCTCGTTCCCGATCTCAACGCGCGGTTCCGCACGGCGCTGACCGGATCGGCGACGCCCTTCGACATGGTCGCCGCCAACATCGTCGAACTCGACGGCAGCCCGTGGGTCGGCTGTACGCGGACCATGCTCAAGGATGCGCTTACTGAGTTGAAGGCAGCGGCCGGGCTTTCCGTCATCGCCGCCTTCGAGCATGAATTCCATATCGAGGGCGACTTCGGCCCGGCTCATTCGATGTCGTTGGCAGCACTGCGCCGCGCCGACCCGTTCGCCGCCAATCTGATGGCGGCGCTGGCGGAAGCCGGCGTCGCGCCCGAAGTGGTGATCGCCGAATTCGGCACCGACCAGTTCGAGGTGACATGCGAGCCGGCCGATGCGCTCGCCGCGGCCGATCGCGCCGTCGCCATCCGCGAGATCACGCGCGAAGTCGCGCGATGTGCCGGCTGGCGGGCGAGCTTCGCGCCCAAAACCGCGCCCGATGCCGTCGGCAACGGCGTCCACATCCATTTCAGTTTCGTCGACGAGGCCGGCAAGCCGGCGACCTACGATCCGGCCCAGCCTGGCGGCCTTTCCAGCCGTGCCGCTTCGTTCTGTGCCGGCGTGCTGCGCCACCTGCCCGCGATCACCGCCATGACGGCGGCGAGTGTGTCGTCCTACTACCGGCTGAAGCCGCATAGCTGGAGCTCGTCCTACACCTGGCTTGCCGATCGCGACCGCGAGGCGAGCCTGCGCATCTGCCCGACGGTGACGATCGGCGGGCGCGATCCGGCGCGGCAGTACAACATCGAATACCGGGCAGCCGACGCCACGGGCAATCCATATCTATCGCTGGCGGCGATCGTGCGCGCCGGGCTGGAGGGGCTGAAGGCCAAGCTGCCGGCGCCGCCGCTTGTCTCGGGCGACCCGACGCAGATGAGCGGTTCCGAGCGCAAGAAGCTTGGCCTCGTGCGGCTGCCGGAAACGCTGCCTGCGGCACTCGACGCGCTCGTTGCCGACAAGACCGTCACCGGATGGTTCGCGCCGGTGTTCGTCGAGACCTTTGTCGGCCTCAAGCGGCATGAGACCGAGCGCCTCGCTGGTCTCGACCCAGTGGCGGTCTGCGATCTCTACCGGACGCTGTATTGATGGCTGAGCCGCTTGCTAACGCCATCCTACCGGAAGGTTGGCTTCCAGCGGTCGAAGCAATCAACGAAACGGGGCGTTCCGATATCGTTTTGATATGCGAGCACGCTTCCAATCATATTCCGGCAGAGTATGCGCGGCTCGGTCTCGACAGCAGCCATTTGCAGCGCCATATCGCCTGGGACATCGGCGCCGCCGAAGTGACCCGCGCTCTGTCGAAGCTGCTCGATGCTCCGGCTTTCCTCAGCTCCTATTCGCGGCTTTTGATCGATCTCAACCGGCCGCTTGGTTCCAGCGGCAGCATTCCGGTGCTATCGGAGGACACCGGCATCCCCGGCAATGTCGGCCTCGATCCGGAGGAGCGAAGCCGGCGTGCCGAAATCATGTTCGCGCCGTTTCATGACCGCGTGGCCGCCCATCTCGACGACCGGGCGAAGCAGGGCAGACCGACGCGGATCGCGACGATCCACTCCTTCACGCCGGTCTTCCTCGGCATTGCGCGGCCCTGGCACGCCGGCGTGCTTTACGACCGGGCAGTCGATTTCGGCCAGGCAGTGCTTGCCGGCCTGCGCGCCGACAGTGCGCTCAACGTCGCGGCAAACGAGCCTTATGCGATCAGCCGCGACGGCGACTACGCCATACCGGTCCATGGCGACGATCGCGCCATTCAGGCCGTCCTCATCGAGATCAGGCAGGACCTGCTGGCGGGCCGCTCCGGCATCGAGGAATGGGCGAAGCGGCTGGCCACAGCGTTGCCGGCGCAGCAGAAGCAGAATCACTCGTGAGCAATCGCAGCCTGCGCGAGCGCGACGCGAGCCCAGCCGCCGATGAAAAGCCGGCCGAAGGCAAGATTCAGACTTCGAGCTGATAAGCTTGGTCCGTTTAAATTCTGCTCCATTGAACACTCAAGGAACTACGTGTGTACACATCAGCGTTACTCGTCTTATTCTTGCTGCATCAGGCCGATATTCGATATGTATTGAATAGTTTTCCTTGTCAAATCGATCCCACGCGCCATATTCGCCCAAGATAGTGTCTCTATATCCGGTGCCACTTTTTGTGGGCTTTCCAAGTATATCTAGCTCTTCGCCGCGGTTAGCTAAAAATGGAATTTCAACGAGGGCCTGATCAAAAATGTCAGAATCTATAAATATCGAGTTAATTCTCTCATCGCTATCGCAAGTAAGTGAAAGCCCGTTCCGCCCAGATGTATAGCTTATCTCATCACCCGGAAGATCTCTCTCAACCGATCTTTTGAATCTCCACAAATTGAACGGCGAAGACGTCAAAAGGACCGACGACAGTTCCCCCAAATATTTGATCATGGAAATTCCCATCTAAACTCCTATCTCCATATATCGTTCTCCCATCACCGCTCAAATCCCCGATGGCAGCGCGCGTCAGCACCGCCTCCAGGAAGGCTATGAGACCACATAGCCGATCGCGCCAACCGCCGTGAGCGCGACCCGTTGAACCGAGAAAGCCGGAACGTCATGCCCAAAGTTCGTAGGGGATTTCCAGAACCAGAATCTGGGCAAAGCAAAAAAATCAGGGCAAGCCCCGAGGTAGAGCCCAGGATTGCGGCCGATCACCGCAAAGCTGGCGCCGAAAACCCTGCCGATACGAAATGTGTTGGGCTGGTCCAGCGTTATTGACGCCACGATATTACCTATCCAGTCCAGACCGATCCTGACGCGATGAAGGCAGCAAATCCCTTGCCGCTACGAGAAGATTTCCGCCAAGTCTTCGACGCTGGTGCCTTCCTTGACTTGCCGCAGCTCGACATAGCTGACTGCCGGGGCGATCGACGTCACAATGGATACGATCGCTGTCACCAGGGCGCCAAGAAATATGCCGGTGGTTAGGCCAAAGACCATGATCGCACGGCTGAGCACGGCCTGGATCAGCACCACAGCTATGAACAGGACAATCCAGAATCCGAACAGAGCCCAGCGGCTTCCTTTGGTAAGTTCCCGGCTGCGCTTCATGCTGCCGAAGACCCCCAGTCTTTCCTGAACCAAAACAGGCACAGCGACAGACCAACGAAGCCACAATATGATGCCGGGAACGAGCAGAAGCATCGCGCCGGCGGCGGCGCCGAGGCTCACCAGCACCGCGATGCCTATCACCGGCAGCAGGAGGGAGATTGCCGTCTTGAGGCAATCGCCAATCAATGGTCGCTTGCCGTTCAGATCCTCGATCGCGGCACGCACCAGCGCCGCCTGCAGGATTGCCGACAGTGTCATGGAAACCAACACGCCAACGATCGTGGCAGTGATTCGTTGGACTGAGAACTCCGGAACGCCAGCCTCGACGTTGGTCGCCCATTTCCAAATCCAAAGCTGGTAAAGAAGCGTAGGCAAGCCTGAGAACAGCATGGCCAATCCAAGGCAAAGCACTGGATTGCGGCTGATGACAGCGAAGCTGTCGTTGAAAACCCTGCCGATGCGAAATTTGTTCGGCCGTTCCAGTGTCACTGATGTCATGATGCTTCCCCCTGCCTCACCGCCGCATGGCTGGCGGCCCCGGTGGTAAATCTGCCAAGATTGGTGGTCGCCGTCCAGCCCACTTGCAATTGTTCCGCTGCATTGCCAGTGTCGGCAGGGAACCACAGGTTGCAGGGAGCGGGTGGCGTTGGCACAGCCAGGCACAGCGGAAGCCGAACGGCTGACCAATCTGCACAAGCAGCTGATCGCCGATGAGTCGATCCAGTTCGACCTGCCGGCCTATGTGCCGCCGAAGCCGCCCGAGTGGCTGAAACCGCTGCAGGATTTTTTGTCGTGGCTCGGTCCCTACATGATCTATCTGTTCTGGGGGGCGGTGATATCGGGCGTCGCAATCATCCTGCTTTTGGTCTTCCTCGAGGTGAAAGGCATCGCCTGGCGGCTGCCATGGCAGCGCGCGCGGCCCGAAGTCGAAGACGAAGAAACCTGGCGCCCAGACGCCGGCGCCGCGCAGATCCTGCTGTCGCAAGCGGATGCGCTGGCCGCACGCGGCGACTATGACGAGGCGGTTCACCTTTTGCTTCGGCGCAGCGTCGCCGATATTGCCAGCCGGCTGCCGGACTTCCTGCGCCCGTCGCTCACCGCGCGCGACATCGCCAATGCCCCTTCCCTGCCGGGAAGGGCGCGCCATGCGTTTACCGAGATCGCCCGCATTGTCGAGGCGGCGCTGTTCGCGCGCCGGCCGGTCGGCGCGGCAGGCTGGCGGCAGGCGCGCGGCGCCTATGAACGTTTCGCCTTCCGGGATGCCTGGACGTGAGCGCACCGGCGGTCGAGGCACAGGAGCCGTTCAATCGAAAGACACTGTTTTGGGGGATTTTCGCCAGCCTGCTTGCGGCAGCCGGTTTCTTCCTGCTGTCCACCTATGCTCCCGATTTCCGGCAACCCGGCAATGGCGGCGCCACGCCGCTGTCGAAAAGCGGCGTCGGCTACGCCGGCCTGGCGGAATGGCTGCGGCTCACCGGCGAAGCGCCCTTGATGGCGCGGACCGAAGACGATCTTGCCAGAGACATACTGCTGATCGTCACCATCTCGCCCGACAGCGATCCGGAGGCGCTCGACCACATCCTCAATCTTCGCCAGGACCAGAACACGCTCTTCGTGCTGCCCAAATGGCAGATCCTGCCGCTGCAGGGGCATGAAGGCTGGAACATGAAATTCGGGCGATTGCCCGGTTCGGTGGTGAACGAATGGCTTGGCCGCATCGCCGATGCGAAGATCGGTGCCGGCCAGAGCACGGCAAAGCAACTCGACATCGAAGGCAACATGGTTGCCGCACCCGAAGAATTGCAGTGGGTGGCCGACAAGTACCCTCTCATCGCAGCCGGCAATGACAAGGCTGTGCTTACCGAACTAAACGACAAGCCGTTCTATATCCTGACTGACCCCGACCTGATCAACAACGCCGCCCTCAAGGATCCCGAAAAGGCAGCAGCCGCGCTCGGGCTGATTGCCTTGCTCCAGCCCGACGACGGCCCGGTGATGTTCGATCTGACGCTGCACGGCGCGGGGCGGAAGTATGACCTCGCCAAGCTTCTGGTCGAGCCGCCGTTCCTGGCGCTGACACTGACGATCCTGATCGCTGCGGCGCTGGCGTTCCTGCATGGCCTTGGCCGGTTCGGCCCGCCGCGTATCGACCAGCGCGCGATCGCCTTCGGCAAGCGTGCGC
>NZ_JAMYUM010000022.1:0-129693 GCF_040322975.1 Mesorhizobium sp. M0074
GGGTGCGGGTAGCTGGCTCGGCTGGGGCGGTCGCGCCCCCCGCTCACCCTCGCCGGGCGCTTTGACGTGCGCATCGCGGTGTTTGTTAATAACGACGGCGATGCTCATGCGGCGTGCCGGCCGGCTGGACGAGCTGGGAGGCCGCTATGCGGCCTTGATGCGGGTGCGCGCCGGCGCGCTGCTCGGCGCACCGCAAGGGTTGCAAGGCAAAGCGCTCGACCACTGGCTCGACTCTCGCGATAAGGAGCAAGCTGGCGGCTTCACGACGCGCTCGCAAGCGGCCGGCGAGGCGAAGAATCTGACGCAGATGCAACAGGCAGCAGAACGGCTGCATGACTGGACGGCAAGGAGGCTCGGTGAACGTCGATGATGTGAAGGCCCTGGCGACACGGATCAGGGAAGAAGTGGCCAAGGCGATCACCGGGCAGCACGATACGGTCGACCTGATGCTGACCGCCTTGTTTGCGGGCGGGCATATCCTGCTCGAAGGTCCTCCCGGCACGGCCAAGACAATGACGGCGCGCTGCTTCGCCCAGGCGCTTGGGATCGCCTACGGGCGGATCCAGTTCACGCCGGACCTGATGCCCGGCGATATCGTCGGGTCGAACATCTACAACTTCCAGACCGGGCAGTTCACGCTGACGCGCGGCCCGATCTTCTGCGATCTCCTGCTTGCCGACGAAATCAACCGCACGCCGCCCAAGACGCAGGCCGCACTGCTCGAGGCGATGCAGGAACATGCGGTCACCTTCGACGGCACCACGCATTCGCTCGGCCGCAATTTCATGGTCGTCGCGACCCAGAATCCGATCGAGCACCAGGGCGTCTATCCGCTGCCGGAGGCGCAGCTCGACCGCTTCCTGTTCAAGCACCGCGTCAGCTATCCCGGCCCCGAGGAAGAACGAGCCATCATCGTCCATCATGGCGGCGGCTCCGCCTCGCACGACATCGCGCAATATGGCATCGAGGCGCAGACGGATCGCGAGACGCTGCAGGAGGCACTCGCTACGGTCGGCTCCGTCACCCTTGTCGACGATGTCGTCGGCTACATAGCGGCGCTGGTTCGGGCTACGCGCGAAAATGCCGATTTGGAGGTCGGGGCCAGTCCGCGCGCCGGCGCCATGCTGGCGCGGGCGGCGCGTGCCCGGGCGGCGCTGGACGGACGCGCTTATGTGATCCCCGACGACGTCAAGGCGCTGGCGGTGCCGGCGCTGCGTCATCGCGTCATCCTTTCGCCTGCCGCACAGATCGATGGCCGGCTGGTCGAGCAGATCGTCTCCGACCTGGTCGACCAGACGGAAGCACCACGTTGATCTATCCCAGCGGCCGAGCGGTATGGGCAGCTGCGGCCGGCGCGGTGCCGGCCTTCCTGGTCGCGCTGGCACTGCCGTCGTTCTGGTATCTGGGGTTGCTGTGGAGTTGTCTGCTGCTTGCCTTCCTGGCGGTGGATGCAGCGGCCGGACGCGGGCGGGCATCGCTGAATGCCAGCATCGATGCGCCGCAGCAGGTCGGTGTTGGTGGGGAATTCGGCGTGCAAATTGCCGCCCGTCACTCGGGGCCGCGCGCCGCGGAGGCCCGCGTCGGCCACGATGTGCGGCTGGCGCCGGTGGACGACAGCGGCGGGGCCTTGCTGCCAACCGCCGGAGGCGGCTCGCTCGACCTTCGCTTCCAGGCGCTGCGGCGCGGCGTCGCCAGCTTCGACCGCCTCTGGGTGCGCTGGCGCGGGCCATTCGGGCTGGTCTGGAACCAGGTCGTGCTGCCGGTGGAAAGCAAGGTTGCGGTGCTGCCCGACGTCAGCAGCGCTCGCGGCGAGGCGATCACGCTGCTGCAACATGCGGCGCTTGCCGAAGGCCATGCGCAGCGCCGCGCCGGTCAAGGCCGCGAGTTCGACGCGCTCAAGGATTACCAGCCGGGCATGGGCCGGCGGATGATCGACTGGAAGCGCAGCGCCCGCCACGGCAAGCTGTTGGCGCGCGAGTTCCGCATCGAGGAGAACAACAACATCGTGCTGGCCATCGACAGCGGACGCCTGATGTGCGAACCGGTTGACGGTGTGCCGAAGGTGGACCGGGCGGTGACGGCCGCCCTGCTGTCGGCATTCATCGCGCTGAAGGGCGGTGACATGGTCAGCCTGTTCGGCTTCGATGCAAGGCCGCGCGTTTCGAGCGGCGCGGTGCGCGGCCCCGCCAGCTTTGCGATGATCCAGAAACGGGCCGCCGAGATCGACTACTCCAGCGAGGAGACCAATTTCACGCTGGCATTGACGACGCTGGCGGCGCGGCTCGACCGCCGCTCGCTGGTCATCATCTTCACCGATTTCGTCGATCCGATCAGTGCGGAATTGATGCTGCGCACCGTGGGCCGGCTCACCGAACGGCATCTCGTGCTGTTCATGATGATGAAGGACACCGAACTGGAGGGCTTGGCCGACCTGCCGCCACGCTCCGGCGAGGATGTTGCCCGCGCGGTCGTTGCCGGAGGGCTCTTGCGCGAAAGGCAGGTCGTCATCGGCCGGCTGCGCCTGCTCGGGGCGCATGTGATCGAAGCCGACCACAGCCGGCTCGGTCCGGAGCTGGTCGAGCGCTATCTGCAGTTCAAGCAGGAGGATTTGCTGTGACGGCGCCGGTACGCGGCAATGCGGTGCGCGGCGACGCGGTACGCCAGTCGCTGGCCAGCTTCCGCCGCGAGCGCGAGGCCGACTGGAAGGCATTCGAGGCGCTGCTGGCGCGTGTCGAGAAGCGTGCGCCGCGGACGCTTTCCGAAGAGGAGCTGCTGTCGCTGCCGCTGCTCTATCGATCGGCGCTGTCTTCCCTGTCGGTGGCGCGCGCGACATCGCTCGATAATGCGCTGGTCGGCTATCTCGAAGCGTTGTCGCTGCGCGGTTATTTCTATCTCTACGGCGCGCGTCGCGGGCTGCGGCAGCGCCTCGCCGATTTCTTCCTGCATGACTGGCCCGAAGCCATTCGCGACCTGTGGCGCGAGACATTGGCGTCGGTCGCGCTGATGGTGATCGGCATTGGCGCAGGCGCCTGGCTGGTGGCATCCGACAAGAGCTGGTTCGACGCGATCATCCCGCCCGGCCTGGCAGGAGGCCGCGGCCCCGACACCTCGGCCGAACTGCTGCGAGGCATGCTTTATGATGGCGACAATGGCTTTCTCTCAGGCTTTGCCGCCTATCTGTTCACGCACAACGTCCAGGTCGCAATCCTGGCCTTCGCCCTTGGCTTCGCCTTCGCGGTGCCGACGGTGCTGCTGATGCTGTTCAACGGCTGCATGATCGGGGCGTTGTTCCAAGTCTATTGGTCCAAGGGGCTTGGCATGGAGCTCGGCGGTTGGCTGGCCATCCACGGCACCAGCGAATTGTTCGCGATCGCTTTGGCCGGCGCGGCCGGCATGCGCATCGGCACCAGCATCGCCTTTCCCGGCGAATTGACACGCATGGCGGCAGCGGCTCGCGCCGGACGCATCGCCGCGAACGCCATGGTCGGGGTCTCAGTCATGCTGCTGTTTGCCGGGCTGCTCGAGGGCATTGGCAGGCAGACCATCACCAGCGACGTCACGCGCTACGGCATTGGCGGTGGCATGCTGGTGCTGTGGATCGGTTATTTCTACCTGTTCCGGGCGGTGCGGCATGGCGATCGTTAAACGCGCCGCCTTCGCGGCTATACGGCCGCTGATCACGCCCGAAGGCGTCGATCTCCGGATTAGGCTTGCTGACGCCGGCACGCGGGCCTCCGCCTTCCTGCTCGACATCGTGTTCATCGCCGTGGCTGCAATCGTGATCACGATCGTCGCGCTGTTCGGGGTGGGAGGCCTTGGCAGCGAGGGATTTCAGCCACTCTTCGTAGTCTGGATCATCCTGATCTTCTTTCTGCGCAACGCCTACTTCATCGTTTTCGAAGCGGGCCGGCGCGCGGCTACGCCCGGCAAGCGGATCGTCGGCATCCGGGTCGCGTCGCGCAGCGGAGACGGCCTGTCGATCGACCAGGTCATCGCCCGCAACCTGATGCGCGAGATCGAGGTGTTCCTGCCGCTGTCGATCATCGTTGGACGCAGCGGGACCGACCTCGCCGACACGCTGACGACGGTGTTCGGACTGGTGTGGACGCTGTTGTTTGCCTTGTTCCCGCTGTTCAATCGAGACCGCATGCGGATCGGCGACCTGTTGGCGGGGACCTGGGTGGTCGAGGCGCCGAAGCGCGCCTTGCTTGAAGACCTGTCGGCACGGCAGGATCCGGCGGCCGGCGCCTTCCGGTTCAGCCACGCCCAGCTCGATGCCTACGGGATTGCCGAACTCCACAAGCTGGAGGAGGTGCTGCGCCGCGACGACTATTTCGCCCTGCGGACGGTTGCCGAAACGATCGCACGCAAGATCGGCGCAGCACCCCAAGCCCATGACCCGCGCCCGTTCCTGACGGCTTACTACGGCGAGCTACGGGCGCATCTCGAACGCAAGCTGCTGCTGGGCAACCGCAGAGCCGACAAGCATGCGCGGTAGCAGTTGCCGAACAGGTGCAGCTAGCGACAAGCATCGGTGCTGCCCCTCATCCGCCTGCCGGCACCTTCTCCCCGTATAGTGACGGGGAGAAGGGAGATAGACGCAATGTCGACCACTATTCCGCAACGCTGCCAGTTTGCGAAACCATCTGCGATAGCGTCTTTCTCCCCGTCACTATACGGGGAGAAATGCCCGGCAGGGCAATGAGGGGCGGCGCCGACGAACCTGATGAGCCCCTCTCATGAGGCCGGTTCAAATGCCACCCTGCCCTACCCCACCCACTTCTCATAATCGGACACCAGCAGGTGCAGCGGTGCTGTGTCCTCGTCGATGTCCGCGAAGCGGCCGATTGGTTCGCGAAAGACATTGTCGGTGAGATCGTCGTTGACGGTCGAAACCTCGCCGATCAGCACGTCCTTGCCCTCGGCCCAGAAGGCATGCCAGACACCCGGCAGCAAAGTGACGCTCTGGCCTGGGTCGAGCTTCAGGAGCCCACCCGCAGGTAGTCTGTGGATGGTTCCGTCGACAGGCACCGATACTTCGGCCTTCGGATCGATGCCGCCATCGCGATCATGCATGAACAGCTCCAGCACCAGTTTGCCGCCGCCGCGGTTGATGATGTCCTCGGCCTTGATGTTGTGGCGATGCATCGGCGACAACTGGTCCTTGCGCGAGATCATGATCTTTTCGGCATAGAGCATGCCCATGCCCTTCTTCATGTCCTCGTAGCGGCCGTTGCGGACGGTGAACAGGAACAGGCCGAGCTCGTCGAATTTCTCCTGGCCGTAGTCGGTGATGTCCCAGCCGAGCCGGGAGGAGAAGATTGCCGACGAATCCTGCCGACGCGCCTTCATCTCTTCGGGGGTCCAGTAGGCGAAGGGCGGCATGATGTAGCCGAAAGAGCGGATGAAGGCGTCGGCGTCGCGGATGATGTCGTTGATGGCGGAGCGTTTCATGGTCGTGGTTCCTTCCCGTCGCGTTCCAAGCGCTAACCGCATAGCCGAACGCCCATCCGGTGTCGATGCAAACTGCTGTCGCTGGCCCCATGACATGCGGTCCGATCAGGGCCATAAGGTCAACCAATTTTCCGATGGTGAGACCATGCGCAGCATAGACGACCTCGATACGCCGGCGATCCTGATCGATGCCGGCCGCGCCGAAGCCAATATCGCGCGGGCGCAGGCCCATGCCGACCGGCACGGGCTGAAGCTCAGGCCGCACATCAAGACCCACAAACTGCCCTACTGGGCAAAGAAGCAGATCGCGGCCGGCGCCGTCGGCATCACCTGCCAGAAGATCGGCGAGGCCGAGGTCATGGCCGACGCCGGACTGACCGACATCTTTCTGCCCTACAATATCCTCGGGCGGGCCAAGCTGGAGCGCCTCAAGGCGCTGCACCGCCGCGTAACCCTGTCGGTGACAACGGACAGCATGGACACGCTGATGGGACTTGCCGCCACCTTTACCGATCCCGGCCACCGCCTGCCGGTGCTGGTCGAATGCGACACCGGCATGGGCCGCTGCGGTGTGCAGTCGGCCGGCGAGGCAGTCGCGCTGGCGAGCGAGATCGACAAGGTCCGGGGGCTCGTCTTCGGCGGCTTGATGACCTACCCGGGGGCGGGCCGCGCCACCGAGACCGAGGCGTGGCTCGCCGATGCGCAGCAAGCACTTGCCGCAGCCGGCCTTGCTTGCGAGCGCATCTCCAGCGGCGGCACACCCGATATGTGGCGTTCCGGCGAGCACAGCGTCGTTACCGAATACCGGCCCGGCACCTACATCTATCTCGACCGCTACCAGGTCGCCAAAGGCGTCGGCAGCCTCGACGATTGCGCACTGACGGTGCTGTCGACGGTGGTCAGCCACCCAACGCCGATACGCGCCATCCTCGACGCCGGCAGCAAGGCGCTCTCCAGCGATACGCTGGGGCTCGCCGATTTCGGCGAGCTGCTGGGCATTTCAGGCGCAAGGGTGACCAGCCTCAGCGAAGAGCACGGCAACGTCACGCTGTCAGGCGGCGCCGAGCTTCGCATCGGCGAGCGCGTGCGCGTCGTGCCCGACCATTGCTGCGTCGTCACCAACCTGTTCGACGAGGTGCATCTGATCGAAGGCGACAAGGTGCTGGAAACGCTGCCGGTGGCAGCACGCGGGCGGATGGGGTGAGTCCAGCTGGAGCGCGTGCGCTTCAGGTACAAAATCCTTCAAACGCTTATGGGACAGCGCCCCCCTCTGGCCTGCCGGCCATCTCCCCCTCAAAGGGGGGAGATCGGTAGCTTCGCCGGTAGCGCCTCTCTTTCAACATTCGCGATTGGCGAAACGATACGTGACATTCAATCTCCCCCCTGGAGGGGGAGATGGCCGGCAGGCCAGAGGGGGGCGCGAAGGAACTCGACGAAGATCAGCTAGCCTGTCTCGCGGCAACCCGGCGCATCGAAATGACGCGGCGGCGCCAGATCTCGGTGCGCATCGCCATCAGATGCAGCGCAAAGAACAGCACGGTAAAACCAACCGCCATCACCAGCAGCGGCCACAAAAGACTTGGGTCGATGGTCGGGCCGCCAAGACGGAACACCGACGCCGGCTGGTGCAGCGTATTCCACCAGTCGACCGAGAATTTGATGATCGGAATGTTGATGAAGCCGACCAAAGTGATGATTGCGGCGGCCCAGGCGGCGCGCCCGGCATCGTCGAGCGCGCGGGTCAGCGCGATGATGCCGAGATACATCAGGAACAGGATGAAGACCGAGGTCAGCCGCGCGTCCCACACCCACCAGGTGCCCCACATCGGCTTGCCCCAGATCGAACCGGTGATCAGTGCAAGGGCGGTGAAGACGGCGCCGATGGGTCCCGCCGATTTTAGCGCCACGTCAGCCAGCGGATGGCGCCAGACCAGCGTGCCCAGTGCCGAGACCGCCATCAGCGTGTAGCACATCATGGCGAGCCAGGCGAAAGGCACGTGGATATACATGATGCGAACGGTGATGCCTTGCTGGAAGTCCTCAGGCGCCGTGAAGCTCATATAGAGACCCACGCCGAGGACGATGGCGGCCACGCTCGCCAACCACGGCACCACCTTGTCGACCAGCGCGACGAACCGCGTCGGGTTGGCAAGGTCCATCCAGCCGGAGAGGCGTGAAGTCGTATCGCTCATGCGGCTTTACATAGACCGCCGGCGGAGTTGCGGCAACCGCAGCGGCGGTACGTCTTCCCTTCTCCCCTTGCGGGAGAAGGTGGATCGGCGCGTAGCGTCGAGCCGGATGAGGGGTGCTGGACGGAGTGAGGCGCCAATGATCGCCGTGCGCCGAAGTCTGGATTTGGATGAAGATTTGCGCCAAGCTGGAGCACCCCTCATCCGACCTCGCTTCGCGAGGCCACCTTCTCCCGCAAGGGGAGAAGGCAAGCCGCGCTGCTCAGGCGGCTTCGTTCACCGGACGGCTGAGGCGGCGGACCTCCTCGTCGTTGAGCAGGCCGCCGGCGCGCAGCAGGCTGGCGAAGCGACCGTTGCGCAGCGACAGTTCGGTGAACCCGCCCATCTCGACCACCCGGCCCTTGTCCATGAACACGACCAGATCGGCGTCGCGAACGGTGGTCAGGCGGTGGGCGATGATGAAGGTGGTGCGGCCGCGCCGCAATTCGTCGATGGCGTCCTTGACGCGGTCTTCCGTCTCGACGTCGAGCGCGCTGGTCGCCTCGTCGAGAACCAGGATGGGCGCGTCCTTCAGCACGGCGCGGGCGATCGCGATGCGCTGGCGCTCGCCACCGGACAGCTGTCCGCCGCGTTCGCCGACGACCGTGTCGTAGCCCTCGCACTTTGACAGGATGAAATCCTGCGCGGCGGCGGCATTGGCCGCGGCATGGACCTCGTCATAGCTCGCCTCCGCGCGGCCGACGCGGATGTTGTCCTCGATCGAGCGGTTGAGCAGGCCGGCATCCTGGAAGACGGTGGCGATCGAATGGCGCAGCGACTTGCGGGTCACCGTGCGGGTATCGATGCCGTCGATCAGGATGCGTCCGCCGGACGGCGTGAAGACGCGCTGCAGAAGGTTGATGAGCGTCGTCTTGCCGGCGCCCGTCGGGCCGACGATGGCGACGGTCTGGCCGGCCTGGACCTCGAACGACGCGTCGTCGACGCCCTGCCCGGAATTGCCGAACTCGAAGCAGACATTCTCGAAACGCACATGACCGGTGACGTTGACGAGCTCGCGCAGCCCATCGGGCTCGGCGGCGTCGGATGCAGAGTCCTCGAGATGATAGAATTCCTCGAGCTTGGCGCGCGCCTCGGAAATCTGGTTGGCGAAGGCCGACATCTGGTCGAGCCGGGCAATCAGCAGCGTGGCAAAGCCGGTAAAGGCGATGACGTCGCCGATGCGCAACTGGCCGTGCGTCACCAGATAGGCGCCAATCAAGAGCACCACCATCATCGAAATCGTCGACGACAGGCGGTGCAGCGCGTTGGCCATCGCCCACCAGTCGAGCACCGGATTCTGTGCGTCGAGCAGGTTCTTGACGTAGCGCTTCAGCGCCTCGGTCTCATGGCCGATGCGGTTGTAGCTTTGCAGGACGGCGACGTTGCTGACCGAGTCGGTCACATGCGCAAATACCTTGTGGTAGTGCCGCTCCACGGCCGCCTGGCCTTCCTTGGTGCGCCGCATCACCAGCCGTCCGATGCCGACATAGAGCGCGCCAAGCGCCAGCAGCACCATCGACATGCGGATATCCATGCTGAGCGCGGTGGGCACCAACAGGACCAACGCAACCGCGGTCGACAGATGCTGCCGCATGAATTCCAGCCAGAGGCTGAACAAGGTCTCGACCGCGCGCAGGAGCGTGTGCAGGGAATTGGAGGTGCCGCGCTGATGATGCCAGGCAAGCGGCATGGTGATCACGCGCTCGAACGACTGGCAAAGAACCTCGCTGCGCCGCTGGTGGGCAAAGCGGTCGGCGCCGCGCGCCACCAGCACGAAGGCGATGATGTTGAACGCGCCGAGGCCGGCCCACATTGCGAGTGTCGCGAATACCGAGCCGCGGTCCGAAATGGCATCGATCACCCGGCCGAACATGATCGGCTCGAGAATGGCGATAATGGCAAGCGCGACATTCGCCCCGCAGATAAACGCAACGCGTTTCCTGTCGGCAGCGAGATAACCAAGGGCTCGCCAGTAGATTTGCAGAAGTGACACTTCAGCTACTCCGCCAATTATTTATGGTGCAGTGCGTCATTTTTTGACTCGTATCGGTTGACGCGTCGCAAAACAATGCTCGTCTAGCTCTTCCGTTCCCATTCCGCGAACAAAAGATGACGACGCTTCGAAATTTGCCGTGATCGTCTAACAGTTTGAGATAAAAGGTGAAATGTCAGCGTTGCGGCAAAATCATGGCAGATGGAAAGCACTGCCACAATTTTAATCAGCAAGACCCTGGGCACGACGTCTAAAGTCGTGTGCAGGCATTCAGCAAGGTCAAACGCAAATATAACCGGTAGATGCACTTGGAGCGCCCGTGCGTGCCCCTGGGAACGCTAAGCGACGCTCCAAGCCCTTGAATCTAGGCCGGTATTCTGACGACCACCTCGGCACTATCTCCGGCTTTTGGCTCGAAGGACGAAGATTTGGTCTTCGTGCCATTCACTTCAAGTGAGATGGCCCGGGCCTTTTTGTCGCGGACGACGCGTACTTTGATCTCGGCGCCCAGCATCTTCAGGGTTGCCGAATAGCCGTCCCAATGGCTAGGAAGTCTCGGCGTGAACTGGAGGCGCTGTCCGCGGCGCTCTATGCCGAGAATGCTCTCGACCGCAGCTCGATAAAGCCAGCCCGCCGACCCGGTATACCAGGTCCAGCCGCCTCGGCCGCCCTTGTCTTGCCCGGAATAAACGTCGGCCGCGACGACATAAGGTTCCACCCGGTAGCGCTCTGCCGCGGCTTCGTCGAGCGCATGGTTGACCGGATTGAGCATTGAAAGGCAACGGTAGGAATCGTCGGTGCGACCCATCTCGGCTAGCGCAATGACGAACCATGTTGCCGCGTGCGTGTATTGGCCGCCGTTTTCACGGACCCCCGGCGGATAGCTCTTGATGTAGCCCGGGTCCTTTTCCGTCTTCGAGAAGGGCGGGGTGAACAGTTTGGCGATCTTGAGGTCGTCGTCGACGAGCGCTTTCATCGCCTGCGCCATTGCCGTGGTCGACCGCGCCGGGTCGCCCTCGCCCGAAAGCACGCTCCAGGACTGGGCGATCGAGTCGATCTTGCACTCGTCCGACTTGCGCGAGCCGAGCGGCGTGCCGTCGTCGAAGCTGCCGCGCCGATACCACTCGCCATCCCAGGCGGTGCTTTCCAGCGCCCGCTTCAGCACCTCGGCGTGCTTCGTCCAGGCCTGCACGCGCTTGGCATCGCGCTCCGCCTTGGCGACAGCGGCAAAGTCGCCCAGCGTCTTCAGCAGGAACCAGCCCAGCCACACGCTCTCGCCCTTGCCGTGCTCGCCGACGCGGTTCATGCCGTCGTTCCAGTCGCCGCCGAGGATCAGCGGCAGCCCGGCTGGGCTGCTGCGCTTGACGGCAAGATCGAGCGCCCGCGCGCAATGGTCGTAGAGCGAGGCTGTCTTCTTCGAGATTTCTGGGATGAAGAAAGCATCGTGCTCGCCTTCGCCTAGCGCCTGCCCTTCGATGAAGGGCAGTTGCTCCTTCAGGATCGCGGTGTCGCCGGTCACCAGCAGGTAGCGGGCCGTGGCGTGGGCCAGCCAGACGACGTCGTCCGAGATCATGGTGCGGACGCCGGCCTCGGTGCGCGGCAGCCACCAATGCTGCACGTCGCCTTCGGGGAATTGCCGCCGCGCCGCATTGAGTATCTGATCACGCGCCAGCTTGGGGTCATGCGCCAGCAAAGCCAAGGTATCCTGCAACTGATCGCGGAAGCCGAAGGCACCGCTCGCCTGATAGAACGCAGAGCGGGCACGGATGCGGCAGGCCAGGCTCTGATAGGGCAGCCAGTGATTGACCATAGCGTCGAGTGCCTTGTCCGGCGTCTCGACCTGGATTGTGTCGAGAAAGCCGCGCCATGTGCGCTCGTTGTCGGCCAGCCGCTGATCGAAATCCCTTGAGCGATGGGTCTGCACCAGCGCCCTGGCCGCCTCGGGCGAGGCCGCGTCGCCGAGCAGCCAGAGCAGCGTGACGTCGCCGCCGGCAGCGATGTCGATGTCGCGTGCGATGGCCGCGCAGGGATCGTCGCCGGCCTCGACACGGCCGGACAGGCCGGCGCCGCTCAGCACGGCATGCGGAAACTCGCTCGTGCCTTGCCTGCCGATGAACTCGCCGCGATCGGCGGTGACCGAATGCACAGCACCGTCGGCGGCCAGAAAGGCGATCCGCTCGCCGAAATCGAGCCCATAGGGATTTTGCGCCAGCAATGCGCCGGTTGCGGCATCCCTCGACGGAACGATGCTTGCAGCGGTGCGCGAGCGATGGCCGCCAAGAACCCATTCCGCATAGGCGTAGACGCGCAGCCGCATCGGCACCGAACCCGAATTCTGGATGCGCAGCCGCGATATCTTCACCGGATCGACGGGATCGACAACATGGGTCAGGTCCATCGACAGCGGCCCGCGTTTTGAGCGGAACGTCGAAAAACCCTGCCCGTGCCAGGTTTCGTAGGTCATTGTCGGATCACGCACCACGGCAGCCATTGGCGAGAACGCCCTGCCACTGGCATGATCGTAGATATAGATGCCCTCGCCCGGCCGGTTGGTGACCGGATCGTTCGACCATGGCGTCAACTGATAGTCGCGGCTGTTGCGGCTCCAGGTGAAGGCAGCGCCTTCAGCCGATATGTGGAACCCGAACGATGGGTTGGAGATGACGTTGATCCACGGCTGCGGCGTCGTGCGCCGGCCGGCAAGACGCACGACGTAGTGGCGTCCGTCGCCGTCGAAGCCGCCGAAACCGTTCCATTGGTCGAGCCCGCTGCCGTCGACGCGGCCCTCGATCAGTGCCTGGGCCGCAGATGCTTGCGACGTCGGCACCGGCAAGGACGGCTCGCGAAGCGCTGCAAGGTCTGCCGGCTGGAGGGCGGCGTCCCGCGCCTGCAGTGCCGCGGCCTCGGCGCGCTCGATCTGGTCGAAGATGGTGCCGTTGCGCGTATGCAGCACCACCCGAGCGACGGCGAGCAAGGTCCTGTAGGTCGTTTCCTCCATCAGATCGCGGCGCACTGCGAAGATGTGCTGGCGGGGTCCGAGTTCCTTGCCGCGCAACCGGCTGTTTTCGCACAGCGTCTCCACCGCGCGCTGCAGGTCCTGCACGTAGGATGACGCCTGCTCGTTGACGACGACAAAATCGATCATCATGCCGCGGGCGCGCATGTATTCCTGGAAGCGAAGCGCCTGGGCGACGATCTCCAGATCGGCGACATCGGCGATCCTGACCAGGAAAATCGGAAAATCGCCGGATATGCTGGTCGGCCACAGGCTGGACTGCCTGCCGAGCCCGGAGACGATGGATTCGCCCGGAAGGCGCAGGAACGGATCGGGATAGATCAGATAGCGCGCCAGCTTCTGCACATTGGCGGCGTCGGACAGGCTGAGGCCAAGGTGCCGGGTCTGCACCTGCGAGCGCGTCCAGGCGAGCATCGCCTGGCGGGCGAAGCTTTCGGGATGGTCGAGCCGTGCGATGGCGGCATCCAATTCGGCGCGATGGGTACCGACGACGGTCCAGAACGTCAGCGAAATCTTCTTGTTGGCCGGCACGCGCACCTGCCGGCGAAGCGATGCGATCGGATCCAGGGTGAAGCCGGAATGGCCCCCAAGCGTGGCGCCGGGATCAAAGGCAGCCGCTTCGGTGATGGTGCGGCCGCGGCCGATGAAGGCGCGCCTGTCGGTTTCCGCCTCGGCGTCTCGCGCCGATCCAGACGGGTCGGTGACGAAATGCACCATGGTGACGTCGGGTTCGTCCTTTTCGCGCTTGCCCCTGGTGGCGAAGATCGCGCCGTTGTTCGGCGCGATCTCGGTTTCCACGAACATCTTCGAAAAAGCCGGATGGGCATTATCCGAGGGCTCGGAGCCCAGCACCAGTTCGGCAAACGAGGTTACTTCGATATGCCGGTCGGCGGGGCCATCATTGTGGAGCGTCACCCGTCGGCCCTCACCATTGCCTTCCGAGATGACGATGCACTCGACTTCCGAACGCAGCGATCCAATCGATTTGACGAAGCTCGCCTTGTCGTCGGAGAACAGCGTTTGCGCACGCTCGCCGACGGCGCGCTTCGGCTCGGCGGTGGTCGACCACCAGTCTCCGTTGCTGGCGTCGCGCAGGAAAATATAGGAACCAAGGCGATCCTCGGTCGGATCCGGCTGCCAGCGCGTGACGGCAAGTTCGCCCCAGCGGCTGTACCCGGAGCCGGTGGCGGTCACCATGACCGAATAGCGGCCATTGGACATGACACTGGTCGAGCGGAGCGCCCTGAGCGGATCGAGCACGATGCGGGTATCCGGGCTTTCCAGCTCGGTCTCGTCCTTCGAGCGCTCGTCGGCCTCGGTCCTGACGGTCGCAGTCGGGATGTCGCGCGGCGCCCTTTCCTGCAGCAGCAATTCGGCCGACTCGATCACCGGATCGCTGTGGAAGCGGTCGCGCAGGCGCCCTTCGAAGATCGCATCGGCAACTGCGGCAATCGACATGCCGGAGTGGTGGGCCATGTAGTTGAGCACGACGGCGTGGTCGGTGCCCTCGGGAACGCGTTGCGGCGTGAAATCCACCGCGTCGTAAAAACCGTGCCGGCCCAGTGCGCCCAGCCGCCTGAGCTTGGCCAGGTTCTGGACGGATTCATGCGGCGTGAACTGCGCTGCCAGCACGGTCGCGTAAGGCGCGATCACCGTGTTTTGGCCAAGGCCGCGCTTCAGGCCGAGCCCGGGCACGCCGAAATTGGTGTACTGATAGGTCAGCTCGCGGTCGCGGGCGTTGTAGGCCGCTTCCGAAATCCCCCAGGGAACGTTCTTCGAACGGCCATACTGGATCTGGCGCTTGATGATGAGCTTGCTGGTCTGGTTGAGAATGCTGCCTTGCGGCTCCTTCATCACCAGTGGCGGCATCAGATATTCGAACATCGAGCCGGACCAGGACATCAGTGCGCCCTGGAAGCCGATCTCGACGATCGGCCGGCCGAGCCGGAACCAGTGCTCGGTCGGCAAATCGCCCTTGGCGATGGCGAACAGGCTGGTCAGCCGCGCCTCGGAGGCCAAAAGATCGTAGCAGCTTTCGTCGAGCTGATGCTCCTCGACCCGGTAACCGATCGACAAGAGCTTGCGTTCGGGCCGCATCAGGAACGAGAAATCCATCTCGAAGGCGAAACGGCGCGTGCGCTCGCGCAACGTCAGAAGCTTGGCCCGCAATGCCGCGACGGCGTTTTCGTCGCTGTGCGCGTCGTGCACATGCGCCTCGCAGGTGGCTTCGAGCCTGGCCGCCCAATCGGCGATGGTGTCGCTCTGGGTCGACGCGGCCTCGGTGTGGATGGCTGTCGCGAGCTTGCGTATCTCGCCGGCCAGGACGGCCAGGTTGATGGTACGGATCGACGCCATCTCCGGCTGCGCCTTGATCAATTCGACCGCCCGCCGCATGCCGTCGAGACGGTCGGCGAGCCGCTGGCGCAATGGCCGCAATTGACGCCGGTCGTCGGGCAGTTCCTCAAGGCTTTCGTCGAGGATGGTGACGGTGTCGAGGATGCCTTCGAAGTCGCCCTGCACATGCACCGACGGCGCTTCGGCCCATTCGGCGCAGGCAGCGGCCACGGCCACCAGATGGCCGGCGAGATTGCCGCTGTCGACCGCCGAAATGTACAGCGGGTAGAGCGGCTTCAGGGTCGTCGTGTCATACCAGTTGAAGAGATGGCCGCGATCGCGCGGCATGCTCTCGATGGTCGACATGGTCGCGTCGATGCGGTTGACGGCGTCGGAGAGGCTGATCCAGCCGAAATCGCGTGCCGAAATCACCGACAGCAGGTAGACGCCGATATTGGTCGGCGAGGTGCGGGGCGCCACCACGGGGGCCGGGCTTTCCTGGAAATTATCCGGCGGCAGATGGTGATGCTCGGCCGTCACGAAGGTCTCGAAATAGTGCCATGTACGCCGCGCCACGGTGCGCAGCGCGTGGATGTCGGCGGCCGATATGCGCAGGCGGTCCTCGGTTTCGGCCGAACGGCTGATCCAGCAGGCGATGGCGGGCGAGCCGATCCAGAACAAGGCAAAGAAGAAGGCGACGAAGGCGCCGGTGGAATCGGCCAGCACCGGGACGGCGAGGCCGACAACGCCGATGATCACGGCGCCGTACATGATGCTGTAGTAGGAGCCGAGATCGTTGTCGCCGCCCTTGTGTGCCTGCGAGGCGGTGCGCCATTCGAGCAGGTTCTGGCGGCTGACGAACAGGCGGTAGAGCGTGCGGATGATCGCGTCGCCCATCATCCAGGCAAGGTGCGCCATCAGCACGATCTTCAGCGCCACCAGGGCGGTGCCGAAGGCAACGTCGCGCGCCAGTGCCGAGAAATGGCCGCGCGGCGTCTGGTCGCCGCTCTTCGGCAGGATGGCGTCGACGATGTCGAAAGTGGGCGCCATGAACAGCGTGAGGATCAGCAGCGCCTGCCATTGGGCGGCCTGCGTGAAGGGCAGCAGCGTCCAGCCGGCGATCGCGGCCATCACCCAGAAGATCGGCGTCACCGAGCGGCGCAGATTGTCCACCATCTTCCAGCGCGACAGCGCCGGCACGTTTGAGCGCGGGCCAAGAATGAAGCCCAGAAGCTGCCAGTCGCCGCGTGCCCAGCGATGGTGGCGCGACGCGTCGACCGAATAGCGGGTCGGATAGTCCTCGACCAGTTCGACGTCGGTGACCAAGGCCGAGCGCGCCAGGGCGCCTTCGAGCAGATCATGGCTGAGGATGGTGTTTTCCTCGATGCGGCCCTTCAACGCCGCCTCGAAGGCGTCGACATGGTAAAGACCCTTGCCGGTGAAGGAACCGTCGCCGAAGATGTCCTGGTAGAGGTCCGACACGGCAAAGACGTACGGATCGAGCCCGCGATTGGCGGAAAAGACACGCTGAAAGAACGATGCCTCGTCGCCACTGGTCAGCGACGCGGTGATACGCGGCTGCAGGATGGAATAACCTGCCGTAACCTCGCGCCGTGCGACATCGAAATGCGGACGGTTGAGCGGGTGGCAAAGCTTGCCGGCCAGCGCAGCGACGGCGTCGCGGGTGGTGCGGGTGTCGGCGTCCAGCGTCATCACGTGGACGACGCTCTCCGGCAATGGCACTTCCAACGGCAGGAAGGTGGTGTCGCTGTCCCCGCGCAGCAGAAGGTTCAATTCGTGCAGCTTGCCGCGCTTGCGCTCCCAGCCCATCCAGACGCCTTGCGATGCGTTGTAGAGCCGGCGCCGATGCAGCAGATAAAAGCGCGGCGCCCCTTCCGAGGGATAGCGGGCGTTCAGCCTGGCGATTTCGGCGCGGGCGAATTCGAGGATTTCGACATCCGCCGTATCGATCTCGGTCTTCGAGTCCGGCCAGTCGGAAAGCAGCGCGAAATAGACTTCGCCCGCCGTGTTGGCGAGGTGATGCACCTCGATGTTGCGGATGTTCTCCTCGACATCGTCGCGCGAGCCGATCAGCGACGGCACCACCACCAGCGTGCGCGCCTCGGGCGGCACACCGTGCCTGAAATCATAGCCGATGAGACGCGTCGGCTTCAAAAACAGCGAGACGACGGTGTTGAAGAATGCGAGCGCGCCTTCGCTGGCCGGCACCGCGAACAGGGCCAGCATCAGGACGATCGACGGCACCGACAGGCCGAGATTGGCAAGCGCATTGCCGGAAACGACCAGAAGCAGGACCGTCAGCGCAAACACCGGCACGACGATGCCCAGCCATCCGGTCTTGCGGAAGGTCCGGTTGAGCGTCTTGCCGATGGTCGGCCGGTAGCCGATCGACCGCTCGAGCTCCTGCCGGCGCGGGCCGACCAGAAAGAAGCCGACGTCGGTGTGAGCGATCGGACCGCTTTCGGAGCCCGGTGCATCGGCAGCATGGCCGGCGAGCTCGATCGCCCTTTCGGCAACGCGAAATTCGGAGAGATCGGAACGGCGCGCCAGCTCCTCGATCGCAGTCCGGTATTGGTCGCGCGAAAAGAAATCGAGCGCGGCGAAATCGGTGCGTTCGCGCAGCAAGGTGTCGATGCGGCTGACGCCCTCGAACCACACCGTCCAGTCGATGTCGTTGATCAGGCGCAGGCCGCGGATGATGTTGCCGGTGGTCACGTTGCCGCTGGACAGCGTGTGGTGCTCGCTGAGGATGATCTCCTCGGCGTCGGAGCCGGTCCTTTCCAGCTCGCCCTCCAGCCATTCCAGCGCCCTGCCGGCATTTTGCGAGCCGTCACGCAGCCGGTAGAGCAACTGGGTGGCGAAGGTGGTGTCCTGCGCATGGGCGCTGTAGTGGGAAAGTATCGCCTGCCGGTCGGCGCTGTCGTCCGTCGCCAGCACACGATCGGCGACCTCGTTGGCGATCTGGCGCAGTTCCCGCGTGCGATTGACGCGGACCGCGATCCGGCGAAGGTTCTCGATCAGGACGAAGCGCAGCAGCGATGGCAGCGCCCATAATTCGCCAATCTTCAGCGGCTCGATGGACTGGAAGCCTTCGACAATCGCCTTGAACATGGCCGACGAGACGGAACTGTCGGAATGCGCGACATAGGTCCACGCGACCGCCAGTGCGCGCGGCACGCTGGATCCATCCGACAGTTTCAGCGTCGGCAACTGGCGGTAGAAGCGGCGCGGCAGGTCGCGCTTGACCTGAAAAATGGTCTCCTCGACCAGGTAGTTGTTGTCGAGCAGCCACTGCGCCGCGGGCGTGATCGTTTCGCCCCTCGCCTGGGCAGCGTTGGTGGAACGGTAGACATCGAGAATTTTCCTGGCGCTGTCGCGGATGCGCGCCTGAAAATCGAAAGGCGTCAGACCGAACAAGTCCTTGGCGTCGCCATTGGCAAGGGCTGCGCCCAAAGCGCGCAGCCGATCTTCCGGCAGGAAATTGGAGCGTATCGGCACGTCGGTGACAGCCGGGAAGCTGGCGCTCGTCTTTTCGATCTGTGCGAGATTGGTCTGGATATTCATCTAAGGTTCCGTGTTGGGGACGCAGTGCGGCGTCACCGCCACGGCAATGTCCCTAAAACCGGTCCAAATGCAATTGGTTGCATCGCAACACTTGGCCGAAAGTTTGTTTCCGCGCCACGACAAGATGCCGTCTTTCGACAACTTCCAGGCGGCACTATGAGCATCGTTTCGGCTTCTGATCGGCGGAAGATTCAGGCTTTTTCGTGATGCAGCGACCAGCTTACGCGATATTTGGCCGGCGTCACGATCATGTTTGGAAACAGACGTTAATCGTTGCCGGCAATACGGTCGATGCGGATCACGAACAGCATGGCCGGCCGGACCGGATCCAGGCGCAGTTCCGGCGCTTGCGCCCCGAGCAACAGCGCGTCGAGCGGCCCAAGTTGCATGGGCGCCGCGCCGGCCACGCTGAGTTCGCCGTCGACGCACAGGATGAGTGTTTCATCGGCTTCGGCCTGGATCTCCGTCGGAGCCGAAATCAGCAGGCGCTCGACCGTGTGGATCGCCCGGTCGCGGCGGGTCATGACGTTGAGGTCGGTGATCGGACCGGCGATCAGCGTGGCTTGCGTCGGCACGTCGGCCGGAAAGGCAAGCGGTGCGGAAGCCTTGATGATTTCGACCGGTAGCCGGCCGGCGATGTCGAGGATCATGCCCTCGCCTTCCAGCAACGCCAAGGTCCGGTCGACGCCGGCAAATCCGGAAAATGGGCCGCCGCCCTCGACCAGCGCCATCGAGACGCGCCAGTCGAAATCGTCGAGCCCGGCACCTGGCGGCGAGACGGCAATCTCCGTCGTCACCCCGCCGCCGTTCTTCCACGGCATCGACCGGTATTCGGCTGCCCGAAGGATGCGCAAGGCGCGGCTCAGCCCAAAATGCCGGGCAGGTTGAGCTGGTTCTCCCGGGCGCACTCGATCGCGATGTCATAGCCGGCATCGGCGTGGCGCATGACGCCGGTCGCCGGATCGTTCCACAGAACCCGCTCCAGGCGCTTGGCCGCCTCGGGCGTGCCGTCGGCGACGATGACCATGCCGGCATGCTGCGAAAAGCCCATGCCGACGCCGCCGCCATGGTGCAGCGACACCCAGGTGGCGCCGGACGCCGTGTTGAGCAAGGCATTGAGCAACGGCCAGTCGGAGACGGCATCGGAGCCGTCCTTCATCGCCTCCGTCTCGCGGTTCGGCGAGGCGACCGAGCCGGAATCGAGGTGATCGCGGCCGATGACCACCGGCGCCTTCAGTTCGCCCCTGGCGACCATCTCGTTGAAGGCGAGGCCGAGCCGGTGGCGATCGCCAAGCCCAACCCAGCAGATGCGCGCCGGCAGGCCCTGGAAGGCGATGCGCTCACGCGCCATGTCGAGCCAGTTGTGCAGATGGGTGTTGCCGGGGGTCAGCTCGCGCACCTTGGCGTCGGTCTTGTAGATGTCCTCGGGATCGCCGGAAAGCGCTGCCCAGCGGAACGGGCCGATGCCGCGGCAAAACAGCGGACGGATATAAGCCGGCACGAAACCCGGGAAGGCAAAAGCATTCTCGAACCCCTCCTCCTTCGCCACCTGGCGGATGTTGTTGCCGTAGTCGAGCGTCGGCACGCCGGCATTCCAGAACGCCACCATCGCCTCGACATGCTCGCGCATCGACGCGCGGGCAGCTCTTTCAACGGCCTTCGGGTCGCTGGTGCGCTTCTCGCGCCACTCGGCCAGCGACCAGCCCTTGGGCAGATAGCCATTGAGCGGGTCATGCGCCGAGGTCTGGTCGGTGACGATGTCAGGGCGCACGCCGCGCCGCACCAGTTCCGGCAGGATGTCGGCGGCGTTGCCGACCAGGCCAACCGATTTCGCCTCACCGGCTTTGGTCCAGCGCTCGATCTTTTCCAGAGCCTCGTCGAGCGTGTCGGCGCGCTCATCGACATAGCGGGTGCGCAGCCGGAAATCGATGCGGTCGGGATCGCATTCGACGGCCAGGCAGCAGGCGCCGGCCATGACCGCGGCGAGCGGCTGGGCACCGCCCATGCCGCCGAGACCGCCGGTCAGGATCCACTTGCCCCTGAGATTGCCGCCATAATGCTGGCGGCCGGCCTCGACGAAGGTCTCGTAGGTGCCCTGCACGATGCCTTGCGTGCCGATGTAGATCCACGAGCCGGCCGTCATCTGGCCGTACATCATCAGGCCCTTTCTATCGAGCTCGTTGAATTTCTCCCATGTCGCCCAGTGCGGCACGAGATTCGAGTTGGCGATCAGCACACGCGGGGCGTCAGGATGAGTGCGGAACACGCCGACCGGCTTGCCCGATTGCACCAACAGCGTCTCGTCGTCGCCAAGCGTCTTCAGCGAGGCAACGATGCGGTCGAAATCGTTCCAGGTGCGCGCCGCCCGGCCGATGCCGCCATAGACGACCAGTTCGTTGGGGTTTTCGGCGACGTCTGGGTCGAGATTGTTCATCAGCATGCGCAACGGCGCTTCCGTCAGCCAGGTGCGGGCGTTGAGCTCGCTGCCGCGCGGGCTGCGCACTTCACGGATGTTGTGGCGAGGATCGGTCATGATTGTCCCTTTCGAGTGAGGTGCACCGCGCGTCAGCGTTCGGCCCAGGCGATCGCGGTTTCCAGGATCTTCTTCAGCGTGACGCGGATCGGCGCCGCGAATTCGGCCTCGTAAGGCACCGGCCAGTTAGCCGGTTCGCCCTTGCCTTCGGGCTCGCGCATATAGCCGCGGTTGGAGAGTTCCATCTGCAGCGCGTGGATGCCGGCTTGCGGCTGGCCGAAATGGCGCGTGATCCAGCCGCCCTTGAAGCGGCCGTTGACGACGTAGCTCTCGCCGGTTTCGGCGAGGATCTGGCCAACCGTCGCTTGCAGCGTCGGATCGGCGCTCTTGCCGTCATTGGTGCCGAGATTGAAGACCGGCAATTTGCCTTCGAAAAGGCGCGGCAGCACCGAGCGGATCGAATGGCAGTCATAGACGACGACCTTCCCATGCAAAGCGCGCAGCCTGTCGATCTCGGCCTGCAGAGCGGCATGATAGGGTACGAAGAACTTCTCGCGGCGTTCGTCGATCTCCGACGGTCCCGGCTCTTCGCCCTTGCGGTAGAGCTGATCGCCGTCAAAGGTCTCAGTCGGGCAGAGCCCAGTCGTCGTCTGGCCGGGATAGAGCGAAACGCCGGACGGATCGCGGTTGACGTCGATAACGGTGCGCGAAATCGCCGTATGCACAACGGTCGCGCCGAGGTCTTCTGCGAAGTCATAAAGCTTGTCGATCCACCAGTCGGCGTCACGGCGGCCGAGCCAGGGCGAGACCAGCCGGCTATCGAGGCCGGCGAGATCGATGCCGGTATGCGGGATCGAAACCAGCAGGGGTGCTGTGCCTTGGGTGACGGTGAGCCAGGAGGGCGAGGTCATAGAAGATTCTCCCGCGTCGGAGCTCTACGGCACCCCCCTCTGTCCTGCCGGACATCTCCCCCACGAGGGGGGAGATTGGCCGTCAGACCGGCTTTCGCCATTCTCCAACGTTGCAGGACAGAGCGAGGCGCCGCAGCTGCCAATCTCCCCACTAGAGGGGGAGATGCCCGGCAGGGCAGAGGGGGGCGCGAAGGAACTCGACCAAGCGTACCGACGTCGGGATTGCCGACAAGGCGAGGCAGCGCAGGGAATTCGCATTTTACTGCCCGCTGCAACGCATTTTGTTCTTGCTTTGTGCCGGTAGCTATGCTACTAATTTCGGTATGGTGCTGATTCGGCCCGACGACCCGCCTTTGAGGCGGGTTTTTTGTTTCTGGATTTGAAAGTTTCGGTGTTGCCGGGGTGAGGTCGGCGCGACAGAACGCGACCTGTCACGGCACACCGCCTCATGACGCAACGCCCGGCAGTTTCACCGCACCCGCGGCCTTCACCGCCGCGCCGCTGCGTATCATGGCGATGGCCTTCTCCATGTCGGGGTGGAAGTGCCGGTCGTTGTCGAGATGCGGCACCTCTGCCCTGACCAGCCGGCGCACCGCCTCCAGTGCCGCGCTCGAGGCCAGCGGTGCGTGGAAATCGCAGCCTTGCGCGGCGGCCAGCAATTCGATGCCGATGACGGCCGTCGCATTCTCGACCATGCCGATGAGGCGGCGCGCGCCATGCGCCGCCATCGAGACGTGGTCTTCCTGGTTGGCCGAGGTCGGGATCGAATCGACGCTGGCCGGATAGGCCTTTTGCTTGTTTTCAGAAACCAGTGCTGCCGCCGTGACCTGAGGGATCATGAAACCGGAATTCAGACCCGGCTTGGGCGTGAGAAAGGCCGGCATGCCCGACAGCGCGGGATCGACCAGCATGGCGATGCGCCGTTCCGACAGCGAGCCGATCTCGCAGACGGCGAGTGCGATCATGTCGGCGGCGAAGGCGACCGGCTCGGCATGGAAATTGCCGCCCGAAAGTGCGGAGTCGTCCTCGGCAAAGATCAGCGGATTGTCGGTGACGCCGTTGGCCTCGGTGCCGAGCGTCTCGGCGGCCTTGCGGAGCACGTCGAGTGCTGCGCCCATCACCTGCGGCTGGCAGCGCAGGCAATACGGATCCTGCACGCGCTCGTCGCCGACGCGGTGCGATTCACGGATGGCGCTGCCGGCCATCAAATTGCGCAACGCCTCGGCCGTCTCGATCTGGCCGCGATGTTTCCTGAGCAGATGGATGCGTGGATCGAACGGAGCGTCGGAGCCCTTGGCGGCATCGGTCGACAGCGCGCCGGCGACCAGTGCCGACTGGTAGAGCACTTCCGCCTCGAACAAAGCGGCAAGCGCATAGGCGGTCGAAAACTGGGTACCGTTGAGCAGCGCCAGGCCTTCCTTGGCGCCCAGTGTCACCGGCTCCAGGCCGTGCGAAACGAAGGCGACCTTGGCGGGAAAGCGGCCATGCGGGGTAAAGCACTCGCCGACGCCGATCATCACGGCGGTCATGTGCGACAGCGGCGCAAGGTCGCCGGAAGCGCCGACCGAGCCTTGCGCCGGCACCACGGGGATAACGTCGTTGGCCAGCATCGCCTCGATCAGTTCGATCGTCCGCGGCCGCACGCCGGAGGCGCCCTGTGCCAGGCTGGCCAGCTTCAGCGCCATCATCAGCCGGCAGATTGCGACGGGCATCGGCTCGCCGACGCCGGCGGCATGAGACAGCACGATGTTTCGCTGCAACGTTTCCAGATCGGCGGCGGGGATGCGGACGCTGGCCAGCTTGCCGAAGCCGGTATTGATGCCATAGACCGGCTCGCCCTTGGCAACGATCCTGGCGACGGCCTCGGCGCTGGCCTTGATCTTCGGCCGGCAGGCATCATCGAGCCTCAGTGCGGCGCCGCGATAGATGGCGCGCCAATCGGCCAGCGTGGCATTGCCCGGCCTTAGCTTGAGTTCGGTCATTGTCCCCTCCAGATGCGGGCATGCAGCGGGTTGAAACCCATGCGGTAGACGAGTTCGGCCGGGCGCTCGACGTTCCAGATCGCCAGATCGGCGGATTTTCCGGCCTCCAGCGTACCGGTCTGTCCAAGCAGCCCGAGCGCGCGGGCAGCCTCGCGGGTAACGCCGGCAAGGCATTCATCGACGGTCAGGCCGAACAACGTCGCGGCCATGTTCATGGTCAGCAGCAGCGAGGTCAGCGGCGACGTGCCGGGATTGTTGTCGGTGGCAACGGCCATCCTGACGCCATACTGGCGAAACAAGGCGATCGGCGGCTTCTTGGTCTCGCGGATGAAGTAGTAGGCGCCGGGCAGGATGGTCGCCACGGTTCCGGCCTTCGCCATCGCCGCCGCACCCGCCTCGTCGGTGTATTCGAGGTGGTCGGCCGATAGCGCACCATAGCGCGCCGCAAGTTCGGCGCCGTGCAGATTGGACAGCTGGTCCGCATGGAGCTTGACCGGCAGGCCCGCCGCCTTCGCGGCATCGAACACGCGGGCGATCTGCTCCGGCCAAAAGGCAATGCCTTCGCAAAAACCGTCGACAGCATCGGCCAGGTCCTCGGCAGCGACGGCCGGCAAAATCTGCTTTGCAACAAGATCGATAAAGGCGTCCTTGTCACCTTTTGCTTCGGGCGGCAGCGCATGAGCGCCGAGGAAAGTGGTCCTGACCGTCACCGACCGCTCATCGCCCAGCCGTCGTGCGGCGCGCAGCGACTTCTTCTCGTTTTCGAGGTCGAGACCGTAGCCGGATTTAATCTCGACGGTGGTGACGCCTTCGGCAATCAGCGCATCGAGGCGCGGCAGCGACTGGGCGACCAGTTCGTCCTCGCTCGCCGCGCGCAACGCCTTGACCGACGAGACGATGCCGCCGCCGGCCTTGGCAACCTCCTCATAGCTGGCGCCGGCCAGCCGCATCTCGAATTCATTGGCACGGTTGCCGGCGTGGACCAGATGGGTGTGGCAGTCGATCAGGCCGGGCGTAATCCAGCGGCCTTCGCAGTCGGTCGCCTCGGCGCCCTCGCGGAGAGCCGCCGGCATGTCGACTTCCGGCCCGGCATAGACGATCCGGCCGTTGCGCACGGCGACCGCACCGTGCTCGACGACGCCTGACCCGGCGCTGCTTTCGGCCATGGTCGCGAGGCGCGCATTGCGCCAGAGGCGAAGCTCTCCTGCCCGGCTTTTGCTCTCTGCAGCCATTATCTTTTCCGTTTCAATCGGTGACGATTATGTATATACATAACAAAAGGCACTGCAAGCGCTATCATCGCATGGCAGGCCGGGATTTGGAGAAAAACGTGACAGCAATCTTTGCGGAACAGGCGCTTCTGCCCGACGGCTGGCACAGCAATGTGCGGATCGTCATCTCCGACGGCAGGATCGCCACGGTCGAGGCGAATACCTCGCTCCTGCCTGGCGACGAGCGCCGTGCCATCCTGCTATCAGGGATGCCGAACCTGCACAGCCATGCCTTCCAGCGCGGCATGGCCGGCCTTGCCGAATTGCGCGGCCCTTCCGCCGACAGTTTCTGGAGCTGGCGCGAGGTGATGTACCGTTTCGCGCTGTCGATGACGCCGGACCAAGTCGAGGCGGTCGCGGCCCAGCTCTATGTCGAGATGCTGGAGGCCGGGTTCTCGCGCGTCGGCGAGTTTCATTATTTACACCATGACCGCGACGGCCGGCGCTATGCTGACATCGCCGAGATGGCGCAGCGCATCGTTGCCGCAGCGTCCGAGACAGGCATCGGGCTGACTTTGCTGCCGGTGTTCTACGCGCATTCCTCTTTCGGCGGCGCTGCGCCAAATGAAGGCCAGCGCCGGTTCATCAACGATGTGAACCAGTTCTCGCGGCTTGTTGAGAAATGCCGCGAATCCATTCGCGCGCTGAATCAAGGCGTCGTCGGCGTCGCCCCGCACAGCCTGCGCGCCGTGACACCGGAGGAACTGGAAAACATCATGGTGATCGCACCAGAGGGGCCGATCCACATCCACATCGCCGAGCAGATGAAGGAGGTCGAGGACTGCCTTGCCTGGTCCGGCGCGCGGCCGGTCGAATGGCTGCTTGCCAACGCCAAGGTCGACCAGCGCTGGTGCCTCATCCACGCCACCCACATGACCGACACCGAGACGACCGATTTGGCGAAAAGCGGCGCCGTTGCCGGTCTCTGCCCGATCACCGAGGCCAATCTCGGCGACGGCACCTTTGCCGCGTCCTTGTTCATGCAGCATGGCGGCCGCTTCGGCATCGGCTCGGATTCAAACGTACTGATCGGCCTGCCGGACGAGTTGCGGCAGCTCGAATATTCGCAGCGCCTCGCCCGCCGCGCCCGCAACGTGCTGGCGGTGGCCGGCGGCTCGACCGGCCGTGCGCTATTCGATGCAGCGCTCGATGGTGGCAGTGCCGCGCTGGGCGCCGGCCCCTCGCAGATCGCAGCAGGTGCCTCGGCCGATTTCGTCTCGCTCGACGGCAAGCATCCATCGCTGGCCGGCAAGACGGGCGATGCAATCCTCGACGCCTGGATTTTTGCCAACGGCACCAAGGTCGATTGCGTCTGGGTGCATGGCAAGAAACTGGTCAGCGGCGGCATGCATGCCAGGCGCGATGCCATCGCCGAGCGGTTCCGCAAGGTGATGACGGCGCTTTCGGCATGAGCATGATCGAGGCAATAAGCGCGGATTCTGGAAGCGCGGACGGCGGCGAGGTTCTTTCGCTGCACCAGCGCATCCTGTCGGACATCAGCGAACGGATCCTGTCGGGTGCCTGGGCGCCCGGCCACCGCATCCCGTTCGAGCATGAACTGACGGCCGAATACAAATGTTCGCGCATGACCGTGAACAAGGCGCTGTCGCAACTGGCCAAGGCCGGGCTGATCGAGCGCCGGCGTCGTTCGGGCAGTTTTGTACGCCGGCCGCAGTCGCAGGCAGCCGTTCTCGAAATCCACGACATCCGGATCGAGGTCGAGGCACTTGGCTTGCCCTACCGCTATGAGCGCATGGCGCGAAACAGAAGGCGCAGCAGCACCGACGACCGCGCCCTGCTGGAACTCGACGTCGCCGGGCCGGTGCTGGTGCTGGAATGCCGGCATTTCGCCGGCAAGCGGCCGTTCGCCCACGAGCAGCGGCTGATCAACCTGGCTGCCGTGCCGGAGGCCGCCGAAGAGGCGTTTTTCGACACCGCGCCCGGTCCGTGGCTGATCGGCCGTGTGCCGTGGAGTGCGGCCGAGCATCGCATCCGCGCGGTTGCCGCCGAAAAGCACGTAGCGGCGGCACTCGACATCGCGACGGGCGCACCGTGCCTGGTGATCGAGCGGCGGACATGGAGCGCCGAGCACCCCATCACCCATGTCCGCTTCACCTATGCGGCAGAGAACCACACCCTGGTGGCGCGGTTCACGCCGTCGCAGGGGTAAACCCTCCCCCTTGAGGGGAGGGTCGGCGAGTGATCGGAGCGAAGCGGAGATTGCGAGACGGGGGGGGGGGGGGGCGGCGGGGCCCCCCCCACGACCAGGCAACCTCGCCGCAGCTTGCGCGTTGAGCCATCGGAGGGATGACATCAGCCTCGGAGAACCCCCATGAAAACCCTTCTATCCATCACTGCGGCAGCGATGATGGCTGGCGCACCTTTGGCTGCTTTTGCCCAATCGGCGACGCTGACGCCTCTAACGACCGACACCATGAGCAAGGTTGACACCGCGACGTTCGTCAAGACCGTGCCCATCGCCAATACATTCGAAATCGAATCGAGCCGACTTGCGCAGACGCAGGCGACTGCCGACGACGTGAAGGCATTCGCGGCGCAAATGGTCACGGACCACACCAAGGCCGGCGAGGACTTCAAGGCGGCGCTCAGCAAGGGTCAGACGACTTCGGCCACCGCGCCAGCCGGCCCGTCGCTGGACACCAAGCACCAGGCGCTGCTCGACCAACTCAAGGAGGCCAGCGGGGACAGCTTCCAATCGAAATATATCGACATGCAGACCCAGGCGCATAAGGAAGCGGTGGCGCTGTTTTCCGCTTACGCGAATTCCGGCGACGATCCGGCGATGAAGGAGTTTGCCAAGAAGACGCTGCCGGTGCTGCAAATGCACGAACGTCATGTCAAGAACCTCGCTGCCGCGCATCAATGAGAGCGAAGAGTGCCTTTTGCAAACGAAAGGCCGCCCCACACACGGCCTGTGTGACGCGGCTGTCGTCCGGCCACACGGCCGGGAACAAAGCACCGAGAGTGCCGTTATTTATCCGGCTTGTTCGGGGAGGATCCAATGGAAGGCGGCATTCGCGCGGCCTCAAGGATAGTAGCGCCGGCTTTCGGCGCCGTCCTGGTCGCCGCTGTCACAGGCTGAAATCGCTTTCCGAACGGGACAGGCTGCCTTCATGCGCTACGGCGAGATATTTGCAAATGTTACGGCACTCATGTTGCTGGCCTTGATGATTGGCGGCGTCTTCGTCCTGTTTGGAGAGCCGCTGTGGCCGCGGCACTACGCGAGAATGGCGCTGGTTACGGATATCGATGCCATGACCACCGCGTCAGTCCGAACAAGCTGCGTGCCCAGTCCCTGCCTGCCCGACACCATCGATCACACAGTGCTCACTCCTCGCCCCGAGGACGGACCTTGATTTGCGATTTGCAGACGCTGGAGCCGGGTACGGAAAAGCCCGCCGCCCGAGCTGCGCGGCGGGCTTTTTTGGTGCATCAACCCACGGTAGACCGTCTGGCCACGACTAGGTCAGGATAATCACGATCTCGTAGGTATTCGGGTCGACGATGACGATCCGGCCGTCGGCGAGCACGAAATACTCATAGCCTTCGTAAGCCGGAATGATCTTGACGATGCGCGCCGGCAGGCGATGCAGCCGGACCTTCTTTCGCGGAACCTCGACACCGACAGAGATGTCGAAATCGACGCTGGAAACCGGTTGGACGTTCGTCTCCTTGATGACCTGCGTGATCTCCGTCTTCTGTTCAACGGTCACATTGTTGATGGAAGCGGTCGAACTCTGGTCTTGCGTCTGCGTCGAGGCATTGCCCTGAGTCTGCTCGGTGGTCGTGGTCCCAGTCTTGCCCTGAGCCTGCTCCTCGGTCTTCATTTTCGTGCTGCCTTGGCCCTGCTCGGTGGTGGTGGTTCCGGCCTTGCCTTGGGCCTGTTCGTCGGTCTTCATCTTGGTGCTGCCCTGGGCCTGCTGGTCAGTCGTGGCGCCAGCCTTGCCCTGAGCCTGCTCGTTGGTCTTCAGTTTCGGTTTGCCCTGGGCTTGCTGGTCAGTCGTTGCGCCGGCCTTGCCTTTGGCTTGCTCATCGGTCTTCAGCTTCTTGTTGCCTTGCGCCTGTTGATCAGTTGCAGCGCCGGCCTTGCCCTGAGCCTGCTCGCCCATTTTGGCGCCGTTCTGGCAATTGGCAGTGCCGGCTGCACAATTGGCGCCGGACTGGTCGTCGGTCGACTGCTGCGTCTGGGCAAGTGCAGCCCCGCAGCTGACGCTGATTGCTAGCATGCTGGTGATCAGAACGCCTTTCATGAGAGATCTCCTTGGAAAACGCGTCCCTTCACCGCGTAAAACTGCGGCTAAAAAACTTTGTTCCAAACTAATGGAGCGAAACGGCAAGCGATCCGAGTGGCGGAACAAGCTCCACCTGATGACGTTACCGGCCTATAGCGACCCCGCTGCGAACAGCATGACGCGGCGCAGCGCAGAGGTGGCTCACCATGAAAGGAGACGATCATGAGAATGCATCTTTCGGCAGCCGCGGCTGGGTTCTTGCTGCTTGCGGGTATTGGCGCCGCTGCCGCTCAGGACGTGGTCATCGAACCGCAGCAGGAGACGATCGTACGCGAGTATGTGAAAAAGCAGCCTCTGGCGTCCGTCCAGCTTCCCGGCGTGGAGCTCAATGTCGGCTCGACACTGCCCGATACCGTCGAGCTTCATGAGGTTCCCGACGTCAAATACCGCTATGTCGTCGTCGACAATCGGACCGTCCTGGTCGATCCTGGCACGCGCAGGATTGTAAAGGTCATCGAGTGAGCAAGCGCGTCGCTTTGAAGGGACATGCGGCGCGTCCAGCATTGTCGACATCCCACACCGCTGCCCGTGTTGGGCATTCGGACGCAGAAAGGCCCGCCGCTTCGAAGCACGGCGGGCCTCATAGCGGAGACGACGTCCGGACAATTTCTGAACCAGCATTGGCTTAGAACGCATGATCCCAGCACGCCCTGTGCTCGCCAGGCCCGAAACTTTAAGAGAATATTCCTGGCTTCGCATTTCGCGGGAAATACGGTGCTTTGATCCGACGGTCAGCATTCCCGATGATGCCGGCAAGGCTTGGCACTCCGCCTGGCCGCAACGACTTCAGAACCGACGGGATAGATCATGTCTGGGAATACCAACACTTTGCTCTCATTTCTCTCCGCAAGTATAAACCGGCGCGCCGGTCTGGCTGTACTTTTCGCGTCGGCGGTTGCGATTGTCGGCCTTGCTGCGCCGTCGTTCGCCGAAGACAAGACGGCGGTCAAGGTCGGCATCATGAGCGGCGAGGACGAGGATGTGTGGCGCGTCGTCACCGCCCAGGCGGCGGAGAGGGGGCTGACGATCGAGACCGTGGTGTTCAACGACTACACCCAGCCGAATGAAGCACTCGAGCGTGGCGAAATCGACGCCAACGCCTTCCAGCACAAGCCCTATCTCGACAACCAGATCAAGACGCAGGGCTATCACATCGTCCCGGTCGGCTATACCGGGGTCTGGCCGATCGGCCTCTATTCCAAGAAGTACACGAAGATTGCCGACCTGCCCGAAGACGCCGTCATTGGCGTGCCGAACGACCCGTCCAATGAGGGCCGCGCACTGCGCGTTCTGCAGAGCGAAGGTCTGATCAAGCTCAGGGAAGGCACCGGCATTCTGGCTACGACGACCGACATTGCCGAAAACCCGAAGAAATTAGTCGTCAAGGAGCTTGACGCCGGGATTGTCGGGCGCTCGGTGGAAGACCTCGACGGGGCCGTGGTCAACACGGATTGGGCGCTTAAAAGCGGCCTCACACCGGAGAACCGCATCGCCCAGGAGGCGGTGGCCGACAATCCCTACCGCAACTTCATCGCGGTCAAGGCCGGCAATGAAAACCAGCCCTGGGTAAAGACATTGGTCGCCTCCTACCAGAACGAAAAGGTGAAGGCCGAATTCGACCGAGTCTACAAGGGAACCGGCATCAGCGCCTATTGATACCGAGCTCGACTTGGCGCTGAAGCCCGGCATGATAAAGCGGTCCGCGCTCCAACGCGGACCGCGATCGCGTTTTGCGGGCACGAATACAGGAACTTTCATGAACCAGCATTTCGCCTCGGTCACCGAAGTCATGCATCCCGTCGGCGGCCGCTCCGCGGGACCGAACGATGTCGTGCGCCTCATCGAGCTGAAGCGCTGCTTCGGCGCGACAGCGGCGCTGGACGGCGTATCGCTCAGCGTGCGCCAGGGCGAGATCCTCGGCATCATCGGCCGGAGCGGCGCCGGCAAGTCGACGCTGATACGCTGCCTGAACGGCCTGGAGCGGCCGGATACAGGACAGGTCTTCATCGAAGGCCGCGACATCAGCCGGCTCGGCGAGCGCGAATTGCAACCGCTGCGTCGGCGTATCGGCATGATCTTCCAGCATTTCAACCTGCTGTCTGCCAAGACGGTCGAAGACAATGTAGCGCTGCCGCTCAAGATCAAAGGCCGGCCAAGGGCCGAACGCCTGGCGCGCGCTGCCGAGCTGCTCGAGCTCGTCGGCCTGTCGGAGAAGGCGAAAGCCTATCCGGCGTCGCTGTCGGGCGGGCAGAAGCAGCGCGTCGGCATTGCCCGGGCGCTTGCGGCGCGCCCGGCGCTGCTGCTGTCCGACGAAGCGACCTCGGCATTGGACCCGGAGACGACGCGCTCCATCCTCGCCTTGCTCAGAGATATCAACCGGCAGCTCGACCTGACCATCCTGCTCATCACCCATGAGATGGAGGTGATCCGTTCGATCGCCGATCGTGTCGCGGTGATCGACGCTGGGCGGATCGTCGAGCAAGGGCCGGTGTGGTCGGTGTTTGCCGATCCGAAGTCGGCGATCACACAAAGCCTGCTCGGCGGCATCCGGCCGCAATTGCCGGCGGAGATCGCAAGCCGGCTAACGCAGAACGCCGGCGTGGAGGCGATCCTCAGGATCGACGTGGCGGGTGAGGCCGCCCGAAGCCCGCTTTTGTCCGATCTTGCCTCGGCAGTTCCCGGCTCGTTCCGCCTCGTGCATGGCGGCATCGATCACGTCCAGCAGCAGCCTGTCGGTACACTGTTCGTGGCGGTCGCCGGCAGCAATGAAGCTCACCTGGCAGAGGTGATCGCGTTCTTGAAAGCCCGCCAAGCGCGGGTGGAGGTGCTTGGCCATGTCGCCGGTTCTGTTTGAGCTTCTCGCCCGTTCGATCTGGGAAACGATCCTGATGACGGCCGCCTCCGGCCTCATCTCGCTGGTTTTCGGGCTGCCGCTCGGCCTGGCGCTGGTCGCCACCGACCGCGGCGGTATCGCCGAAAACCTGTGGATGAACCGCGCGCTCGGAGCGGTCATCAACGGCTTCCGCTCGGTGCCTTTCATCATCCTGCTGGTTGCGCTGATCCCGGTGACGCGGCTGATCGTCGGCACCTCAATCGGCACCTGGGCAGCGATTGTGCCGCTGTCGATCGCGGCGACGCCCTACTATGCCCGGATCGCCGAAGTGTCACTGCGCGAGGTCGACCACGGGCTGATCGAGGCAGCACGCGCCATGGGCGGCAACCGCTGGACGATCATTCGAGAGGTGCTGGTGCCGGAAGCGTTGCCCGGCATCGTCGCCGGCTTCACGGTGACGCTGGTGACGCTTATCGGCGCCTCGGCCATGGCTGGCGCCATCGGCGCCGGCGGGCTCGGCGACCTCGCCATCCGCTACGGCTACCAGCGCTTCGAGACGTCCGTCATGATCGCCGTGGTCATCGTCCTGATCGTCCTGGTCTGCGGCATCCAGTGGGCCGGCGACCGGCTGGTCGCGAGGCTGGACCACAGGGCATAGCGGTGCGCAGCGGTCTGGGCGATATGCCAGCACCCGGTAAAACCCTCACTGCCGGTCCGGCTTCTCCACCGCGCTCAGCGCCGCCAAGCCTTGTAGCGGCGGCTCTCCGGCCTGCAGATATCGTTGGATCAGTTGCTCATCCTCTGCGCCTTTATAGGCTAACGGAATACCTCTGATTTGAGCGGGCATGTCCCAATCGAGCGGCCGATCCTCCGGCGCGAACCACTTGCATCGCCGAACCTCCACCCAATGCCGGCGAATTGACAAACAATTGCCGAGGCCGTCGTCTTCGTAGCCGAACTCCACTCCACAGCACGAACATATGATGGAGCTGGGTTCTTTGCCGTTCTCGCCCCATGGCAGATCGGGAGATTGATCGAGGCCGCAGACACGGCATTTGAATTTGTCTTGTGGATTCATTTGATCCCGAACAGGTCCCTGGCTTGCTCGGCGGTATAGTACTCTAGCCTGACGTCCCGAGCGACCAATTCCGGATCCCGCTGCAACGGATCGCCGTAGCCGCCGCCGCCCGGCGTGCTAACGCGCACGCGGTCGCCTGCCTTCAGCGCGATGTCCTGTTCCTTGGAGAGGTGCGGCGGCACATGTTCCTTGCCGTCGCGGAACACGGTGACCGTGTTGACCGCGCCGTCCTTGCCGCCGAGCGCGCCTTGCGGGCCGAAGCGGCCGTGATCCATGACGAAAGAGGCGCGGGCGTCGCCGCGCAGGATCTCGACCTCATAGGCGAGGCCAAAACCGCCGCGATGCTTGCCGGCGCCGCCCGAGCCTTCGCGCAGGGCGTAGTGGCGGTAGAGCACCGGGAAGGCCTGCTCCATGATTTCGACCGGTGGCGACTTGGAAATGCCGATGGTCGAGCAGCCATTGGTCAGGCCGTCGTGACCGGCATTGCCGCCATAGCCGCCGCCGGAGATCTGGTACATGACATAATCGCGGCCGCGGGCCGGATCGTTGCCGCCGAGCGCGAAATTGCCGCTGGAGCCGGCGGGGGCCGCCGTCACCTTGTCCGGCAGCGCCTGCACCATCGCCGCGAACACCGCTTCGGCAATGCGCTGCGAAACCTCAGCCGCGCAGCCCGATACCGGCCGCGGATATTTGGCGTCGAGGAAGGTGCCTTCCGGCCGCTTGACGATCAGCGGCTCGAAGGCGCCAGCGCTGATCGGCACGTCGGGGAAAATGTGCCGCATGGCGAGATAGACCGAGGACAAGGTCGTCGCCAGCACGCTGTTCATCGGCCCAGCGCAGGGCTTTGACGAACCGGAGAAGTCGAAGCTGAGCGTGTCGCCCTGTTTTTCGACCGCCAGCGCGATAGTCAGCGGCTCGTTGACCACGCCGTCGGAATCAACAAAAGCCTGCGACCGGTAAATGCCGTCGGGAATGGCTGATATGTTCGCGCGCATCTGTTCGGCGGCGCGGCGGCGCAGTTCGGCGATCGCACCGACGACCGTTTCATCTCCGTAACGATCCAGGATTCCGTTCAGTCGGTCTTGACCGATCAGCAGTGCCGCCGCCTGCGCCCGGATGTCGCCGATGCGCTGGTCGGCAACCCTGATGTTCGAGCAGATGATGGCGTAGATCTCAGGGTCGAGCACGCCCTTCTTGAATAATTTCACCGGCGGCAGTCGCAAGCCTTCCTGCTCGACCGCTGTTGCCGAGGCGGAAAAGCCGCCCGGCACCGAACCACCGATGTCGGGCCAGTGGCCGGTGTTCGACAGCCAGCAGAATATCTTGCCGTCCCGATAGACCGGCATGGCGAAGCGCACATCCATCAAATGGGTGCCGCCGAGATAGGGATCGTTGACGATGTAGATATCGCCTGGCTCGGGCGGCAGGCAGCGACCGTCGGCGATCATCTCGATCACCGTTTTGGTCGAATACTGCATGACGCCGACGAACACCGGCAGGCCCTGGCTGCCTTGCGCGATCAGCGAACCATCGAGCGCCGAATAGATGCCATCCGAACGGTCATTGGCCTCGGCGATGACAGGCGAGAAGGCGGCGCGCGAAAATGTCAGGTCCATTTCGTCGCAGACTTGCTGTAGCGCCGCCTGGATGACCGAAAGGGTGATGGCGTCGAGTTTTTCCATCTCAGGCCTCGCCGATATCGATGATGATGTTGCCGTCGGCATCCGATCGCGCCCGGTCACCGGGCTCCAGCACAGTCGTCGCGTCCATCTGTTCGAGGATCGCCGGACCTTCGATTGTTGCGTCGAGCGGCAACTTCTCTCTGCTGTAGACCGGCGTGTCGTACCAGCGCCCGCCATACCAGACAGGCCGGATCTCGCGCCGCGCCTCTTCGAGCGTTTTGGCGCGCCCAGCCGGGTCGATCAGCCGGGACAGATCGATTGCCGGCCGCACGCCGGTGACCGAGGTGTTGAGGTTGACCAGATTGGCGCGGATTTCCGGCAACTGGACCTTGAAGCGGGCGAAATAGGCCTTCTCGAACAGTTGCTGCAGTCCCTCGCGTGTCACCGCAGATGACGGCAGCGGCACGTTGATGATATGCGTCTGGCCGACGAACTGCATGTCGGCGGAATGCGTGACGCGGATCATTTCCGGCTTCACCGCCTCCTTGCCGATCAGCTCCTTGCCTTCGTTTCGGTGCCGTTCCAATGTCTCGTGGAGTTGGATTTCATCGAGACGGGCCACCGGCTGGTTGACCGTATTAACGAAATCATGGCGCAGATCGGCGACGACGCAGCCGAGCGCATTGGTGATGCCCGGCCGCGCCGGCACCAGCACCTTGGGCAGGCCGAGCTCGCGCGCCAGTGCCGTCGCATGCAGCGGCCCGGCGCCGCCGAAGGCGAACAGCGCGAAATCGCGCGGGTCGTGGCCGCGCGACACCGACACCATGCGGATGGCGCCGGCCATCTTCACGTTGCCGAGCCGCAGCACCGCACCCGCCGCCTCGACGCCGGACAAGCCTGTGGCGCGGCCGATCCTGTCCTCGAATATGCCGGTGACCCGTTCGACGGTGACCGGGTTTTCCACCGCGAGCAGCTTCTTCGGCGCCAGCCTGCCGAGCACCAGATTAGCGTCGGTAATGGTCGGCTCCAAGCCGCCGCGTCCGTAGCAGATCGGGCCGGGATTGGCGCCGGCGCTTTCCGGGCCGATCTGGATCAGACCGGCCGCATCGACGCGGGCGATCGAGCCGCCGCCGGCGCCGACCGTATGCACCGCCACCATCGGCACGTGGATCGGCATCGCATACTCGATCTCGATCTCGTTCGACACCGCCGGCTCGGCGTTGCGGATCAGCGCCACGTCGGTCGAGGTGCCGCCCATGTCATAGGTGACCAGGTTTTCGAAGCCGGCGCGTTTTCCCGTATAGGCGGCAGCAATGACGCCGGAAGCGGGGCCGGACATGACGGTCTTGGCCGACTCACGTGTGACAAAGCGGGCCGAGATCATGCCGCCATTGCCGTTCATGATCAGGAAGTCGCGGGCGTAGCCTTTTGACGCCAGCTCCTTGCGCAGCCGCTCGACATAGCGTTCGAGGATCGGTTGCACCGAGGCGTTGACCGAAGCGGTGACGCCGCGCTCGAATTCGCGCGCTTCCGAAAGCAGCGCATGGCCTGTCGTGATGTAGCCGTTCGGCCAAAGCTCGGCCGCGATCTCGGCGGCACGCCGCTCATGCCTCGGGTTGGCGTAGGAATGCAGGAAATGGATGACGAGGGATTCGCAGCCGGCCGCGATCAGTTGTGAAATCGCTGCCCGCATCTCGGCCTCGTCGAGCGGTATGCGCACCGCGCCCGAGGCCTCGACCCGCTCCGACACTTCGAGCCGCAGATTGCGCGGAATGATCGGCACGAACGTGCCTGTCATGCCATAGGCTTGCGGCCGTGTCCGCCGGCCAAGCTCGATGACGTCACGAAAGCCGCGCGTGGTGATCATGCCGGTTTTGGCCAGCCGGCGCTCCAGCACCGCGTTGGTGGTGGTCGTCGTGCCGTGCACGATGAGGTCGATGCCGTCGACGGGAAAGCCGGTGGCACCAAGAGCTGCAACGACGCCGAAAGCCTGGTTGTCGACCGTCGTCGGGGTCTTGGCGATATGCACCCGGCCGCCGTCACGGCCGTCGATCAGAAGCAGGTCGGTAAAGGTGCCGCCGACATCGATACCGGCGACGACGCTGCCCGTCGAATCCAGAGCTTGCGCCGAAAAATTCTGTTCCATTGTCGAAACCCGAAATGCCCGAACTGCTTACATGCCTCAGTTTGGAAAGCTGTTTTACGGCGGCGTCTTGACGCAAATATCGTTTGTATACTAATAAATTCCGGACACAAGAGCTTACCGCTTCGGAGTGTGCAAACGGCACGCTGGAACCTGACCGGTTCGGGCGCGCAGGTGAAGATTTGGCGCGGGCGCTGAGCTGGCCCGGAAGGTTAGGTTTGATGAACACCATATCCGCGTTCAACACTGCCGGCGCCCGGCCGTTGCAGTTCCCGATACCGGCCAATGTCTATGCCGAAACCGTCGTCTCGGTGAAGCATTATACCGACCGGCTGTTTTCGTTCCGCATCACCCGGCCGCAATCGCTGCGCTTCCGTTCCGGCGAGTTCGTCATGATCGGCCTGCCCAATGCCGAGAAGCCGGTGTTCCGCGCCTATTCGATCGCCAGCCCTGCCTGGGACTACGAACTCGAATTCTTCTCGATCAAAGTGCCGGACGGCCCGCTTACCTCGGAGCTGCAGAAAATCGAGATCGGCGATACCGTCATCATACGGCAGAAGTCGACCGGCACGCTGGTGGTCGACGCGCTGACGCCGGCCAAGCGCCTGTTCATGATCTCGACCGGCACCGGCATTGCTCCATTCGCCAGCCTGCTGCGCGATCCCGATACCTATGAGAAGTTCGAGCAGGTTATCCTGACCCATACCTGCCGCGACAATGCCGAGCTCACCTACGGCCAGGAACTGGTGGCCGCACTGGAGAACGATCCGCTGATCGGCGAACTGACCGGCGGCCGCGTCACGCTGTATAATTCGACGACGCGCGAGACCTCCGAGCGCATGGGCCGCATCACCGCGCTGATCGGCTCGGGCAAATTCTACACCGATCTCGGCATCGACAGGCTCAATCCCGAAACCGACCGCATCATGATCTGCGGCTCGATGCATATGCTGAAGGACGTCAAGGAACTGGCCGAAAGCCACGGCTTCCAGGAAGGCTCGCTGCATCATCCGGCAAGCTTCGTCGTCGAGCGCGCCTTCGTCGGCTGAGACGCGCAGTTCAGCGTCCGCTGGTTCGAGACCCTGATTTTGATCATGCGGTCAAAAATCGGCTGCCTTGACTGTCTTTTTCCGCTATGACCGCTTGAAGGACTCGTGAAGCGCTGCTTCACGGTCTATCTTCGGCATAAGTCGCTGAACAAGGGGCAGGAGATGAGCAGCACAATCCGCGAAACCGACGTCGGCATATCGAAGGTCACGCCGCTGCCGGCACGCGCCGCCGCCAATGCACCAATCCCGCAAGCCCATGGCATTGCTCGCAATCCCGGCATGAGGCTCGATCTCGGCTTCATGGAATCGATGCGCGGCGTCAACCGCTCGGCGCTGGAACGCCGCGTCGCCAGCCTGACCAAAAGACGCTCGATCAAGGCCGATAACCAGGCCGCCTGGCTGCTGCGCGCCGTCGCCTGCATGGACCTGACGACGCTGAACTCGAACGACACGGAAGAGCGCGTGCGCCGGCTTTGTGCCAAGGCGGTCAACCCGTTCCGTCGCGACATTGCCGAGGGGCTCGGCATTACTGGTGAAAAGATCCGCCCGGCGGCGGTCTGCGTCTATCAGCCCTTCGTCGCCACTGCCGTCGAAGCGCTGCGCGGCAGCGGCGTCCATGTCGCCGCCGTTTCCACGGCTTTCCCGCACGGCCTTGCACCGCTTTCGACACGTCTGCAGGAGATCGAAGCATCGGTAAGGGACGGCGCCGACGAGATCGACGTCGTCATCCCGCGCGGCCTGGTATTCGGGGCGAAATGGCAGGAGCTCTATAACGAGATTGTCTCGATGCGCGCCGCTTGCGGCGAGGCCCATCTGAAGGTGATCCTCGGCACCGGCGACCTCGCGACGCTGCGCAACGTCATGCTCGCCTCGATGGTGGCGATGATGGCGGGTGCAGATTTCATCAAGACCTCGACCGGCAAGGAAAGCGTCAACGCGACGCTGCCGGTCGGCCTTGCCATGGTGCGCGCCATCCGCGCCTATTTCGAGGAAACCGGCTATCTCATCGGCTTCAAGCCGGCCGGTGGCATTTCCACGGCAAAAGCCTCGCTCGATTGGCTGGTGCTGATGAAAGAAGAACTGGGCCGGCCGTGGCTGGAGCCGGAGCTGTTCCGCTTCGGAGCATCGAGCCTTTTGACCGACATCGAGCGCCAGCTCGAGCATCATCTGACCGGCCACTACTCGGCCAATCATCGCCACGCGATGGCGTGATTCGGAGCGCGCCATGAACATTCTCGAACGCTATCACGCCATGGAATACGGCCCGGCGCCGGAGGCGCGCAACGAGGCCGATGCGTGGCTTGCCGCGCGGGATTTCGGCAAAGCGCTGTTTATCGGCGGCGACTGGAAGGCAGCCAGCGGAGGCAAAACCTTCGACACCAGCGATCCGTCCTCGAGAAAGCTGCTGGCCAAGGTGTCGGATGCCGGTGCCGCCGATATCGACGCGGCGGTTTCGGCCGCCACAAAAGCGCTGCCGAAATGGAGCGCCAGCACCGGTTATCAACGCGCCAAAGTGCTCTACGCCATCGGCCGCGCCATGCAGCGCCACCAACGGCTGTTCGCGGTATTGGAATCGATCGACAACGGCAAGCCGATCCGCGAAAGCCGCGACATCGACGTGCCGCTGGCCATCCGCCATTTCATCCATCATGCCGGCTGGGCGCAGGCGCTGGACAGGGATTTTCCAGGCCATAAGGGGGTCGGCGTCGTCGGCCAGATCATCCCGTGGAACTTCCCGCTCTTGATGCTCGCCTGGAAGATCGCGCCGGCGCTCGCTGCGGGCTGCACCGTGGTGCTCAAACCCGCGGAATTCACGCCGCTCACCGCGATCCTGTTTGCCGAGATCTGTGGACGCGCCGGCGTGCCGAAGGGCGTCGTCAACATCGTCCAGGGCGGGCCGGAGGCGGGTGGGGCAATCGTCAATCATCCCGGGATCCAGAAGATTGCCTTCACCGGTTCGTCCGAGGTCGGCAAGATCATCCGCAAAGCCACCGCCGGTTCGGGCAAGAAACTGTCGCTGGAGCTTGGCGGCAAGTCGGCCTTTGTGGTCTTTGAGGATGCCGATCTCGACAGCGCCGTCGAGGGACTGGTCGACGGCATCTGGTTCAACCAGGGCCAGGTGTGCTGTGCCGGTTCGCGGCTTCTGGTGCAGGAGGGCATCGCCGATGCCTTCATCGCCAAGGTCAAGACGCGGATGAGCCGGCTGCGCGTCGGCAGCCCGCTCGACAAGAACACCGATATCGGCCCGCTGGTCGATTTGACCCAGCTCGATCGCGTCAAGGGCCTGATCGCCGAGGGCGCCAAGCAGGGCGCAATCTGCTGGCAGCCGGACTCGGCGCTGCCCTCCTCGGGCTATTACCATCTGCCAACGCTGGCGACCGGTGTTTCGCCGGCTAACATTCTGGCACAGGAAGAGGTGTTCGGGCCGGTGCTCGCCACTATGACCTTCCGCAACACCGAGGAAGCGGTCGAGCTCGCCAACAACACACGCTATGGCCTGGCCGCTTCGGTGTGGAGCGAGAACATCAATCTTGCCCTGCACGTCGCGCCCCAATTGAAGGCGGGCGTCGTCTGGGTCAACGGCACCAATATGTTCGACGCCGCCTGCGGCTTCGGCGGTTACCGCGAGAGCGGCTTTGGCCGCGAAGGCGGGCGCGAGGGCATGTTCGAATATCTCTCGGCAAAACTGCCGCTCGGCCCGTTCATCAAGCCGGCAACGTCTTCGGCTCAACCTGTCGAGCAGGCGGAAGGTGCCGCCATCGACCGCACGGCAAAGCTGTTCATCGGCGGCAAGCAGGTCCGGCCGGACGGCAATTATTCCATCGCCATCGCCACCGCCAAGGGCAAGCTTGCCGGCGAGGTCGGTCTCGGCAACCGCAAGGATATCCGTGACGCTGTCGCGGCCGCGCGCGCCTGCAAGGCCTGGCCGGAGGCGACCGCCTACAACCGCAGCCAAGTGCTCTACTACCTGGGCGAAAATCTGTCCGGCCGCGCCGACGAGTTTGCCGCCCGTTTGACGCAGCTCACCGGCGCGACCGCCAAGGCGGCGCGTGACGAGGTCGAGCTGTCGATCGAGCGCCTGTTCCTCTATGCCGGCTTGGCCGACAAATTCGAGGGCCGCGTCCACCAGCCGCCGGCCCGCGCCGTCACGCTGGCACTGCACGAACCGGTCGGGGTCGTCGGTATCGTCGCGTCGGACAACGCGCCTTTGCTTGGCTTGATCTCGCTGGTGGCGCCGGCGCTCGCCATGGGCAACACCGTGGTCGCCGTGCCGTCCGAAAAATACCCGCTGCTTGCCACCGACCTCTACCAGGTCATCGAATATTCCGACGTTCCGGCAGGCGCCATCAATATCGTCACCGGCCGTAGCGCCGAGCTCGCCGGCGTGCTGGCCAAGCATGACGATGTCGACGGGCTCTGGGTGTTCGCCGATGCCGAGACTTGCGCCAAGGCCGAGGCCGAGTCCATCGGCAATCTCAAACGCGTCTGGACCGGCAACGGCCACAGCCTCGACTGGGCGTCGAGCGAAGCAGCCGGCGATGCCTTGCTGCGCCGTGCGATCGAGGTCAAGAACGTCTGGGTGCCCTACGGCGACTGAGTGTCCCGGAGGGACGTCCGGGCTTGACGGGCCAACAAATGTTCTTTACCGAGAAAAAACATTTGGCTGGCAGGCGAATATAGAAACAGGCGGGATGGTAGTGCCCGGCTGGCACATTGCGCCCCGGCCTTGCGCCGGTAAAAGCCGAACGACCACAGACGGGCGAGGAGAAAAGCATGGCGGATCTGACAGGCAAAATCGTTGTCGTCACGGCGGCGGCGCAAGGCATCGGCCGGGCGAGCGCGCTGGCGTTTGCCAAGGCCGGCGCCGTCGTCCATGCCACCGACATTAACGAGGTGGTGCTCGCCGACCTCGGCAAGACGCCCGGTATCAAGACCCGCAAGCTCGACGTGCTGAACGACGAGGCGGTGAACGCCGCTTTTGCCGAGATCGGCGCCGTCGACGTGCTGTTCAATTGCGCCGGCTTCGTCCATTCCGGCTCGATCCTCGAGATGAAGGACGGCGATCTCGACTTTGCCTATGATCTCAATGTCCGCTCGATGATCCGCACCATCCGCGCCGTGCTGCCCGGCATGCTGGAGCGCGGCGACGGCTCGATCATCAACATGGCATCGCTGGCCAGTTCGACCAAGGGCGTGCCGAACCGCTTCGTCTATGGCCTAACCAAGGCAGCCGTCATCGGCCTGACCAAGTCGGTCGCCGCCGACTATGTCGGCAAGGGCATACGCTGCAATGCCATCTGTCCGGGCACGGTCGAAAGCCCGTCGCTGCAGGACCGCATGCATGCGCAGGGCGACTACGAAGCAGCTCGCGCCGCCTTCATCGCCCGCCAGCCGATGGGCCGGCTCGGCACGCCCGAGGAAATCGCCGATCTCGCCGTCTATCTGGCCGGCGCCACCTATACGTCGGGGCAGGCTTATAATATCGACGGTGGCTGGTCGATCTAAGAGGCCATTTGAAAACCCTACTCCGCCGGGCGCCTGACGCGGCTTTCTGCGCTTCCGGTGCTCACGTACTTTAAGTACGCTCCGCTCCGGTTCTCGAAACCCACGCCATTCGCGGCAGCGGAGCGAGTTTGCAAACGGCCTCTGGTCGCAACTAGGAGAAAACTGCATGAAACTGCTGCGCTATGGCGAGGCGGGGAGCGAACGCCCCGGCCTGCTCGATGCCGATGGAACGATCCGCGACCTCTCCGCCCATGTCACCGACATTGCCGGCAAGGCACTTGACCCGGCATCGCTCGAGACATTGTCGAAGCTCGACCCGAAGACGCTGCCGGCGGTTTCCGGCAAGCCGCGGATCGGCGCCTGCGTCGCCGGCACCGGCAAATTCATCTGCATCGGTCTCAACTATTCCGACCACGCCGCCGAAACCGGCGCCACCGTTCCGCCGGAGCCGATCATCTTCATGAAGGCAAGCTCGGCCATTGTCGGGCCGAACGACGACGTGCTGATCCCGCGCGGCTCGGTCAAGACCGATTGGGAAGTCGAGCTCGGCGTGGTCATCGGCAAGACCGCTAAATATGTCACCGAGGCCGAGGCGCTGGATTATGTCGCCGGCTACTGCGTCGCGCATGACGTCTCCGAGCGCGCCTTCCAGGCCGAGCGCCAGGGCCAGTGGACCAAGGGCAAATCCTGCGACACGTTCGGGCCGATCGGCCCGTGGCTGGTGACCAAGGACGAGGTCAAGGACCCGCAGAACATCCCGATGTGGCTGACGGTCAACGGCAAGACGATGCAGAACGGCTCGACCAAGACCATGGTCTTCGGCGTCGCTTATCTCGTCTCCTATCTCAGCCAGTTCATGTCGCTGCACCCGGGCGACATCATCTCGACCGGCACGCCGCCCGGCGTCGGCCTCGGCATGAAGCCGCCGGTCTTCCTGAAGCCCGGCGACGTGGTCGAGCTCGGTATCGAAGGGCTGGGCATCCAGAAGCAGACGTTCAGGGCGGATGCGTAGGCGCTCTTCCTTCTCCCCTTGTGGGAGAAGGTGGATCGGCGCGCAGCGCCGAGACGCATGAGGGGTGCTGGAAGAAACGCGACGAGAAAACATCGAAGGATTTCCGTCGCTTACGCCTTCAGCATAGCGATCCGTCCAACACCCCTCATCCGACCGAGCTTCGCTCGGCCACCTTCTCCCACAAGGGAGAAGGGGAGTCGGCACCAGCTATTTCAGCACCTTCCCGGCGGCTCCAAACCGGTATGTCTTCGCCGGATCCGGCGTCGCGTAGAGCGTGGCACCAGGTTCGGCGTTATAGACGCCAAAAATGCGCACTGTGATCAAGCCGGCCTTCTCGCAGTCGAGATAGAGGTTGGTGTCGGCGCCAAGGTGCTCGGCATGGACGACCGTGCCTTTCCAGGCGCCGGATTTGGGATCGACGGTCAGATGTTCGGGACGGACGCCGATGGTCTTTGCCGTTTCGCCAAGCCTGGCGCCGTCGACGAAGTTCATCTTCGGTGAGCCGATGAAGCCGGCGACGAATTCATTTGCCGGCGAATTGTAAAGCTCCATCGGTCCGCCGATCTGCTCGATCCTGCCCGCATTAAGGACCACGATCTTGTCGGCCAGCGTCATCGCCTCGACCTGGTCGTGGGTGACATAGATCATCGTGGCCTTCAGCCGGCGATGCAATTGCGCGATCTCCAGCCTGGTGTTGACGCGCAGTGCGGCGTCGAGGTTCGACAGCGGCTCGTCGAACAGAAACAGCTTGGGCTCACGCACCACGGCGCGGCCGATGGCGACGCGCTGGCGCTGGCCGCCGGAGAGCTCGGCCGGCCGCCTCGAGAGGTAGGGCTCCAGCGACAGCATCGAGGAGGCGATGCCGATGCGGCGGTCGATCTCGGCCGCCGGTGTGCCCGCCTGCTTGAGGCCGAGGGCCATATTGTTCTTCACCGTCAGATGTGGATAGAGCGCATAGGTCTGGAACACCATGGCGATGCCGCGCTTGGCCGGCGGGGTGGCGGAGACGTCCGCCCCGTCGATGACCACGCGGCCCGAGGTCGAGTCCTCCAGCCCGGCGATGACCCTCAGCAGCGTCGACTTTCCGCAGCCGGATGGACCGACGAAGACAACGAACTCGCCATCGGTCACCTCGAGGTTGATGCCCTTCAGCACCTCGACCGGCCCGAAGGCCTTTTTTACGTTCTCGATGTTCAGCGAGCCCACGGCTTCGTCCCTGTTCTAGAGTTTGACGGCGAGGCCGCTGCGCACGCTCTCGTCTGCGGCAAGGCAGACGGCGAGCGACTTCACCGCGTCGTCCATGTGACGGGTCAAGTCCAGATCCTCGCGGACCGCCTTCAGCACAAACGCCTGTTCCAGGTCGCAGAGGTCCTGATGGCCGGGCTCGCCTTGCATCGACAGCATCTCGTCCGGTTTGGCGAATTTGCCGTCGGCTCCGGTCGCCGCACTGTGCAGGCGGATGGTCGAGGTCTTGGTGTGGGTGTCGATGTCGTCGGACCTGACACCCTCCTTCATGACGATCGACACGCAGCCATTGGGCGAGATCACGTCTTTCACGAAGAAAGCCGTCTCCGAAATCATCGGCCCCCAGCCGGCCTCGTACCAGCCGACCGAACCGTCGTCGAACAGCACCTGCAGATGACCGTAATTGTACATCGACGGCGCGATCTCGTCGCTCAGCCGTAGCCCCATGCCGCGCACCTCGACTGGTCTGGCGTCGGTGATCTGCAGCATCACGTCGAGATAATGCACGCCGCAATCGACGATCGGCGACGTCGTCTGCATCAGCTGCTTGTGCGTCTCCCAGGTATGTCCGGAGGATTGCTGGTTGAGATTCATGCGGAACACGTAAGGGCCGCCGAGCTTGCGCGCCTCGGCGATCAGCCTGATCCAGGACGGGTGGTGGCGCAGGATATAGCCGATCACCAGTTTCTTGCCGTTGGCCTTGGCTGCTGCGACGACGCGTTCTGCATCGGCGACCGTCGTTGCCAGCGGCTTTTCGACGAAGACGTGGCAGCCGGCCTCGAATGCCTTGACCGCATAATCGGCATGGCTGTCGGAATAGGTGGCGATGCAGGCGACATCGGGCTTTTCTTCGCGTAGCGCCTCGTCGAAGGAACGCCGGATGGCGTAGGTCGAAAGCCCTTCCGGCAGCGGCACATCGGAGCGGTTGACCAGCGCGGCGATCTGGAATCCCGGATTGGTGTGATAGGCCAGCGCATGGCTGCGGCCCATATTGCCGAGGCCGGCGACGACGACGCGAAGAGGTTGTTGCGAACTCACTTGACCGCCCCCGAAGTGATGCCGCGGATCAGCTGCCGCGAGAAGATGACGTAGAGGATCAGTACCGGCATGATTGCCAGCGACAGCGCCGCCAGGATGGCGTTCCAGTTGGTGACGAACTGGCCGAGAAACAGCTGGGCGCCGAGCGTCACCGTCTTGGTCTCCTCCGACGGCGCCAGGATCAGCGGGAACCATAGATCGTTCCAGATCGGGATCATGGTGAAGACCGCGACCGTCGCCATCGATGGTCGCACCAGCGGCAGCACCAGGCGAAAGAAGATGGTGTATTCCGAGAGACCGTCGATGCGCCCGGCGTTCTTCAGATCGTCGGAGACCTGCTTCATGAATTCCGAGAGGATGAAGACGGCAAGCGGCAGGCCTTGCGCCGTATAGACCAGGATCAGCGCCGTCAGCGTGTTGACTAGCCCGCTCGCCACCATCAATTGCAGGATGGCGACGGTGGCAAGGCGGATCGGGATCATGATGCCGAGCGCCAGATAGAGCCCCATCAGCGAATTGCCGCGGAAGCGGTATTCCGACAGCGAGAAAGCCGCCATGGCGCCGAACAAAAGCACGAAGAACAGCGAGGCGACGGTGACGACAAGGCTGTTCTGGAAATAGTGGATGAAATCGCCCTGGCCGATCACCGTCGTGTAGCCGATTAGATCGAAGGTTTTCGGCGTCGGCGGCGCCAGCGGCGCACCGAAGATGGCGGCGCGCGACTTGAATGAGTTGACGATGACGATGATTACCGGAAACAGCGCGATCGCCGTGTAGGTCAGAAGGATCGCATGCGCGCCAATGGTGCGGGGCAGCGAGCGGGTTGCCGTGCTCATGTGGCGCCTCAGAACTGGTAGCGACGCAGGCGCGTCTGCACGAGGAACAGGTAGACGCAGACGCCGCCCAGGATGATCAGGAACATCATCGTGGCGATTGCCGCGCCCATGTTGGGATCACCGATCTGCAACTGGAAGCCGAAGAAGGCACGGTAGAGGAAGGTGCCGAGGATATCGGTTGAATAGTTCGGCCCGGCCAGCGCCCCTTGCGCGGTGTAGATCAGGTCGAACGCGTTGAAATTACCGACGAAGGTCAGGATCGAGATGATGCCTATCGACGGCAGGATCAGCGGCAGCTTGATCTTCCAGAACTGCGACATGCCGGTGATGCCGTCGCATTCAGCCGCCTCGATCACCTCTTCGGGGATGGATAAGAGCGCCGCATAGATCAGCATCATTGGGATGCCGACGAACTGCCAGACCGAGATCAGGCTGAGTGTGGTCAGCGCGTACTGCTCCTTGCCCAACCAGGGCGTGAACAGGCTCTTGAGGCCGACCAGATCGAGCAGATGCGGCGCCACGCCCCACAGCGGCGACAGGATCAGCTTCCAGGCGAAGCCGACAATGACGAAGGACAGGATCGTCGGCACGAAGATCGCCGTTCGGTAGAAGGCGGAGAATCTCAGCCGCGGGCTCGACAGCAGCGCCGCCAAAAGGACGCCGATGGGATTCTGCACCAGCATGTGGATGATGAAGAACCAGACATTGTTCCGGAGAGCATTCCAGAAGCCCACCGACCAGTTAGGATCGCCGAACAGCGTGCGGAAGTTTGCCAGTCCCACGAAGACTTGGGACTGGTCTATGTTGCGGAACAAGGAGAGCTGCAGCGTGCCGGCCAGCGGCAGGATCATGATTGCCGTATAGACCAGCACTGCCGGCGCCAGGAAAACGCCGATATGCCAACGGAACGGTCTTTTCGGTGCTGCGGCCATGCGTTCGGTCCCCGCCGATCAGGTCTTGTTATTGCCGTCAAAGAGCGCGGCGCCTCCCTCCCCCTCGAGGGGAGGGTGCCTCGCAAAGCGAGGCGGGTGGGGTCGGCAGAGGCAGCGCGCCATCGTCGTTCGACCGTGCTTTCCAGCAGCGATCAAGCCGCAGCCTGCCTCGACCGACCCCCTCTGTCGCCTTCGGCGACATCTCCCCCTTGAGGGGGGAGACAACGCTTCGCCGCACTCTTACTTCGCCGGCTTGTACCAGCTGTCGAGACCGTCCTGCAGTTTCTTGGCGGCAGCTTCCGGCGTGTCGGTGCCGTTGATGACGTTAGCCGATTCAACCCATGTCTCGTTTTCGAGGTTCGGCGTACCGCGGCCCAGGATCTGGTAAGTCGAGCGGATCGTCGACTTGCACTTGTCGCGCCAGGAGACGAATTCCTGCGCCAGCGGGTCTTCCATCTTCACCGGCGTGTTGTTCAGGCTGAAGAAGCCCGGCAGCGCGTTGGCATAGATGGTGGCAAAATCAGGCGAGGCGACCCAGGACAGGAAGGTCTTGGCCGCATCCGCGTTCTTCGAGGCCGCATTGAGGCCCATGCCGATGTCGGTGTGGTCGGAGATGTAGCAGGTGTCGCCGGCCTTCTGCACCGGCGGCGGGAAGGCGCCCATCTTGAACTGCGCCTGCGTGTTGAACAGGCCGATCTCCCACGAGCCGGCCGGGTAGATGGCGGCGCGGCCGAGCGTGAACAGGTTCTGGCTGTCCGGATAGGTCTGCGCCTCGAAGCCGTCGCCGAGATAGTCCTTCCACTTGGCCAGTTCCTTGAAGGGCTCGACCCACTGAGGGTCGGTCAGCTTCTGCTCGCCCTTGATCAGTGCGGCGCGGCCTTCCTCGCCCTTCCAGTAGTTCGGGCCGATGTTCTGGTAGCCCATGGTGGCGGCTTCCCAGAGGTCCTTGGTGCCCATCGCCATCGGAATGTAGGTGCCGTCGGCCTTGATCTTGTCGAGCGCGGCGTAGAATTCCTCATTCGTGGTCGGCACCTTGATGCCGAGCTTGTCGAAGGCGTCCTTGTTGTAGATGAAGCCATGGATGACCGAGGCCATCGGCACGCAGAATGTCGCCTTGCCGTCGTCGGTCTGCCAGGCCGACTTGGCCACCGGGGAGAAGTTCTCCATGCCCGGCAGCGCCGACAGATCGGCGAGGTTGCCCTTCTTGAAGAGTTCCAGCGACTTGTCGAACGGGCGGCAGGTGATCAGGTCGCCGGCCGAGCCGGCGGCGAGCTTGGCGCCGAGGGCGGCGTCATATTCGGTTGGCGCCGACGGCGCGAACACCACCTTGATGCCCGGGTTCTTGGCTTCGAAGGCCGGGATCAGCTTGTCCTTCCAGATGGCAAGGTCGTCGCCGCGCCAGCTTTCGATGTTGAGCGTTACGTCGTCGGCATAAGCCACCCCGGCGGAGCCGAGAACGCTGGTGCCGAGAAGAAGTGCCGTCAGTAGCTTCGTTGTCATGCTCAGTCTCCCTGTTGACCTTTTTCAGGTTCGGTTTTGATGAGAACAGAGGCATTGCGCCCCTTGCTCCCCTCGATCGCGGAAAGCGCCGGCCGCAGTTTGTGGCCGGTCCCTTCCAATATCTTCTCGGCTGCATCGGCGCTGGCGGCGCCGGCGGCGAGCAGAATAGCGGTCTTGACGACGCCGCCGCTCCTTTCGAGCAGGCGGGCCGCCTCGTCCTTGTCGCGCCCGCTGACGGCGGCAACGATGCGTGCGGCGCGGTCGCGCAGCTTGATGTTGTCGGCCATGAGGTTGACCATGTAGCCGTCATGGACATGGCCGAGATGAATGGCGGCGAGCGTCGACAGCATGTTGAGCGCGATCTTCTGGGCGGTGCCTGCGCCCATGCGCGTTGAGCCGGCAATCAGCTCCGGCGGCGTTTCGAGCAGGATGGCGATGTCGGCCAGCCGCAGCAGCGGCGCATCCCTGTTGTTGGCGATGGCAATGGTCGCCGCACCGCGGCGCCTGGCGTCCTCGATCGCCCCGACTGCATAAGGTGTCGAGCCGCTGGCCGAGACGGCGATCAGGCAGTCGCCCTTGCCGATGCGGGCGGCAGCAACTGCTGCCGAAGCTTCCTCGGTGTCGTCCTCCGGCCCGCCGGCCAGTGTCTTGAAGGCCTCGTCGCCGCCGGCGATCAGGATGGCGATGCGGTCGCGTTGGATGCCGAAAGTGCCCGGCAGCTCAAGCGCATCGGCCAGTGCCATCAGGCCCGAACTGCCGGCAGCCGCATAGGCGAGCTTGCCGCCGCTTTTCAGTCTGCTTGCGATGATTTCGGCTGCCCCGGCAATGGCAGGAATGGCGCCGTGCACAGCCTTGGCGGCCTCGATCTGTGCGTTGGCCAACGAGGAAAGGACGGCTTCCGGGGCCTGGATATCCAGTTCCTCGGCATTCTGGTGAAGCGCTTCGGTGCGCGTTTCGGCCATCCGCTTTCCTCCAATCGAGAAAACCATACCAAAAAAATACCACTTGTCCACACGCATTAATGAAATCCTTGCGGCGGTGCAGGCTTGCGAACGCAATTGGCTGATTTTCCAACAAACTACGCCTTAACTTTTTTGAAACGGAAATTAATCCTTGGCTATTGGTATTTTATTGGTATTATCCACCCGGAGGAGAAATCGCGTGAAATTCGTGCTCGGCATCGACGGCGGCGGCACCAGCTGCAGGGCGGCCCTTGCAACGGCCGACGGCAGCGTCCTCGGCCGCGCCAAAAGCGGTGCCGCCAACATCCGAACCGATCTCACCGGCGCCAGGACGAACATCGTCGACGCAGCGCAGCAGGCCTTTGTCGCCGCGGGCAGGGATCCCGCACTGATCCCGCAAACTCCGGCCGTTCTCGGTCTTGCCGGCGCCAATGTCGGCACCTACCGGCAGCAGCTCGAAGCGATCCTGCCGTTCCGCATCAGCCGCGTCGAGACCGATGCCGAGATCGCGCTGGAAGGCGCGGTTGGCTCAGGCGAGGGCGCCATGGCCATACTCGGCACCGGCACCGCTTATATGGCGCGCAGACGAGGCAAGTCGCGCGCCATCGGTGGCTGGGGTTTTCAGGTCGGCGACCAGGGCAGCGGCGCCCGCATCGGCCGCGACCTGCTCGAGCAGACGCTGCTCGCCTATGACGGCATCCGCCAGGGATCGCCGCTGACGCAGACCATGCTCGCCATTTTCCGCAACAATCCCGAGGATGTGGTCGAATTCACCACCAATGCCAAGCCCGGCGATTTCGGCGGCTTCGCGCCCAAGGTGTTCGAACATGCCGAAAAAGGCGACGCCGTCGCTATCTGGATCCTCGACAAGGCGGTCGCCGATGTCGAGGCAGCGCTTGGCGTGCTCGACCTCGGCGGCGACGATCCGCTCTGCCTGCTCGGCGGGCTGGCGCCGCTTTATGCGCCGCGCCTGTCGGCCCGCTACCGGGCGCTGCTGAAACCGCCGCTCGATGACGCGCTGGGCGGCGCGGTGCAGATGGCGGTTCGGATTTTCGCAAACACGGCGGAGGCAGCTCGATGAGCGAGGCCGCCGACCAGATATTCGCGGCGCTGAAACAATCGTCGCAGAGTGGCGCGCCGCTCTATCTGCAGCTCAGGAAGAGCATCGAGGATGCGGTCAAACGCGGGCTGATCGGACCTGGCGATGCGCTGCCTTCCGAGCGCGACATCGCCAGCAAGGCCGACATTTCGCGCGTCACCGTGCGCAAGGCGGTGCAGGACCTGGTCAAAGGCGGCATCCTCGTCCAGCGCCATGGTTCCGGCACCTTCGTTGCGCCGCGCATGGAGCGCGTCGAGCAGTCGCTGTCGATGCTGACCTCGTTTACCGAAGACATGGCGCGGCGCGGCATGGCGGTGCGTTCGGCTTGGCTCGACCGCGGCCTCTATCCGCCGTCGCCCGACGAGATGATGGTGCTCGGCCTGGCGTCGAACGAATTGGTTGCGCGCGTGGCGCGCCTTCGTATCGCCAACGACACGCCGCTGGCGATCGAGCGCGCCTCGCTATCGACAAGCGTGCTGCCCGATCCGGCGGCGATTGGTTCGTCGCTCTACGCCGCGTTGGAAAAGACCGGCAACAGGCCGGTGCGGGCGGTGCAGCGCATTTCCGCCACCAACCTCGGCGATGGCGACGCACATCTGCTGGAAGTACCGCCGGGCATTGCCGGCCTGCACATCGAGCGTATCTCCTATCTGGCGAGCGGCAAGGTGATCGAGTTTACCCGCTCCATCTACAGGGGCGACGCCTATGATTTTGTCGCCGAACTCCGGCTGAGCGGGCCGGGCGAAGAGGGCCGACCATGACCGCGACAACGACCCATATGCGGCGCGAGATCGAGGAGATCCCGGAGGCCACCGCCCGTCTGCTCGATGGCTCGGCCGCGGTGCTGACGGAAGCTGGACGCGGCATTCGCGAGCGCGACCCGAATTTCGTCGTCACCGTGGCGCGCGGCTCGTCCGACCATGCCGCAACCTTCATGAAATATGCCGTGGAGTTGACCGCCGGGCTGGCGGTTGCATCGGTCGGCCCGTCGATCGCCTCGATCTATGGCGCCAAGCTGAAGCTGGGCGGCTCGGCCTGCCTGGCGATCTCGCAGTCCGGCAAGAGCCCGGACATCGTTGCAATGGCGCAAGCGGCGAGGACCGGCGGTTCGCTGACCGTCGCCATCACCAACACCGCCGATTCGCCGCTGGCGCGGGCTTCGGACTACGCGATCGACATCCTGGCCGGACCGGAGCGCAGCGTCGCGGCGACGAAGACCTTCGTCAATTCAGCCGTCGCAGGACTCGCCTTGATGGCGCATTGCACCGGCGACGAGAAACTCCTGGTGGCGCTCGCGCGCTTGCCGGAGCATTTTCGCAAGGCGATCGCCTGCGACTGGATGGCGCTGGCTGGGGCACTCGAGACGCCGAAATCGCTGTTCATTCTCGGCCGCGGCCCGTCGGCGGCGATCGCCAACGAGGCGGCGCTGAAATTCAAGGAAACCTGCGCCATGCATGCGGAAGCCTATAGTGCCGCCGAGGTCATGCACGGCCCGCTGGCGCTGGTCGGTCCCGGTTTCCCGGTGCTGGCTCTGGCTGCTCGCGATGCGTCCGAGCCATCGGTGGCCGATGCCGCCGACAGCCTGGCCGGCAAGGGCGCTGCCGTCTTTGTGACGTCGAACAAGGCAAAGAGCGCTCAGCGCCTGCCGCATGTCGCAACCGGTCATCCGCTGACCGACCCGCTGACGCTGATCGTGTCGTTCTATGGTTTCGTCGAGGCTTTTGCCCGCCATCGCGGCCTCGACCCCGACACGCCGCCCAATCTGCGCAAAGTAACGGAAACCCTATGAGCGACCGTTTTGCCCTGACTGGCGCCCGGATTTTCGATGGCGACGACTGGCACGACAATGCGGCGCTCGTGTGCGACGGCCTCGTCGAGGCCATTGTTGCCGCCGGCGCCATTCCATCCAATGTTGCGCGTATCGAGACCGGCGGCGGCATGCTGGCGCCTGGCTTCGTCGATCTGCAGGTCAATGGCGGCGGCGGCGTCATGCTCAACGACCATCCGGACGTCGCCTCGATCGAGACCATCTGCCGGGCGCACGCACCCTTCGGCACGGCGGCGCTGTTGCCGACGCTGATCACCGACACGTCCGAGATCACCGCCGCGGCGGTTGCGGCCGGAGCCGAGGCGGCACGGAGGAAGGTGCCGGGGTTCCTGGGCCTGCACCTCGAAGGGCCGCATCTGTCGATCGCCCGCAAGGGCGCACATGACCCGGCTTTGATCCGGCCGATGCTAGACTCCGACCAGACGATGCTGATCGCCGCACGGAAAAACCTGCCCGTGCTGCTGACGACGGTGGCGCCCGAATCCGTCGAGCCCAGCCAGGTGTCGGCGCTTAGCAAGGCCGGGATTGTCGTCAGCATCGGCCATTCCGATACCGGCTATGCCACGGCTCGCGCCTTTGCCGAGGCCGGCGCAACCGTGGTCACCCATCTGTTCAATGCGATGAGCCAGATCGGCAATCGCGAGCCAGGGCTAGCGGGCGCCGCAATCGATACCGGCACATTCTATGCCGGGATCATCGCCGACGGTATCCATGTCGATCCGGCCACCATGGCCATCGCCTTGCGCGCCAAGCAGGGGCCGGGCAAGATACTGCTCGTTACCGATGCCATGGCGACGATCGGCACCGACATGACCTCGTTCACGCTGAACGGCCGCACCATCCACCGCAAGGATGGGAGGCTGACACTTGCCGACGGCACGCTGGCGGGCGCGGATCTCGACATGATTTCCGCGGTGCGCTTCATGCACCGCGTCGTCGGTCTCGACCTCGATGAAACCTTGCGCATGGCCTCCCTCTATCCGGCGCAGGCGATCGGCCAGTCGCACCGGCTCGGGCGCTTCGCCAACGGTACCGCGGCCAACATCGTTTCGCTGTCGGACGATCTGGACATTAAAAGCGTCTGGATCGATGGTGCCAAGGTTTTTGCAGGCAGCCCTGCTCGTTAGGGTTAGCCGGCTTTGGACGTATAGAGGTCCTTGTAGGCTTCGCGCAGCAGGTTCTTCTGCACCTTGCCCATCGTGTTGCGCGGCAGTTCGTCGACGAAGATCACCCGTTTCGGATGCTTGTACCTGGCGAGGCGCCCGGCGATGGCCTCGACGATCCCTGCGGCGCTGATGGTCGAGCCCGGCGCCCTCACCACGACAGCGGTGACGCCTTCGCCGAAATCCGGATGGGCAACGCCGATGACAGCGCTTTCGGCGACGCCAGGCAGCGCGTCGATCTCGCTCTCGACTTCCTTTGGATAGATATTGTAGCCGCCGGAAATGATCAGGTCCTTGCCGCGGCCAACGATGTGGACATAGCCGTCGGCATCGATCAGCCCGAGATCGCCGGTGATGAAGAAACCGTCGTCACGGAATTCGGCCCTTGTCTTTTCCGGCATGCGCCAGTAGCCGCAAAAGACGTTCGGGCCCTTGACCTCGATCATGCCGACCTCGCCCCGGGCAAGTGTTTCGCCGCCATCGGGATCGGCGATGCGCAGGGAGACGCCGGGCAAGGGGAAGCCAACCGTGCCGGCTCGCCGCTCTTCCTCGTATGGATTCGACGTGTTCATGTTGGTCTCGGTCATGCCGTAGCGCTCGAGGATGGCGTGGCCGGTGCGCTCTCGCCAGGCTCTGTGCGTCTCGGCCAACAGCGGCGCCGAGCCGGAAATGAACAGGCGGATGTTTTTCGCCGCTTGCCGGTTCAAACCGTCCTGCTGCAGCAGGCGGACGTAGAATGTCGGCACGCCCATCAGCACGGTGGCGCGCGGCAGCAGCGAGACGATGCGGGCCGGGTCGAATTTGGTTTCGAACAGCATCGAGGCGCCGGCCATCAGGACGACATTGGTGGCGACGAAAAGGCCATGCGTGTGGAAAACCGGCAGCGCGTGAATCAGCACGTCTGCGGCAGTGAAGCGCCAGAGGTCGACCAGCACCCGCGCATTCGAGGCGAGGTTTTCGTGGCTGAGCATGGCGCCTTTCGAACGGCCGGTGGTGCCGGAGGTGTAGAGGATCGCAGCAAGGTCGTCCGGTCCGCGCGCCACGTCGTGGAAGTCCACGGCCGCCTCAGAGGCGCGATCGGTCAACGAACCCTCGCCCTTGCTGCCGAGTGTCGCGACCGCAGCGCCCGAGGCCTGCGCCAAAGCGCCGATCTCGGTCACTCGCGCCGGGTCGCAGACGATCAGTCGCGGCTCGGCATCCCTGAAGAAATAGTCGAGCTCGGTCAGCGTATAGGCGGTGTTGAGCGGCAGGAAGATCGCGCCGGCACGCAGACAGGCGAGATAGAGGAAAATGGCCTCCGGGCTTTTCTCGACCTGAACGGCGACGCAGTCGCCGGCTTCGACGCCCAGCTGCGACACCACATGTGCCAGTTGAGCGGAGCGCGCCAGCATTTCGCCATAGCTGATCGAGCGCCCGTCCTCTGCCTCCATCAAAAGGCGTCCGGGCGTGGGCATCCGGGCACGGAAAGCATCGAACAGATGGTTGCTCATAAGTCCCCCCGAGCGGCTGTCTCCGGCCGAACGGCGGCGGTCAGCCGGCCGCCTTGTCCGCCGCCGCCCTGATTGCCTCGATATTTGCCCGGTAGGCCTCGACGCTGCCGCCCTTGAAGATGGCCGCACCAGCGACCAGCACGCTGGCGCCGGCGGCGGTGACCAGGGGCGCAGTTTCAGGCGAAATGCCGCCGTCGATCTCGATCCGGATCGGCCTGTCACCGATCAGCGCCTTCACCCGCTTCACCTTGTCTACGATCGCCGGAATGAAGGCCTGGCCGCCGAAGCCCGGATTGACCGTCATGATCAGGATAAGATCGAGCCGGTCGAGCACGTATTCGATCATCGTCTCCGGTGTCGCCGGGTTGAGCGACACACCGGCCTTCTTGCCAAGGTTTTTGATCGTCTGCAGCGAGCGGTCGAGATGCGGCCCGGCTTCGGCGTGCACCGTGATGCCGTCGCACCCGGCCTCGGCGAAGGCGGCCAGATAGGGGTCGGCGGGGGCGATCATCAGATGGCAGTCGAAGAAGGCCTTGGTGCGGTTGCGAATCGCCTTGATCACCGGCGGCCCGAAGGTGATGTTGGGGACGAAATGCCCGTCCATGACGTCGAGATGGATCCAGTCGGCGCCGGCGGCCGCCACCGCCTCGACCTCGTCGCCGAGCTTCGAGAAATCGGACGCCAGCACCGATGGCGCGATCAGGGTTTTTTGAGCCATGTCCGCTTCCCGTTGTTGAGCCCCATCGGCGTAATCATCTCGGCGCCGCTTGTCGACAGGAATCCGGCGTCAATACCGCATCCGCGCAGAAGGGGAGAAGCGGTGCGAGCCACTTCTCTCCTGTGCAGACCTTTCCTCCAGTGCAAGGACTTTCCAGGGCAAGGCCTTGGATTTCAGTTCGGATGAAGCCGCGGCCTGGCCGTCCGTGGCAGGAAGAGCTTGCCGTTGCCTTGTTTCACCTTCTGCAGATCGGGCTTCTTCAGCGGCGGCTTGGGCACACAATGTCCACGCACCAGTTTTTCGGTTGCACGGCAGGCGGTGACGATCACCGGGTTCTTGACGCATGCCTTGCCGACCAAATGGTAGCCGCGCTTGCAGTCGATAACGACCGGCGGCTTGCGCACGCATCTTCCGTCGATGCGCAGCTCATTGCGGTTGCACCTGTCGGCGATCACCGGATTCCTTACGCATTCTAGTCCGATCTGATGGTAGCCGGGCAGCAGTGGATGCTGATGCCAATGCACTTGCCATTGACGAGCTTTTCGGTGCTGCGGCACGCGTCTACGAGCGGCCTGTCGATGCATTTGCCGTGGATCAGCTTCTGGCTGGGCAGACATTTACGGCCGGGATCGACGACGACCGGAGGCAGCTTGGGCTGATCGGAATCCGGACGGGTGGTCGAGACGAGATCGTCGGCCTTCGGATCAAAGGTGCGCTTTATGCAGGTGAAATCCTCCGTATCCGTATCGACGGTCGCGATTGAACCGTTCTGCTTGATTTCCTGCAGGGTGCACTGGATCGAGCGCGTCCTGACGATGCTGAGATCGTGCGCGGCGCTCGCCTTGAACACACCGCCATTGTTGAAGGCCGCAGTCGTGCCGGTAAAGAAGGCACCATTCGAGCAACTGATGCGGTAGTGAAACGCGCCCGGCGCATCGCGCTCGACTTCGAACGTCACCTGACCCTTGCACGGGCAGAGTTTCTTGAGGCCGGCGCTGTCGGACACGGTGACCTCGCCCCTGCCAGTCCGAATGAACCGGCGGGTTGACGGGGTTGTCCTGCGGTGAATCGGTGAAGCCGCCGCCGCCGGCACTCGTGCAATGGACGGTGATGTCCTTCCAGCCGTCGAAGGGCTCGAACGGGTCGTTGCCGACAATCTCGGTCTTGTATTGGAAATAGGCGGTGGCGCCGACATCCTCCCATTTTTCATAAAGCGCGAAATAGCCGTTCTTCGCTGCATCGTACGAAGCCCATGCCTGCTGCACCTCGGAGGTGATCGGCCCACCGTCCTTCTGGCGCCAGATGCGCATCGTAACCGGCCCGGCCTGGTTGGCTTGCGCCCGGCTGGTGACCCTGAGCGAAGGGCAAACAGTGCCAGGCGCGGAGCCTGGCTGGTTGGACTGGTATGTCGTCAAGAACAGCCTGACGTCATTCACGTCGAACTCGCCAAAATCGGTGGCGATGTCCTGGACCTTTGGTTTGACGACCGCATCGCAGACGATTTGAACGTCGAACGAGCCATGCTCGGCATAGTGCGATCCGTACAGCGGATGCGGCCAGCTGCCGCCCTGTACTTCGCTGACCGCATTGTCCATGTCGAGAGCAGTGTCGGTGGCTGCCGAGAAACTGGCGTGGAATGTGTGCGTGAATGAATAGGATTTGGTCGGGCCGTCGGCCTGGAGGTGCTGGTTGCACTTGGCGATGATCTCATCGCCATCGGGTACGACGGCGATGCCGGTATTCGATGACAGCGGGATGATGGAGGGATCAAAGGAGAAATTTTCCTGGTGGTCGTAGTCGCGGCTAAGCGGCGAAGCACTCCAGATCGGCGGGAACGCCTGGCACTGGCCTGGTCCGCAGACGCCGAGCGACACGGCGACATCCTGCACATAGCCAGGCCACCAGAGGTCGAGATTCATGTGGCCCCAGAACTGGACGTTGCCGCTTTTCAGCGTGTCCCATTTCTGCTTGTCGCTCGAGCCGACATGGATTGTCGTGTTGGCGCTTTCCGTATGGAATGACATCGATTTTATGTTCGCCTGCTTGGCGAAGGCGGGCGTGCCTGCAAGCGAGGCTGCGATCAATGCACTGGTCGCCACAGTTCGGAAAAGACGTTTGGCTGAAGGCATTTCTCTCTCCTGATGGGTTGATGGGGTCCTTCAGGAGTTTGTCGCTGCTGACTGCCGTAAGGTTCATGCAAGCCGCCGAAATACAGCGCTGCCAAAGAAAGAACCCGCCGGATCGCTCCGGCGGGTTTTGGGTGACGCGAACCATCACCGTTTGAAGTTCCGCGCGCGATCCTCGCGATCCTATTGCTCGAGCTGCGGCTTGCGCCTCCTTGGCACGACCTGCTGAAGAACCTTTGGATTCAGCAGCAGGTTCGGTTTGCGGATCGGCTGGCACCGGCCATTGATCGGCCGCGCGCCCGGTGCGCATTCCAACCGTGGTTTGCGGCAGGCGCCGTCGCGCAGCTCTGTCCCACGCGGGCAGACGCATACGCCACGCTTGTTGTGGATCTGACCAGGTATCGGGCACTCCACCACAACAGGCTTCTTGCGCCTGCAGGCATTGCCTTGCACTTCCGTGCCCCTCGGGCAGACGCAATCGCCAGCGGCATTGTGGATCTGACCACGAATGGTGCACTGCTCCGGCTTCGGCTGGATTGGCCGGCAGGCATTGCCCCTGACTTCCGTACCCCGCGGGCAGACGCAATCGCCAGCGGCGTCGTGGATCTGGCCACGGATGGTGCACTGCTCGGGCCTTGGCTGGATTGGCCGGCAGGCATTGCCTCTGACTTCGGTGCCCCGCGGGCAGACGCAATCGCCGGCAGCGTCGTGGATCTGGCCACGGATGGTGCACTGCTCGGGCTTCGGCTCTTTCCCCACGCAAGCGCCGTTCTCCAGCTCGGTTCCGCGCGGACAGACGCAGCGTCCGTCTTCGGTGCGGATCTGGCCTTTGAGCAGAACGCAAGGTTTTGGCTTCGGCACGATGACCGTGCCGCCCCCGGACGAGCATTGGCCATTGCGGAAGGTCGTGCCGGGCGGGCAGACGCAGTTGCCGGCGTCGTTCATGACGAAGCCTTGCGAGCATTCCTTCTTCACCTCATTCCTGATGGTGAAGGGATGGCAGGCATAGGCCTTGCCACGATCACCCTGCACGTCGGCCGCACCGCGGGACAACACGTCGCCACCGCCTTGCACCGGCGTGTTCGGAGACAGCACGCCGACGCAGTTCTGACCATTGACCGTGCCCTGCAGATTTGCCAGGCGACCGTCGTCGGGAAGCACCACGGTCACGTTGTGAACGTGGCTTTCCCCCGAGCCGATCGTCAAATTGGCAATGCAGGAGGCAGGCAAGGTTGCCGGCTCCGGCGAGCAGCCGAAGGGCGGATCGATCGAGGTGATCGCAACGCCCTCCAGCCGGCCGAGGCCTTCGACGCCGATGGCATCGCCGATGCGAACCGGGCCAGAGAAGGCGCTCGCCCCATCGTTCGTGATGGTGATCTCGAACGAGCAGGGCTGGCCGGGCTTGCACTCGGCATCACCGGTCTTCTCGACGCGGATGGTCGAGGCGCCGCCGCCCTTGGCGCAGGCCTGGCCGATCGGATAGACGATGTCGTCTCCCGGAGCCGGGCCGTAGGAGCCGCGTGCGCAGTTCTCGAATTCGCCGTTCGCGGCAACCGTCAGGTCGAAATGGCGGCTGGTTCCAGGCGTCATAACAGCGCCAGGAATCTGGCAGGACAGTGTGTTGGCCGGAAGCGGTCCGCAAGCCCATTCCGCGCCGTCTGGGGTGACGGTCTGGATCTGGACCGGCGCTCCGCCGGCTATCAGCGTCGCGGCATCGTTGACCCGTACCGGACCGGTCGGGGCAATGGTGCCGAGGCTGATGACGGTAATGCGGCAGGAAACGACCGCAGCACCGGCCAGCGAGGCATTGCATACCTTGGTGATGCGCAGGGCCGGCTGGCCGCCATTCGGATGACGGATGCGTTCCTTGGCGCAGGCCCTGTTGTTGGTGATGTCGTTCTCACCGGGAATAGCCTTCACCTCGGCGCAGTTCTCGACACTGTCGGGCCGGTAGTTGGCCGGCATCACCGCCCTGACGAAGATCGGCGTCGAGGCGCCAGGCAACAGCACGATGCCGGCGGTGTCGCAGCGGAACTGGCCGGGGCCGTTCGGTCCGCATGTCCATGGCGGCGTCGGGCCGAAGGTCGAGGATGCCGGCGCGCCGCCCGGATAGGTATCGACGACCGTCAGCGGCCCATTATAGGGGACGCTGCCATTGTTGATTATGTCGACCACGAAGGTGCAGACGCCATCGGCCGAACAGAATTCGGTGCGGGCGCGCTTCTTCAGGATCAGGTCGACCTTCTTCTCCACCGGCGGCCGGCAGTCGCGGTCACGATCGCCACGCCGGCAGACCGGGATCGATGCACAGCCGCGATCGTTTTGCTGGCTGCCGAAAAGCGGCTTGCCGCTGGCGCCGTAATTGTAAGTGGCGCAGTTGCGCAAGACGCTGCCTCGCCAGCCTGCGGCCGGCTTGAAGCCGAGCTTGAGGTCGACAGAGGCACCCGGATTGAGCGTGGTCACCAGATGAGTGCAAATCATCGGGGTGGTTCCAGGCGCGCAGACCCAAGGCGGGTTCGGCCCTGAATCGAGGGTGGAGCCGGCCGGCAGGGTGACTTCGTCGAGCACGATCTTGCCGTGGTAGGGTGCATCGCCGACATTGGTGACCCTGATGGTGAAGTCGCAGCCGCCGCCCATCGTGCAACGTTGCACGTCGGCGCGCTTTTCGACTTTCAGATCCGGTTCCTTGTCCTTCGGCGGGCAGCGCTGATCACGTGGGATGACGATATCGATGGTCTGCGTACAGCACCGGCCCCAGCCCTCCCTCGGGCCGGCATAGGTTTCGATACCGGTGACGATGATGTGGATGACGTCGCCGGGTGAAGCGCCGACGATCTTCCAATTGAGCACACCGCCGCCGGCCGGCACCAATTGCGTGTCGGGAATGATGGTGATGCCGGGTGTCGTCGTCGAAAGCTGCACCCATTTGCCGGCCATCTCTGGGCCGACCGGCATGTGGTAGATGAAGGCGCCGCCGCCGGGCAAGCAATCGACCGTGCCGCGCTCCACCTTGAAGCATTCCTTGCCGGGAGGTGGAGGCGGCGGGTTGCACCTGGTGACGTCGATCTTGATCGACGTCTTTGCACCCGTGAGATAATTGCCGTCGTCCGGCTTGCCCGGATCCTGCGATGGGATTTCGATGCCGGCGCCGCGTTCGCGGCTCACCTTAACCGCGCCCTGGTTGTGAACGATCGTCGGCGACGGAAACGCCGCATGGTCGATCTTGGCGGTGATCTGGAACGTGATGACGCGCTGGTTCGCAGCGCCGATGCCGTCGAGATCGCTGGCGGAAATCCGGAAATCGGACACCGTCGCGGTATCGTCCGGGCCAGCCGAACTGCTGATCGCAGCGCCGGGCAGCGGTCCGCCGGACGCATCGGTGCCGTCGCCGGTCACATGCACGCCGACGATGCGCAGGCCGTGCGGGAGCTGGTCCCTGAAATCGAGCCTGACCTTTTTCAGCATGGCGGCGAGGTCCGGGCTGGCAAAACCCTGCGGATTGCCGCGCAAGCCAAAGCTCAGCGAGTATACGACATAGTCGCAGCCTCTCTGGGTGCCTTTCTTGGTGAAGAAGGGCACGATCCGGCCCGGCTCCGGATTGACGGTGCGAGGATTGTCGAAATCGAGCCTGGGATCTGGAACGGCAGTGTAGATGCCCGCATCGGCAGGCTTGGTCTTGGCCGGAGCAAGGTCTTCAGCGAAGCCTTGCAGCGGACTCAGCATGGCGACCGCGATACCGGCCGCCATCAGCCAGCGCACGCCGCGCCTGGCGAGTGACAGGGGTTTCATGATGGTCTCCATGACGGATGATTGTTTGCCGGTTGATGGGCTGCTTGTCGCAGGCGGGAAAAATGCGAGATTGCTCATCTTCCCCTCCTCACGGTTCGCAGCTGACGGCTGGGGTTCTGAGCCGCAAGGTCATCTTGCAGCAAGGGTAGTAGCCACCCTTGTCGCTATCGGACTGCCTGTAGAAGCAGAGCCCGACATCGACCGTATCGCCAGGGTAATGGCCGGTGATGCCGATCGTGTATGGCGCGCCGGGCGCATGCGACAGAGGTGAAGTCACCCCAACGCCAGGCGTCCTGGACAGAGCCTTGATCGAATCGCCGCCAAAGCCGGCATGGTCATGGAGATAGAGATCGGCCTCGAGGCCGGGGGGCGTGCAGAAATACCTGACATCCTCGACATCAAGGCAAGGAGGCAGATTGCCGGGGGGCGGAAAGTCCGGCGGATAGAACGGTGGCAGATAGCCGCCCGGCACCTGCTCGTAATAGCCGGCACGGCCTTCGCAGGGGCGCCAGACCTCGACGTCGCCGACATGGCCTTCGACTTCCGGGTCTTCGAAATAATTGTCGAAGTCGACGAACCACGCGCCGAAAGGCGGCATGTTGGCCGGCTTGACCAGTGCCGTCGGCGTGATTTGCACGCCGTGCACGGCGAGCGGCCCGCCGGCTGCGAGTTGTTCGGCAAGCTCCGGGTTGTCGCGCAACTTGTCGCCGGTATCGACCAGCGTGTCGGTGCAGACGCCGGTATCGAGATTGCCTTCGGCATCGTAGCCATATTGCAGGTCGAGGCCGCCGGCCGACTGTCGGTTGTCTTGCGGGAAGCCGACCGCATATTCCTGCGGCACTTCCACCCAGGCCGATTCCGTCGCCGGATCGTCCGGATTTTCGCGCCAGTAGCGGATGACCTCACCCTTGCCGGAATCGGCGAACTGGCTGTAGTCGTAGCGGTTCTCCACCGGGCCGCGCTGGGCCAGGTACATGAAGCCCTCGTTGTCGAAGGCGATGTCGGTGACCGCGTAATCCTTGTCGGCCTTGACCGTCAGTTCCCAGCGCGGGTCGCCGGCGAAACTGCCGTCGCCGGCAACGCCCACCGACCAGATCTCCGCCTTATCACCGACCGAATAATAGAGCCGGCCGCCACGATAGGCGACCGACCAGACGCGGCGCTCGTCCTGCGTGTAGCCCCAGCTGTCGGGGTCCTCGCTGTCGAAGGCAGCACCCTGGATGTCAATCACCGAGCCGTCGTCGGCAAGGGCGGCAAGCCCGTGCGCCGGGCGGCCGGCTATGCCGTGGTCGAACGTGTCGAGCAGCGCGCCATTGGCGTCGATGCGGTGGATGAGGCCGGTGTCGAGATCGCTGGCGAAGAACTGGCGGTGGATATTGTCGAAAGTGACGTCGCCGATGCCGGGACCGCTATTGGCGTCGGTATCGGCGAATTTCGAGACGGCGCCGGTGATGCCGTCGATCTTCCAGATCGTTCCGGAGCCGCCGCCGTTTTCGGTGCCGAACTGGCCGTCCATGAAGACCGCGTCAGCCGTGCCGCGGCGCTGCCGCTCCGGCCGGCCGTCGGCGTCGCCGTCTGGCGTGACTATGCGGATGCCGTGCAGCGACGTGGCGCCGGCATAGAGGTTTGGAATGGCCGATGGAACGCCGTCGCGCACGCCGTCGTCGTAGGTGATGCCGAACACCTGGCCGATTTGCCCGGCCGTGACCTCGAACGGTGGCGGGGTGAAGACCAATTGGCCAGACGCCGGCCCGCCCAGCCTTGAGACGTCGAAGATGCGCAAGGTCGCGCGCGCCGTGTCGATGAAGGTTTCGTCGACGGGATCGACGCCCGGCGGCAGGCCTTCCTCGAAATTGGGAATGATGGTGCCGGAGAATCCGGTCACTGCCATTGAGCCGGGATAGATGATCTGGGTTTCCTGAGCCTGGGCCGAGCCACCGAGCCAGAGCCCAGCGGCGAGCGCCAAGATCGACAATCCGCTGGCAGCCTGGATGGCGCGGCGCAAACGGCCGGCACGAGAGCGCACGAACGCGCCGTGGTCGCAAGACATGGATCTCCCCCCACAGGTCATGGGAGAAGCATCCGGTCCCGGCGCGCAAATCAGGGCAAGGCGCGGCGTTCCGGCACGTTCATCCCTGATCGAATTGTCTGCTTTCCTCAACGTCACGATACGCCTGCGTCCGCGCAGGGTCAACGGAACCAGCGAAAAGCCCAGCGCATCGACCCGGTCCCGAAGGCGATGGTCGCGCTGAGTTCCTGCTGTTCCCGGAGACCATGGAGCCTCTGGATCTGTGGTCATGGGGCTTTCCTTTCCGGGGCCGCACCACGCGGCACCTGAGCGTCAGTCGCGGGGCGAGGCGGAAAGGTTCATGGGCCGGGGGCCGGGCCGGCTGGATCACCGCCGGAAAATACGGGCCTGCCGGTCCCGAATCCGATCAACCGCGATGAAAGGTGAACGCCTTGCGCAGAATGCTTGCGCGCCACGCAGCCTGTTCTTATATACGCGCCAAGCCGTCCAGCGCCGAATGCCGGTTGCCGGAGCGGAATTTCTTGTGAACAGGGGCTTTCGTCGGAACGCCTGTACGGGTCCTGAGAGCCTGCTTAGCGGAGAGATTAGAGAAATGGCAAAAGTAATCGGTATCGATCTGGGAACAACCAATTCCTGTGTCGCCATCATGGACGGCAAGGAATCCAAGGTCATCGAGAATGCGGAAGGCGCGCGCACGACCCCTTCCATCGTCGCCATCAACAGCGACGGCGAGCGCCTCGTCGGCCAGCCGGCAAAGCGCCAGGCGGTTACCAATCCTGAGAACACCATTTTCGCGGTCAAGCGCCTGATCGGCCGCCGCTACGACGATCCGGTGACGGAGAAGGACAAGAAGCTTGTCCCCTACAAGATCGTCAAGGGCGACAATGGCGACGCCTGGGTCGAGGCCGGCGGCAAGAAGCAGTCGCCTAGCCAGATCTCGGCGATGATCCTGCAGAAGATGAAGGAAACGGCGGAGGCCTATCTCGGCGAGAAGGTCGAGAAGGCGGTCATCACCGTTCCGGCCTATTTCAACGACGCCCAGCGCCAGGCGACCAAGGATGCCGGCAAGATCGCCGGCCTCGAAGTGCTGCGCATCATCAACGAGCCGACGGCGGCCGCGCTTGCCTATGGACTGGACAAGAAGGAAGGCAAGACGATTGCCGTCTATGACCTTGGCGGCGGCACGTTCGATATTTCGGTGCTCGAAATCGGCGACGGCGTGTTCGAGGTGAAGTCGACCAATGGCGACACCTTCCTCGGCGGCGAGGATTTCGACATGCGTCTGGTCGAATATCTGGCAGCCGAGTTCAAGAAGGAACAGGGCATCGACCTGCGGAACGACAAGCTCGCCCTTCAGCGCCTCAAGGAAGCGGCTGAAAAGGCCAAGATTGAGCTGTCGTCCACCACGCAGACCGAGATCAACCTGCCCTTCATCACCGCCGATGCCACCGGCCCCAAGCACCTGACGCTGAAGCTGACGCGGGCGAAGTTCGAGAGCCTGGTCGAGGATCTCGTCCAGCGCACGATCGATCCTTGCAAGGCGGCGCTCAAGGATGCCGGCCTGAAGGCCGGCGAAATCGACGAAGTCGTCCTGGTCGGCGGCATGACCCGTATGCCCAAGATCCAGGAGATCGTGAAGCAGTTCTTCGGCAAGGAGCCGCACAAGGGCGTCAACCCGGATGAAGTCGTCGCGTTGGGCGCCGCTATCCAGGCCGGCGTGCTGCAGGGCGACGTCAAGGACGTGCTGCTGCTCGACGTGACGCCGTTGTCGCTCGGCATCGAGACGCTGGGCGGCGTGTTCACTCGGCTGATCGAACGCAACACGACGATTCCGACAAAGAAGAGCCAGGTGTTCTCCACGGCCGAGGATTCGCAGTCGGCGGTGACCATCCGCGTCTTCCAGGGCGAGCGTGAAATGGCCGCCGACAACAAGGCGCTCGGCCAGTTCGATCTGGTCGGCATCCCGCCTGCGCCGCGCGGCGTGCCGCAGATCGAGGTCACCTTCGACATCGACGCCAACGGCATCGTCAACGTCTCGGCCAAGGACAAGGGCACCGGCAAGGAGCACCAGATCCGCATCCAGGCGTCCGGCGGCCTTTCGGACGCCGACATCGAGAAGATGGTCAAGGACGCCGAGGCCAATGCCGAAGCCGACAAGAAGCGGCGCGCGCTGGTCGAGGCCCGCAACCAGGCCGAGGCGCTGGTGCATTCCTCGGAGAAATCTCTGAAGGAATACGGCGAGAAGGTTTCCGAGGCCGACCGCACGGCGATTGCCGATGCGATCGCGGCGCTGAAGACCGCTGCCGAAGGCGACGATGTGACCGAGATCGAGGCCAAGACGCAGACGCTCGCCGAAGTCTCGATGAAGCTCGGCCAGGCCATGTACGAGGCTTCGCAGAAGGAAGCCGCCGAGGCCGACGCCAAGGCTGATGCCGCCAAGGACAGTGACGTCGTCGATGCCGACTTCGAGGAAATCGACGAAGACGACGAGAAGAAGAAGTCGGCCTGAACCGCCTGACGGTACAGGTAAGGGAAAAAGCCCGGCGCACAGCCGGGCTTTTTTGCAACCCTTTGCCGGAAAAACGCTGAGCTGCCCGAAAAAATGCGGACAAAGCCTCGTAGACACTGGCATCGCGGCTCCATCACACCTAAATCGGAACAGCGTGCCGGCAAACGACGCAACGATGCTTCAAGACGTTGACTATCCGGACTGCGGGAAAACATGAAAGCTGATTTTTACGAAACGCTAGGCGTGCAAAAGGGCGCCGACGAGAAGGAGCTCAAGAGCGCTTTTCGCAAGCTCGCCATGCAGTTCCATCCCGACCGCAACCCAGGCGACCATGCCTGCGAGCACAAGTTCAAGGAAATCAACGAAGCCTATGAGACACTGAAGGACCCGCAGAAGCGCGCCGCCTATGATCGCTTCGGCCACGCCGCCTTCGAGCACGGCGGTATGAATGGCGGGGCGCAAGGCTTTGGCGCCGGCGGTTTCGCCGACATTTTCGAAGACATTTTCGGCGACATGATGGGCGGGCGCCAGCGCCGCTCGTCCGGCGGCCGCGAGCGCGGCGCCGACCTGCGCTACAATATGGAAATTACGCTGGAAGAGGCATTTTCCGGCAAGACCGCGCAGATTCGGGTGCCAGCCTCGATCACCTGCTCGGAATGCTCGGGCAGCGGCGCCAAGCCTGGCACCCAGCCCGTCACCTGCTCGATGTGCAACGGCCACGGCAAGGTGCGCGCCACGCAAGGCTTCTTCTCGATCGAGCGCACCTGCCCGCAATGCCAGGGGCGCGGCCAGACCATCAAGGATCCGTGCCCGAAATGCGCCGGCCAGGGCCGTGTCACCGAGGAGCGCTCGCTGTCGGTAAACATCCCTGCCGGCATCGAGGATGGCACCCGCATCCGGCTGGCCAATGAGGGCGAGGCCGGCCTGCGCGGCGGCCCGTCGGGCGATCTCTACATCTTCCTCGCGGTCAAGCCGCACGAATTCTTCCAGCGCGACGGGGCCGATCTTTATTGCAAGGTGCCGATCTCGATGACGACGGCAGCGCTTGGCGGCTCGTTCGAGGTGACGACACTGGACGGTACCCAGACGAAGGTGAAGGTGCCGGAAGGCACCCAGAACGGTCGCCAGTTCCGCCTCAAGGGCAAGGGCATGCCGGTGCTGCGCCAGCCCAATATCGGCGACCTCTACATCCAGACCGTGGTTGAGACGCCGCAGAACCTTTCGCGCCGTCAGCGCGAATTGCTGGAGGAATTCGAGCAGCTTTCCTCAAAGGACAATTCGCCTCAGTCGAGCGGATTTTTCGCCCGCATGAAAGACTTTTTCGAAACGTTCGGCGAGCACTGAAGCTGATCCCTGGAAAACGCTTCCCGAGCGTCATCAACACCTTATCCGGGGATTCGACTTGTCTTGCACCTCGTAACTGTTAAGTAGCATGCGAGGGAGCGTTGAGGAGGACTTTCGATGACGCGTAGTCCCGGACTGCGAAAGACGCTGGCGGAAAAGTTCGACGACGAGCTGAAGTTCTTCAAGGGCTGGATCGACAAGCCGAAGGCGGTCGGTTCGATCGTCCCGACCAGTTCCATCACCGCAGGCAAGATGGCCTCGATCGTCGATCCGACATCCGGCCTGCCGGTGCTCGAGGTCGGGCCCGGTACAGGCGTCATCACACGCGCCATCCTCGCCCAGGGCATAAAGCCTGAGAACCTCTACGCGGTCGAATATTCCACTGATTTCGTGCGCCATCTGCGCCAGCTTTATCCAGGCGTCAACGTCATCGAGGGCGACGCCTTCAATCTCGACGCGACGCTTGGCGACAAGCGCGACCTGATCTTCGATTCTGTGATATCGGGCGTGCCGCTGCTCAATTTCCCTGTCGCCCAGCGCATCGCCTATGTCGAGAGCCTGCTCGACCGTATCCCGGCGGGCCGGCCGATCGTGCAGCTGACTTACGGGCCGCTGTCGCCGATCCCGCCGGGCCGCGGCGACTATACGGTCGAGCATTTCCATTTCGTCATCCGCAACATTCCGCCGACGCAGCTTTGGATCTACCGACGCGGGGCCGCATGAATTGAAGCGTTGGGTTTGAATAGCACTTGTCTTATACCCATCGGGTGACAAGGCAGACCCATGGCTGTGATCCCGAAAATTCTCGTCGTCGCCGGTTCGTTGCGCAGCGGCGCCTATAGCGGCAGGACCGCCGACGTGGCACAGAAGGAACTTGCCATGCAGGGCGCCGAGGTGACCCGCATCTCGCTCGCCGACTATCCGCTGCCGATCCTCGACCAGGATTTGGAAAAGGACGAAGGCATTCCCGAAAACGCCGTCAAGCTCGGCCGGATGATCGCCGCCCATGACGGGCTGCTGATCGCGACGCCCGAATATAACGGCTCCATTCCACCGCTGCTCAAGAACAGCATCGATTGGGTGAGCCAGCTGCGCAAGGATGGCGGCCGGACGTTCAGGCCGCTTGCCGGCAAGGTCGCCGGCCTCTGCTCGTCTTCCAACGGACCCTTCGGCGGGATACGCTGCATCAACCATCTGCGCGCCGTTCTGGTACGCTGCCGGATGGAGGTGGTGACACCGGAGTGTTCGGTGCCGGAGGGCGGCTACGCCTTCGACGACGAGGGCAACTTCCGGGACGAAAGACTACGCCAATCGATGGAGCACCTATGCCGAACGCTGATCGAAACCTCGCGCATGCTGTCGACGCGGATCGAGGCATGATCCCGGACGCCGCGCATGCCGACACGATGCAGGAACGGCTGATCGTCGGCCTCGACCTGCCGACGCTGAAGGAAGCCGAGAAAGCGGTGCGCGAGCTCGACGGGATCGTCTCCTTCTACAAGATCGGTTACCAGCTCGCCTTTGCCGGCGGGCTCGATTTCGCCCGCGAGCTGGCCAGCGGCGGCACTAGGATCTTTCTCGACATGAAGCTCCTCGACATCGATAACACCGTTGCCAAGGGGGTCGACAACATCGCCAGGATGGGCATGAGCATGCTGACCATCCATGCCTATCCGAAGACGATGAAGGCGGCGGTCGAGGCCGCGAGGGGCAGCGACCTTTGCCTGCTCGGGGTCACCGTGCTGACCTCGATGGACGAGCAGGACGTGATCGACGCCGGCTATGAGTATGATCCGCATACACTGGTGCTGAGGCGCTCCGAGCAGGCGCTGCATGCCGGCATGGGCGGCATCGTCTGCTCGGCCGAGGAAGCTGAGGCGGTGCGCCGCATCGTCGGCCCCGACCTGGCGGTCGTGACGCCGGGAATCCGGCCGAAGGGCAGCGACCATGGCGACCAGAAGCGGGTGGTGACGCCGGCGCAGGCGATCCGCAACGGCTCCAGCCATCTCGTCGTCGGCCGGCCGATCGTCGGCGCGGCCGACAGGCGGGCGGCGGCGGAAGCGATCCTCGATGAAATGCGCTCGGCCTGACGCCAGGAATTAACCCGGAGAAAAGCCATGCCCAAGGGATACTGGATCGCTCGCGTCGACGTGCGCGATGCGGAAGGCTACAAGGACTATGTCGCAGCTGCCAAACCGGCCTTCGACCGCTTCGGCGCCAAGTTCCTGGCGCGCGGCGGCGCGCATGAGAAGGCCGAGGGGCCGGGCCGCGACCGCAACGTGATCATCGAGTTTCCGTCGCTTGCGGCGGCGCATGACTGCTACCACTCGCCCGAATACCAGCGCGCCGTCGCGATCCGCCAGAAGGTGGCCGAGGGCGAAATCGTGCTGGTCGAGGGGATTTAGGCGAGAAGCCGGTTCGCCGCTGCCTCCGCCATCGCATCGGCGAGGCTCAAGCCCCATTGCTGGCGACAGTAATCGCGGAAATCGAAGCAGGGCAGGCCGGGGCAGACCTCGAACTCGATGAGGTGGATGCTGTCGTCGGCTTCGACCCGGAAATCGATGGAAAACACATCCCGCAGGCCAAGCCCGACCATCAGGCGTTCGGCGATGCGACGGATTCTTGCATCGGCTTCAGGCTGGCTGCCGGCGACCGGCAGCAGCACCGGCTCGGTATATTTTCCCGCAGCTTTCGCCGCTGCGCCGGCATCGCCGTAAAGCGCCAGGCTGTCCTGCATTGTCTGGAAGTCGCCGCCCGAATCGACAAAGGCGATGCCCAGCGCCTCGACGCCGGTATCCGGCCTCAATCCGAGAAAACTGGCGCGCGCGTTGCGGCCGGCGACATAGGGCTGGACGATGACATCGTCGCGATAGGCGGCGAAGACGCGCCGGCTAAGCTCCAGCGCGTGGCCGAGATCGTGGCAGTGCGAATCCGGCCAGATGCCGATCTTGGCGCCGAGCCGGTTCGGCTTGACGAACCAGCCGGCGGGCGAGGCCGGTGGCGCGACCAGCCAGGCGCCGTCACGGGCAAGGCCAGCCCGCGGCACCGGCAGGCCAAGCGCGCCGAGCACGGCGCCGGACCGGAACTTGTCCTGACAGAGCGCGAACGACGCATCGTCGGCGCCGATCGCCTTCAGGCCATTCAGCCGTGCCAGAGCTGGTGCGGCGCCGCCACGGAAATAGGCAATGCCGTCGGTCAGCGTCCAGACAAGCGTGGTCTTCGGGTCCTCGCCGCCGAGAACGCTTGCGGCATCGTCGAGCGCCAGCGGTGCGAATGACAGGCCGCGCTTTTGGCAAGCGGCGGCAAGTGCGTCGAATTCAGCAGCGAAGTCGGTCGATTGCGCCAGATAGGAGGCAATTTCGGCGGCACGCTTCGGCACGTGGTTATCGGCAACCAGCCGATCGAAGCAGGCCTTTTCCGGCTCGTAGACAAGGATCAGCTTCGGCTTGCGGCTTGACATGATCGAACGATTTCCCGGGCAGCACGATTGCTAGAGCAATTCCAGGAAAAGTGTGAAACGGTTTTCCGTCCGGAATTGCGTCAAAACAAAGAGATAGAGCGGTTCAGCGTTCCCGCGAAACGATGAACCGTTCTAGCATCGCACGGCGAATGCATTCGGCTTTCGCGGAACCGACGTCAGCCGAATGCCTGCACGACAGCAACGGCGCCATCTTCCTGTTTGACCATGATCTTTTCCGAAAACCGGTTCCCACTTTTCGGGATCATGGTCAGCCAATCAGCACACGCGGCTCGAAGCGACCATTGACTGGAATGTCGAGCATGAATGTCATGCCGGCTTGCGGGTCGAGCAGGCGCTGCTTCTCGCTCTTGCCCGACCAGGCGGAGGTGACCGCCAGCCGGTCGGCATTCCTGCCGACGAAAGCCGGACAGGAAGGCTGCGTCGCCGGCATCGCCACCGAACGGACGAGTTTGCCGTCGGGTCCATAGGCTTCGACGACGCTGCCGCCCCAGCAGGCGTTCCACAATATGCCGTCACGGTCGAGCACCGAACCATCGATATAGCCCTTGGCCGAACGGTGGTCGACGAAGACCTTCGGTTCGCCAACCGGCAGTCCGGTCGCCGGATCGCAGCCGACGCGCATCAACAGGCCGGTGCTGGTGTCGGTGTAATAGGCAATGGTCCCATCCTCGGAAAAGCAGATCGAGTTGGGCACAGTAATGTCGGCATAAAGCCGGCGCAGCTCGCCCTTGAAGAACCAGTAGATCGAACCGGCACCCTTCTCCTCGCCCTTGCCCATTGTGCCGACCCACAGCGCGCCGCAAGGGTGAACGCGTGAATCGTTCGAGCGGGTGACCGCATTGTCGGCCTCGATCGGCGTATGCAACGTCAGCTTGCCGGTCGCGACGTCGCGGACATGCAGGCCGGTCTCGGTGGCGATCAACTGGCGCCGGTCGTCGACGATGGCGACGGCGCTGGCCATCTGGCCGAGCTCGTGGACCTTGACCGCACCGCCGGACAGGAGCTTTTCCAGGAGCTGGCCATTGACGATGTCGAACCAGTAGAGCGTGTCGGTGGCAGGGTCATAGCTTGGTCCCTCCCCGAGTTGGCAGACATGGTCGGAAAAAACCGAAACAATGGTCTCGCTCATCATGCCACTCCAAACGCCGCGTCCCAGGCCTGAACTGCGGCTTTCGCTCGCGCTGCCACTTCGTCGACGCTCATGCCCGGCTTGAACAGGCTGGAGCCAAGACCGAAGACGCTGACGCCGGCTGCCTTGTAGCCGGCAAAATCCTTATCCGAAACGCCGCCGACCGCGCCGACCAGCACACTGGCCGGCAGCACCGCGCGCATCGCCGAAATGCCTGCCGCGCCAAGCACGCTCGCCGGGAAGAATTTCAGTGCCGAGGCGCCGAGCCGGATTGCTTGAAATGCCTCGGTCGGCGTGAACACGCCGGGCATCGTCACCATGCCGTAGTGCATGGCACGGCCCATGACCTCGGCATCGATATTGGGGCTGACCAGCAGCCGCCCGCCGGCCTTGTGCAGGCCGTCGACATCGGCGGCGCTGAGCACCGTGCCGGCACCGACCAAGGCTGTTGGAGGAAGCGCTCCGACAATGCTGGCGATGGAGGCGTAAGGATCGGGCGAGTTGAGCGGCACCTCGATCGCTTCGATACCGGCGCCGAAGATCGCCTGGCCGATCGCCACCGCCTCGCTTGGCTTGAGGCCACGCAGGATGGCGACCAGACCCCGCTCGAGCTTTGGAAAAGGTGCGGTCTCTGTCATGCGGCAACTCCATTTCCGGCGATCATGCCATTTTCGCGCGCGGCTTCGGCAAGACCGGCACGCACCGCCTCGTCAGCGTCGACCACCCTGACCGCGAGCCCGGCAAGGCCGAGCGCGTCGGCATAGAGCGTGCCAAGTGCGCCCGACGCGATCAGCACGACGGGCACGGCACTCGCCCCATAACGGCGATTTGCCGAAGCGATCTCGCCGCCGATCAGCAGGCCGGACAGGCACGCGGCGGCATCCTCGGGCTTCAGATCCTGCAGCAGGCTGGCGGCGCGGATCGAGAACAGTCTTGAACCGATGTCACCGCCTTCGGCCAACGCCTTCAGGCACCACTCCCGGAAAAATGGATTTTCGGCGGCAACCGGCTTCGGCGGCTCGCCCAGCGAATGGCGCAGGATCGAGTGCGCGGCCAGCACCGAAAACAGCTCGCCGGTCGGCCAGGTGCCGAAACCGGCAACGGCACCGTCCTCGACCAGCACCCATTTCGAATGCGTGCCGGGCATGCAGACGAGGTGGCGCCCCTTTGCCGGCAAACCGGCGCCGGCGAGCTGCGTTTCCTCGCCGCGCATGACGTCCGGGGCGTCGGCCAGACGCTGGGCAAGGCCGGGCACGATGCGGATGTCGCGGCGCTGGCCGGGGATGCGGGCAGCGCCGGCGAGAATAGCGCCGATCGGCGCCGGCACGCTGACATAGGGCGCCTCCAGCCAGCCCTGGCGCGAACCGGCCATGCCGCAAATGATGACCGGCAGCGCCTCGGCTGCGCCCAGGGCAGCCAGATGCCCTTCGAGAATGGACGAAAATCCTTTAGCCTGGGCGGTGATCAGCCCGTCATCGCCGCGCCGCTCGGCGAGAACCTTGCCGGCGCCGTCGAGCAGCCAGACCCTCATACGGGTGGTGCCCCAGTCGACGGCCGCGACGGAAGCTGCCTTGCTCGATGAGATCACAGGAACCCCCCATCGACGATCAGCATCTGCGCGGTCAGCATGCGTGAGGCATCCGACGCCAGGAACAGCACAGTGCCGACAATGTCTTCCGGCTGCATCACCTCTTTGATGCACTGTTTGGCGACATGAGCGGCGAGCGCTTCTTCGGTGACCCAGAGCTTTCTCTGCCGCTCGGTGATCACCCAGCCGGGCGCGATCGCGTTGACGCGGATGCCGTCGATGCCGAGCTTGCCGGCAAGACCCTTGGTGAGGCCGACGATGCCGGCCTTGGCGGCGGTATAGGCCGGCATATCGGGATGGTTGATGAGAAACGAGGTTGAGGTGAAGTTGATGATCGATCCGCCGCCGGCCCGCTTCATGCCCGGCGCCACCGCCTGTGCGCTGAAGAAATGCGGGCGCAGGTTGATGGCATGATTGTTGTCCCAGAACTCCACCGTGACGTCTTCCACGGCATGACGGTCATCCTGCGCGGCATTGTTGACCAGCACGGTCACGTCGCCATGCGCCTCTGCAGCTTTGCCCGCCGACAGCCGCAACGCCTCGATGTCGCGTATGTCGGTCTTGAGATAGAGCGGCCGCCGGCCCAGCTCCTTCTCTAACCGATCGGCCAGCGCCAGGCTCGGACGGTCGGCAATATCGATGAAGGCGACGTTTGCCCCCTGGCGGACAAAGCCTTCTGTCAAGGCAGCGCCAATGCCGGAGCCGCCGCCGGTGATCAGCACCGAAGCGCCTTCGAGATCGGCAAAGCGCGCCGATGGCATCATGAATTCTCTCCCGGTCCAATGATCGCGGTCTGGCCGGCGCGCATCCTATCCAGCCATGTCGGGCGGGCAAGGGCGAAAGCGTGGATTGTCGGGACTTATGTCCGACAAAAGGCCGCATGGCCGCCGATCGATCAGCTGTCCGGCCGGACGCGGTACAATTCGACGGCGGCTCCGCTGGTCCCGGCAACCGGCTCAAGCCATTCCGGCACGCTGCCGCGCATCAGCCCGGCAAGAAAGCCTGCCGGCGCCTTGGCTGCGAGGAGCTTGCTTTCGGCGCTGCCGGGGCACAGCGCGACGAGGCCGACTTGATGATCCGCCACGACCGTCCTGGCATCGGCATCGGACCCAAGGAAGGCATCGAGCGCCAGCAGGTTGCCGGCGACGTTGCGATGGTAGGGCCCGGCGAAGACGTGATGTCCGGAATAGGCCAGGATAGGCGATCCGAGATTGGAAATTGCCAGTACGGTGGTGCCTGGCAGGCGGCCAAGCGCCGCAAAGGAGGCCATGCGCTGGCAAGCGACATCGGCGCCGTCGCCATTATCGGCGGCGGTATTGCTGTCCTCGAAGGCGACCGAGGTTGCCGCGGCAGCCCCAGTCCAGACGGCATTCACCGAAACCAGCCAGACGGCGGCCATGCGCAGCGCCACGCCACGCGACGGGCTGGCCTCGGCCCGTTGACGCCATTTGGCAATCCAGGCGGCAAGCGGGATGACAGCGAAGGCGATCGAGAATGTCGAACCGCGCACCTGCCAGACGCTGACGATGAAGGCCACGGCAAGTAGCGCGCCGACAAGGCTGTCCTGCCGCCGCCAGCCGCCACGGCCAAGGCGAAGCGCCATCAGCACGAGCGCGATGAGCGGCGTGGCATAGCGCGCCACCACCCCGGCCGGATCTTCAGCGAGCAGCTTGAACAGCGATTGCGCCTCGTCGATGTGATCAAGCCATAGCTCCTTGAGGCGCGGATCGAGGTTGGCATAGGGCGCTGCCAGGCATTGCGGGGACAAAAAGACGACGACAGAGCCCAATACAAGAGCAAGCAGGCCAAGCAAGGCGAACCGCCATTGGCGCGTGCGGCCGGCGGGCTCGACCGACGCTATCGCCGCAAGGCCGGTTCCGGCAATCGCCGCGACGACGAACTGCACGGTCGAGAAGGCGTCGCATTGCGCCTGACCCCAGGCAGACGGCGCAATGGTGGCGACAAAGACGAGAGCGGACGCGCCGGCAAAGCCGAGGCCGAAATCCCTGGCGATCAGCCTCTCGCCATTGGCGCCGAGGGCGAACAGCATGGCAACAGAGGCGCCGATGGTGGCCACATAAGGCGCGGTCTCCATGCCGACGGCCAGCATCAATCCGGCGCACAGGCCGGAGAGCAATGCCGCCGGCCTACGCGTTGGCGCTTCAAGCAACAGGCTCAGGCTGGCCATGCTCAGCATCAGCTGGACATTGTGGTGATCGAGCGCGCCAGGCGAAAAAATGCCGAGGAAATACAGTGCGGCAGCGCCGATCACGACAGCGGGCAGCACGGCGCTGTCACCGGCAAAGCTGCGCGCGGCGCGAGCCGTGAAAAATACGGTCAGGCAGAAGAGCAGCGCCGGCCACAGCACTTGCGCAACATTCTCGGCAAAGGCCGCGCTGCCGGTCAGGGCCGATACGGCCGTGATGATAGCGGCGATCGGCGCATCGACCAGCCGCGACCAATGCATGACGAAACCGCCTTCCAGGCCCATCCTGTACTGGTGGAGATCGAACCACCTTTGGCCGGCCAGCATGTCGCGAACTTCGACGAGGCGCAGCAGATTGTCGTTGTCGCCGCCGGCATTGGTCAGTGCCGGGAAGCCGGCAAAGGCATTGACGGCAAGCGCCAGCACCGTGGCAAGCAGCGCCAGCGCGATATCGGACCTCCAAATGGAGGCGCCATCGTCGGCTGTGCTCATATCGGGACCTTTGGAAGGAATACGGGGCGGTTTAAACCTAGCCTTAACAGCTTCAATAAATAGTAAAGCCGCCCGAGCGAGGCCGGCGTTTGAGCGGTCAGGGGCCTCACAGGGCATCCGGAGACGAAAATGCCACAAGAAGTGCGCCATGAGCCGAGCATCGCCGTGCTCCTGCCTTGCTACAATGAGGAGCTGACGATCGGCGAAGTGGTGCGGCGCTTTCGCGAAACGCTGCCTGCCGCCGCGATCTATGTCTACGACAACAATTCGCGCGACCTGACCGCGCTCCGAGCCCGCGCCGCCGGCGCCATCGTGGTGCGCGAGCCGCGCCAGGGCAAAGGCAATGTCGTGCGCCGCATGTTCGCCGACATCGAGGCCGACATCTACCTGATGGCCGACGGCGACGGCACCTATGCGCCGGAGGACGCGCCGCAACTGATCAACACGCTGCTGACCGAGCGCTCCGACATGGTGGTGGGCACCAGGCGCGGCGTCGCCGACGACGCCGGCAGGACAGGCCACGCCTTCGGCAACCGCATCTTCAACAGCCTCTACAAACGTTTGTTCGGCTCGGACTTTACCGATATCTTCTCGGGTTACCGCGCCTTCACCAGGCGCTTCGTCAAGAGTTTTCCCGCCGTTTCCGGCGGTTTCGAGATCGAGACCGAAATGTCGGTGCACGCCTCGCAGCTCAAATTGCCGGTCAGCGAGATCGGGCTCGACTATGGCCGCCGGCCGGAAGGCTCCTCGTCGAAGCTGTCGACCTTTCGCGACGGCGCGAAGATCCTGTGGATGTTCGCCATGCTGATGAAGGAGACGCAGCCGCTGCGTTTCTTCGGCGCTTTTTCGGTGTTCTTCCTGGCATCAAGCCTGTTTCTGATGGCGCCGGTGCTGATCGAGTTCGCCGAAACCGGGCTTGTGCCGCGCATGCCGACCTGGGTTCTGTCGGTCGGCCTGCTGCTGCTGTCGATGCTGGCGGCGGTGACCGGGGTGATCCTCGATTCGGTGTCGCGCGGCCGCGCCGAGCAGAAGCGCATCTTCTATCTGTCGATGCCTTCCGGTCGCGTCGAACGTGAACGTGCAAGCGCGCTCGCGACTTTGAAGGCCGGACCGCGCAAGACCCCGCGGGCGGCCTAGAGCCTAAATGGGACGCCTCGCCCGCTTCATTGTCGCCGGCGGCATCGGCTTCGTCGCCGACGCGGGTGCGCTTTGGCTGGTGCTGGCGGCAACGCCGCTTGGCCCCTTGGCAGCCCGCATCATTTCGATCGGTTTTGCGCTGTCCGCCACCTGGCTGATCAACCGCCACCTGACCTTCTCGCCTTCCAGCCGGGGCATCGCGCATGAGGGCGCCCGCTACGGCGGCGTCGGCATTGCCACCAGCGTCGTCAATTATCTCGTCTATTGCGTCATGTTGTTCGCACTGCCGATGGTGTCGCCGCTCATAGCCCTTGCGGTCGCCTCGCTGGTCGCCATGGCGCTGTCCTTCCTCGGCTATTCCAAGCTGGTGTTCGACCGCTGAAGGCACATCGCGTTGGGATCTGCGCCAAGCGAAGCGCAGCCTCATCATGACCTTGGCCGATTGGCAGAGGCCGCCGATTTCCTTATATCGCTGTCGTCGATGCATCGGCCCGAAAAATCGGAATCGATTTTCGGAAAGCACGATGCATGGATTCAAGAAATGTTGGAGCGTACTTTGTGCGTCCAAGTGGATCGCTCCAAGTGCGCCGGAGAGCTGCCATGCCCCTGAAAGTCGCCGTCCAGATGGACCACATCTCCACCGTGTCGGTAGCCGGCGACACGTCGTTTGCACTGTCGCTGGAGGCGCAGCGGCGCGGCCACCAATTGTTCCACTACACGCCCGACCGGCTGTCGCTGCGCGACGGCAAGGTGTTTGCCCGTATCGAGGCGATGCAGGTCCGCGACGAGAAGGGCAATCATTATTCGCTGGGCGAAGAAGTCCGCACCGATCTTTCGGAGATGGACGTCATCCTTTTGCGGCAGGATCCGCCCTTCGACATGAACTACATCACCACCACGCATATTCTCGAGCGCATCCATCCGAAGACGCTGGTGGTCAACGACCCGGCCTGGGTGCGCAACAGCCCGGAAAAGATCTTCGTCACCGAATTTCCCGACCTGATGCCGGACACGCTGATCACCAAGGACCCTCTCGAGGTCGCAGCCTTCCGCAAGGAGTTCGGCGATATCATCGTCAAACCGCTCTACGGCAATGGCGGCGCCGGCATCTTCCACCTGCACGAGGCCGACCGCAACCTCGCCTCGCTGCTCGAAATGTTCGGCCAGTTGTTCCGCGAACCCTACATCGTGCAGCGCTACCTCAAGGAGGTGCGGGCTGGCGACAAGCGCATCATCCTGATTGACGGCGAGCCTGTCGGCGCCATCAACCGCGTGCCGGCCGAGCACGATTCGCGCTCCAACATGCATGTCGGCGGCCGCGCCGAAAAGACCGAATTGACGGAACGCGAACGCGAGATCTGCGCCCGCATCGGTCCCTCGCTGAAGGAGCGCGGCTTCATCCTCGTCGGCATCGACGTCATCGGCGATTACATGACCGAGATCAACGTGACCTCACCGACCGGCATACGCGAAGTGCAGCGCTTCGGCGGCGCCGACATCGCCAGCCTGTTCTGGGATGCCGTGGAGGAGAAGCGCAACTAGCCTCGCTTCGCGAGCGGCCGCGTTGCAAACCATTGCCGCCGTTGCGCTCAGCTGTTCCCCAAATGTTCTTGCCTTCGCCGGAAATCTGTGGTTGTCTCGGGTGACGCCGTTCGCGGCATGATCGCAAAGGCTTGGGGCAAAAGCCTGCATCCGGGGTGAAGACATGGTGGCGCGGGTTCGCACGGTTGCTTTCCAGGGCATCGAGGCCGTGCCGGTCGACGTGCAGGTGATGATCGCGCCGGGCAAGGTCAACATGCACATCGTCGGGCTGGCCGACAAGGCCGTAGCCGAAAGCCGCGAGCGGGTGCAGGCAGCACTTCATGCATCCGGCCTGTCGATGCCGTCGAAGAAGGTCACCGTCAATCTGGCGCCCGCCGACCTGCCCAAGGAAGGCAGCCACTACGATTTGCCGATCGCGCTCGGGCTGATGGCGGCGCTCGGCGCCATTCCGGGCGACATGCTGGCCGGCTATGTCGTGCTTGGCGAATTGTCGCTCGACGGCACCATCGCGGCGGTGGCCGGCGCGCTGCCGGCGGCGATCGGCGCCAATGCCGAAGGCAAGGGCTTGATCTGCCCGTTCGCCTGCGGGCCGGAAGCGGCCTGGGCCGGCAAGGATTTCGACATATTGGCGCCGCGCAGCCTGATCGCCATCGCCAATCATTTTCGCGGCACGCAGGTTCTGTCGCGGCCGGAAGCCGGCATCCATGCCTCGGCGCGCGACCTGCCCGACCTTGCCGACATCAAGGGCCAGGAGACCGCCAAGCGGGCGCTGGAGGTGGCGGCGGCCGGCGGCCACAATCTTCTGATGGTCGGACCGCCGGGGTCGGGAAAGTCGATGCTGGCGCAGCGGCTGCCGTCGATCCTGCCGCCGCTGGCGCCCAGGGAATTGCTCGAAGTCTCGATGATCGCCTCGGTGGCCGGCGAACTCGGCGAAGGAAAACTCACCGACCGGCGGCCGTTCCGCGCGCCACATCATTCGGCCTCGATGGCGGCGATGGTCGGCGGCGGTCTGCGCGTGCGGCCGGGCGAGGCCTCGCTTGCCCATCACGGCGTGCTGTTCCTCGACGAGTTCCCCGAATTCTCGCCGCAGGCGCTCGATGCACTGCGCCAGCCGCTCGAGACCGGCGACTGCATGATCGCGCGCGCCAATCATCGCGTCACCTATCCGGCACGTATCCAGCTGGTCGCGGCGATGAACCCGTGCCGCTGCGGCATGGCCGGCGAGCCCGGCTATCGCTGCCTGCGCGGCGACCGCTGCCGCACCGACTACCAGGCGCGCATTTCCGGCCCGCTGCTCGACCGTATCGACCTCAGGATCGAGGTGCCGGCGGTCTCGGCCAGCGATTTGATCCGGCCGGACCGGGCAGAGAAAAGTGCCGCGGTGGCGCTGCGCGTCGCCCGCGCCCGTACGATCCAGCGCGAGCGCTTCGAGCGGCTCGGCGCGACCGCCACCACCAACGCCCATTGCTCGCCCTCCGTCATCGAGGCGATCGCCATGCCCGATGCCGCCGGCCTGTCGTTGCTCAGAGATGCCAGCGAAAAACTCGGCTTTTCCGCGCGCGCCTATCACCGCGTCTTGAAGGTGGCGCGGACGCTGGCCGATCTCGAGGCCAGCGAGACGGTCGGCCGCATCCATCTGGCCGAAGCGATTTCCTACCGCATGAGCTCGGAACGGATGGCACAAGCGGCGTAGGCTTCCTTCCCCTCGAGGGGAGGGTGGCCGCGAAGCGGCCGGGTGGGGTCGCCGGCGACGTGCTCGGCCTTTAACGTCTGCACGATATGCGCAGATCAAGATGGCACCGAGTATTGGTCGCCAAGACAATCCCGTTCTTGTCGCTGGAATGGGAGTCGGCGCACTTCTTGCAGGACCCCTCCCGGCCCTTCGGGCCACCCTCCCCTCGAGGGGGAGGGGGACGCCGGCGACTAGCGCGCCTGCTCGTTCGCCTTCAGCTCCAGCCTCCGTGCGTGCAGCACCGGCTCGGTATAGCCGTTGGCCTGGACGCGGCCCTTGAAGACCAGATCACACGCGGCGAGGAAGGCGATGGACTTGCCGAAATCCGGCGCCATCGGCCGGTAGAGCGGATCGCCTTCGTTCTGGCGGTCGACGATCGCCGCCATGCGTTTCATCGTCTCCATGACCTGCTCGGGCGTGCAGACGCCGTGATGCAGCCAGTTGGCGATGTGCTGCGAGGAGATGCGCAGCGTGGCGCGGTCCTCCATCAGGCCGACGTCGTTTATGTCCGGCACTTTCGAACAGCCGACGCCCTGGTCGATCCAGCGCACGACATAGCCCAGAATTCCCTGCGCGTTGTTGTCGAGTTCCTTCTGGACGTCTTCAGGGGACCAGTTCGGCCGCCTTGCTACCGGCACCGACAGGATGTCGTCCAGTTTCGCCTTGGGGCGGCTCTTCAGCGCCGCCTGGACGGCGTGGACATCGACCTTGTGGTAGTGCGTGGCGTGCAGGGTCGCCGCCGTCGGCGACGGCACCCAGGCGGTGTTGGCGCCGGCCTTGGGATGCACGATTTTCTCGGCCAGCATCGCCGCCATCAGGTCAGGCATCGCCCACATGCCCTTGCCTATCTGGGCGTGGCCGGCCAACCCACATTCCAGCCCGATGTCGACGTTCCAGGCTTCGTAGGCGGCGATCCAGGCGGCCTGCTTCATGTCGCCCTTGCGGATCATCGGGCCGGCTTCCATCGAGGTGTGGATCTCGTCGCCGGTGCGATCGAGGAAGCCGGTGTTGATGAAGACGACGCGTTCTTTCGCGGCGCGGATCGCCTCCTTGAGGTTGACGGTGGTGCGCCGCTCCTCGTCCATGATGCCCATCCTGATGGTGTTTTTGGGCACGCCGAGCAGCGCCTCGACGCGGTCGAAAATCTCGACGGCGAAGGCAACTTCGTCGGGCCCGTGCATCTTGGGCTTTACGATGTACATCGAGCCGGCGCGAGAATTGGCGCGGCGCCCGTTCACGCCGATGTCATGCAGCGCGATCAGCGCCGTCAGCGCCGCATCCATGATGCCTTCCGGCACCTCGTTGCCGTCGCGGTCTGATATCGCCGGATTGGTCATGAGGTGGCCGACATTCCTGACCAGCATCAGCGAGCGGCCCGGCAAGGTCAGCGTGCCGCCATCGGGCGCGGTATAGGAGCGGTCTGGGTTGAGCCTGCGGACAAAGCTCTTGCCGGCCTTGGTGATCTCCTCCGCCAAGTCGCCCTTCATCAGGCCGAGCCAGTTGCGGTAGACCAGCACCTTATCTTCGGCATCGACGGCCGCCACCGAATCCTCACAGTCCTGGATGGTGGTCAGTGCCGATTCCAGCACGACATCGGCAATGCCGGCCGGATCGGTGCGGCCGATCTGGTTGTTGCGGTCGATGACGATTTCAATGTGCAGGCCGTTCTTGACCAGCAGGACGGCTTCGGGGTCGGCGGCATCGCCGCGATAGCCGGCAAACTGTCTGAGGTCGGCAAGCGTGGTGGCGCCGGCACCCTCGCCCAGCCGCAACATGCCGTTGGCGACCGAAAGCCCGTTGACGCCGGCCCATTTGCCTGTGGTGAGCGGCACCGCCTCGTCGAAGAAGCTTTTCACCCAGGCGACGACCTTGGCGCCGCGCGCCGGATTGAATTTGTTGCCTCGCTCGGCGCCGGCCGTCTCCGGGATGGCGTCGGTTCCGTAGAGCGCATCGTACAGCGAGCCCCAGCGCGCATTGGCGGCGTTCAGCGCATAACGCGCATTCATCACCGGCACCACCAGCTGCGGCCCGGCGACCGAAGCGATTTCCGGGTCGACATTTTCGGTCGTCACGCTGAAGGCCGGCCCCTCGGGCAGCAGATAGCCGATCTCGCGGAGGAAGCTCGTGTAGGCCTCCATGTCGACGGGCGCGCCGTTGTCGCGATACCAGCGGTCGAGCTTGTCCTGCATGGCATCGCGCTTTTCGAGCAGCGCCCGGTTTTTTGGCGAGAGATCATGGACGATCGCCGAAAAACCGCTCCAGAATGCCTCCGCTTCAATGCCGGTGCCCGGCAGCGCCTCGTTCACGACAAAATCATGAAGCGCGCGGGCAATCCGCAATCCGGCGATCTCGACGCGATCGGTCATCAGGGCTTCTCCAAGGCGAACGGCTAGGCCGGGCCTTTGGCATGTCACGGTGGCAGGGTCAATTCAGCTTAGGGTGAAGGTAGGGCGTTTTCGCTGCCGATCTCCCCCTTTGTGGGGGAGATGGCCGGCAGGCCAGAGGGGGTCGCCTCGCGTGGAGTGCAACCTCTTCTTTGCACCAAATCGCGTCGCGCTTCATGCGAGGCGACCCCCTCTGTCGCCTTCGGCGACATCTCCCCCCTCGAGGGGGGAGATTACGCGCTCACACCGCAATCCTTGGCCGTCCCGACGCCACCGCCACGACATGCGCCTCGATGAACATGCGCTGGCCCTCTACGGTGGAGACTCGGAACTCGCTGGCGATTTCGATCTCGGCACTGTCGGTGCCGGCGTCCTTAGCCCGCCCGGCGGCAATCGCCCGCACATCTTTCTCCGCCGCGGCGATTGCCGCCGCCTCGTCGTTGAAATCGCGCACGCTTTCACCTGAGGCAACGCGGAACAGCCCTTCCTTGGGCTGGCTGACCCGCGCCTCGGCCGATACCCGGACCTGGCCGACGACGGCGCCGAGCGCGTTGGCGACATCGGTATCCTGCGGCACCACGCATCGATTGCCGACCAGCTCAGCCAGGCCGGCATAATGCAGCGGCGCCGAGGCGCCGAGGCCGATCACCGGACGGTCGAGCGCGACGCTCAAGCGGGCGATGCCGGGATGCGCGTCGACGGCGCGCTGGACCAGGGCATGGGCGACGGTCGCCGCGCCATCCAGCCCGTCCTCGGCAAAGGCGGTCTCGAGGATGACTTCCGCCGACAGGCGGGTCAGCGCGGTCAGCACCCGTTCCGAGATCGCCTCCGGCGAGGCGGCGATGAACTGGCCGCGGCCGTCGCGCCTGCGCGCGAACAGCTCGGCACCCAGACGCGCCGCGGCCGCATCCCAATTGGCCTGCCGGCCCAGCACATGCGCGGCGTCCGACGGCGTGAAGCCGGCGACATGCACCAGCCCGCGCGACACCAGCCGGTTCAAGGTGGCGTTCTGGGCGTTCGAGGTCAGCAATCTGTCTAGAGCCTGCGGCACGGCGCCAATCAGTTCGTAGAGCTTGGCTTCGGCGCCGGTCAGTCCGGCCGCCAGCCGCTCCGGCACGCCGGTGCGCACCGCCAGACGGCCATCCATGCGGCCGGGATTGGGCGCGCGCAGCTGGCGCTCGAGCTCCGCCGTGACGGCCTCGCCATGCATCAAGCCGGCCAGCGCCAGCGGCACCAGGCGGCGCGGGCCGAGCAGGATTCTCGGATTGAGCGCGCCGTCCTCCAGCGCCACTTCGGAATCGCCGCCGAGCCCAAAGGTGCGCATGGCGACGGCCTCGACCATGGTGCGGAACCCGCCGACGGTGGCGCCTTCCGGATCAAGCCGCGGCCGGCCCTTGTCGAGCACGGCGACGTCGGTGGTGGTGCCGCCGATATCGGAGACCACGGCATCGTCGAGGCCGGTCATGTGGCGGGCACCGACGAGGCTGGCGGCCGGGCCGGACAGGATGGTCTCGATCGGCCGCTGGCGGGCAAAGGCGGCCGAGACCAGAGCGCCGTCGCCGCGCACCACCATCAGCGGGGCGGCGATGTTGCGCGCGGCCAAAAAGCCTTCGGTTGCCGCGACCAGCCGGTCGATCATCGAGATCAGCCTGGCGTTGAGCAAAGTCGTCAGCGCCCGGCGCGGGCCGCCGAGCTTGGCCGACAGTTCGTGGCTGGCGGTGACCGGCAGGCCGGTCCTGTCGCGGATCAGGTTCCGCGCGCTTAGCTCATGCGCCGGGTTGCGGGTGGCGAAATAGGCGCAGACGGCAAAGCCGGACACCGACTTTTCCAGTTCCGGCAAAGCTGCCTCCAGCCCGGACAGATCGAGCTTTGCCGCATTGCCATGGACATCGTGGCCGCCGGGGCAGAACACCACCGGGTCGGTGCCGAGCGCCGCCTTCAGCCCGTCGCGGGCAAGGTCGCCCTCGGCAAAGCCGATCATCACCAGCGCCACGCGGCCGCCCTGGCCCTCGACCAGCGCATTGGTGGCAAGCGTCGTCGACATCGACACCAGTTTGATCGCTGCCGGGTCGGTGCCGGCCATTTCGAGCACCGCATCGACCGCGCCGGAGATGCCGACCGCCAGATCATGGCGCGTGGTCAGCGCCTTGGCCTTGGCCAGCACCTTTCCGCTTGGCCCGCCGGCCTCCGACCACAGCACGGCGTCGGTATAGGTGCCGCCGGTGTCGATGCCGAGGAATAGGGGTGGCGATTTGGTCTTGGCGGTCATTGGCGGGTCCGGAGAATTCTCTTGCCCCGCCCTTAGCCGATATGAACGGGCCGATAAAGGCACGAGCGCTGGGCCAAGGCAGCGTAATCTCCCCCCTCGAGGGGGAGATGGCCGGCAGGCCAGAGGGGGTCGTCTCGCGTGGAGCCCCGGCATTCTCTGGCCGCGATGGCATTGGCGTCAGGACGTACCGACCCCCCTCTGTCGCCTTCGGCGACATCTCCCCCTCAAGGGGGAGATCGCTAGGCTACCCGACAAACCCCACGCGCTTATGCGAGCCATCGCAGAACGGCTTGTTGGCGGTGTGGCCGCAGCGGCAGAGGAAGGTGCGTTGCGTACGGTCGACCGTGTGGCCGGTGCCGGTGACGATTTCGACATTGCCTTCGAGCTTGAGCGGGCCGTTGGTCGTCGGTGTGACGGTCAGCGGGCCATTCCGCACCTCCAGCGCCGGCGCGTCCTTCAGCGCCGGCTCGCCGGTGGCGGTGAAGCCCGATTTGGTGTGGCTACCATCGCAGAACGGCTTGTTTTCCGAGGCGCCGCAGCGGCACAGCGTGGCGCGGTAAAACGTTTCGCCGCCCAACACGATCTCGGCATGGACGGCAAGCGGACCGTTTTCCCTTATGCGCACAATGTTGACCACCGGCGGCTGTTCCTGCGGCCCGCCATCCTTGCGGATATAGGTGATGGCGCCGGACGGGCAGGCTTCGGCGAGCGCCACGATCTTCTCGACGCTGGCCGCCTCGGGGTGGATCCACTGGCCGGGCGCATTGGGCACGAAGACACGCGGATCGCCCAGCACGCAGTTGCGCGAATGGATGCAACGCCGGCCGGAAAAGCCGATGTCGATGTTCTCGCCTTCGACCACTGCCATTGGGTGGGTCTCCTGTCGGACTACGCTATGGCGACAGTCAGGACGACGTCAAGGCAGAATTCTCACCCTCGTGAGGGCCGACCTCGGGCGCGGCGGTAAGGGAATTCGCATTTCTTGCTCGCAGCACCACATTTTGTTCTTGCTTTGTGCCGGCAGCTATGCTACTAATTTGGGTATGGTGCTAATTGGCTCCAACGACCCGCCTGCCGAGGCGGGTTTTTTGTTTCAGCTTTGAAATTCCGGCGTTGCCGGCCTGACGTTGGCGGGACAGCGCGCGCCCCTGCCCGCTTTGCGCTGGCTTCTCCCCCACAAGGATGGAGCAATCGCCCATGAAGTCCCCCGGCCGCGGAGCCTGCCCTCGGGCTGCGGAGGCAAGACTCGTGGGCGGCCACCTTCTTCCCGCCGGGGAGAAGAGCCTGGCGCAGCGCAGGCGACCTCCTCTCCCCTCGGGGAGAGGTCGGATTGCCCCGAATTGCCCTTCGCAATTCGGTTGGCAATCCGGGTGAGGGGGCACTTGCCCATACGCGATTGCCCCCAACAAGAGGAAGACGGGCAACTCACGGAACCAGATCGATTTCCTCGGTCTCGCCGCCACTGCAGGTGTAGCAGCAATCGTCGCACTTTTCCGTATTGCCGGGGCCGACGCCCCAATAGGTATTCTCGTCGCCATCGACCCAGGCGCCGTAGCAGATCGATTCGCCGTCACTGCAGGACAGCGGGATCGCCTTGGTCTCGCCGTCGTTGAGATAGTAATCCTGATTGTTGCCCGGCCAGACATGATCGCGGTCCTGGCTGTAGAGCTCGACGCGCATGGCGTTCGGATGGCTGTTCTTGATCTCGAAGGTGACATCGCCGGCATGCGCGACGGGCGCAAACAGCGTGACAATGAACAGCGACGCGGCGACGCGGCGCGCGAAAGCGTAGGACGACATGATGATTTCCCCCCGGAATGAAGCGGCCTGCCCGGCCGCGAGGGGGAACATGGCATGGCGGCGGGATGGGTGGAAGGGGGTGCGCCATTTGCACATCGCGAAAGCGCAGCGTTGCCAAGGAAGACCCCTCTCCGGTTTGCTTCGCAAACCACCTCTCCCACTTCGTGGGGCGAGGAATGCCAATCACCGAAGCCTCACAAGACCTGGGTCCCTCGCCCCCACAAAGTGGGGGAAAGGTGGCCGCGAAGCGGCCCGAGAGGGGCGGTTCGACCAGGCTCAACGCCCAGGCTTCAGGAGGGTCCAGATCCAGCCGATGAATGTTAGGACCAGAAACGGATATCCGGCAGCCGGCAGAGGCGCCGAGGTCGGCAGCAAAGGCGCACCCCACAGGATCAGGCCCGCCGACGCAACAAACAGCAAGGCGGCCACGACAGCCGTGAGCCGCATCCACAGCGCGAAGGTTTTCGGCGCGCTGACCATGACCAGCGCCGCCGCCCAAAGCGAGATACCGCCGACATAGGAGGGCACGCTGGCCTCAAGCCCCGCCGCATTGCCGGCCAGCAGCAGGCTCTCGCCGGCGAGAAAGGTCAAAAATCCGGCCGCCAGGCAGTCGTTGCACAGTCGCTGATATTTCATCGTCAGCAGCGCGGTCGCCACCACGAGCGCCACGCCGTCGATCGTCCAGAGCGTTTCGCGAAGTTCGGCGCTCTCGACGAAGGTGCCGGCGAGTCCGAAAGCGCCGCCGATGGCGAGGCCGATCGCGGCGACGAGGTCCAGAGTGGAGCGCATGTGATGTCTCCCCCGAAGCCGCAAGGATACTTCAAGGCGGGACATTCTCCAATGATGGTCCGCTGTCCTGAAGGGTCGCAATGGCCGGCGCGTATCCAGCTTGCTGACCTGTCGCACTCTTCTGCCCAATCTCCACCATGCAGCTTCAGCGCCGCGCTGGCGGGGGGCCCGCTGCCTCCGGCAGCTCCCCCGCTTTCGAAGCCTGCCATCGATTCACTGGATCGATGGGTTGGCGCGCTGTGCGCGCCAACCGGCTTCTCAATCCCCCATTTTCAAGGCCTGGATAAACGCTTCCTGCGGGATGTCCACCTTGCCGAACTGGCGCATCCGCTTCTTGCCCTCTTTCTGCTTGTCGAGCAGCTTGCGCTTGCGCGAGACGTCGCCGCCGTAGCATTTGGCCGTGACGTCCTTGCGCAGCGCCGAGATGGTCTCGCGGGCGATGACCTTGCCGCCGATCGCCGCCTGGATCGGGATCTTGAACAGATGATGCGGGATCAGCTCCTTCAGCTTCTCGCACATCTGCCGGCCGCGCTTTTCCGCCGCCGTACGGTGGACCAGCATCGACAGCGCATCGACCGGCTCTTCGTTGACCAGGATCGACATCTTGACCAGGTCGCCCTCGCGATAGTTGGTGAGGTGATAGTCGAAGGAGGCGTAGCCCTTGGAGATCGACTTCAGCCGGTCGTAGAAGTCGAAGACCACTTCGTTGAGCGGTAGGTCATAGATCAGCATGGCGCGCTTGCCGACATAGGACAGGTCCGCCTGGATGCCGCGTCTATCCTGGCAGAGTTTCAGGATGCCGCCGAGATAGTCGTCCGGGGTGAGGATGGTGGCGCGGATCCACGGCTCCTCGATGGCCTGGATCTTGACCACGTCGGGCATGTCGGCCGGGTTGTGCAGTTCCTTGACAGTGCCGTCGTTCAACAGCAGGCGGTAGACGACGCTAGGTGCGGTGGCGATAAGGTCGAGATTGAATTCGCGCTCCAGCCGCTCCTGGATGATCTCCAGATGCAAAAGGCCGAGGAAGCCGCAGCGATAGCCGAAGCCGAGTGCGGCACTGGTTTCCATTTCAAAGGAGAAGGAGGCGTCGTTGAGGCGCAGCTTGCCGACGGCGGCGCGCAGATCCTCGAAGTCGGCGGCGTCGACCGGGAACAGGCCGCAGAACACCACCGGCTGTGCCGGCTTGAAGCCGGGCAGGGCCTGTGCCGTCGGCCGCTTGTCCTCGGTGATGGTGTCGCCGACGCGAGTGTCGGCAACCTCCTTGATCGAGCCGGTGAAGAAACCGAACTCGCCGGGGCCGAGCTCGTCGACATTGATGCGGGCGGGCGTAAAGACGCCGGTGCGCTCGACCAGGTACCTGGCGCCGGTACCCATCATGCGGATGGTCTGGCCCTTCTTCAGCACGCCGTCGATGATGCGGACCAGCACGATGACGCCGAGATAGGCATCGTACCAGGAGTCGACCAGCATCGCCTTCAGCGGGGCCGCGATGTCGCCCTCGCGCGGCGGCGGCAAATCGTTGACGATCGCCTCCAGCACATCGGGAATGCCGAGCCCGGTCTTGGCCGAGATCAGCACGGCGTTGGAGGCGTCGATGCCGATCACCTCCTCGACCTGTTCGCGGATGCGCTCGGGCTCGGCGGCGGGCAGGTCGACCTTGTTCAGCACCACGACGATCTCGTGGTTGTTGTCGATCGCCTGGTAGACATTGGCCAGCGTCTGCGCCTCGACGCCTTGCGAGGCGTCGACGACCAGCAGCGAACCTTCGCAGGCGGCGAGCGAGCGCGACACTTCATAGGCGAAGTCGACATGGCCGGGCGTGTCGATCAGGTTGAGGATATAGTCCTCGCCATTGTTGGCGTGGTATTTCAGCCGCACCGTCTGCGCCTTGATGGTGATGCCGCGCTCGCGCTCGATGTCCATCGAGTCCAGCACCTGCTCCTTCATGTCGCGCAGCTCCAGCCCGCCGGTCGACTGGATCAGCCGGTCGGCAAGCGTGGATTTGCCATGGTCGATATGGGCAACGATGGAGAAGTTGCGGATGTTTTTGATCGGCGTGGTCATGCGGCGCGCTTTAGCAGGGGCACGCTACATCGGCAAGCGGCGGGGCGCGGGTGCGGCGGCGGGGCGGCAAAGTCGTTAAACTTTGATCCATGAGATTAGAGCATAGTTCGCGCCCGGCGTGATAGCCACTGGCCATCGCCGTTTCGGGGGGATCGGAATGCCGTTGTCAGCACGCAAATTTCTCAAATCGGTGAGCGGCTCGTTCGCGCCATTGCTCGCCATCTTGCTTATCCCGATGGTTGCCGCATTGGGTTTTTCCATCGACTATACCTCTGCGGTTTCAACCAGGGCATCGATGCAGAACGCCCTCGATGCAGCGTCGCTGTCGATCACGACGCTTTCGACGGACACCTCACTGGCGGACCGCCAGGTAAAACTGCAGGAGGCATACCTGGCCAATGGCGGGCAAGGCACGGTCAAGCTCGACAGCTTCGTCGTCGCCACCGACGGCGCCGCCAGCATCAAGGCTTCGGCCGGCTTTGCCATGCCGACGAATTTCATGCAGATCGCCAGGATCAACACCGTGCAGGTCGGCGTTGCGTCGGCAGTGACAAAGCGGCCGGCATTGGTGCAAGCCACGTTCAAGGTGACCAAGGTCTCGGGCTGGTGGGGCAAGACAATGACGCTCTACGGCACCAAATTCGGGGACACGGTGGCCAACAAGCTGATGAAGATCACCTACACATACAACGGTTATGGCGATCCGAAAGGCTATGGCACGGCGACCGTCTCCACCATCAACGGAGCGACGATCACTATGGTCCAGCAGCAGGTGTGTACGACCACCACGGTGCTCAGCTTCTACGGCTTGCCTAGCACCACGATCGTCCAGACCGACTCATACGGCAGGAAATACGCGACCACCTGTGTCAACACAATGTATCCCGCGACCGGTGCCGGCGCGGTGATCGACGTCAGCCAGATGGACCAGCTATATCTGCAGATGGATGTCCCGTCAGGCAATCCAACGGTGCTCAAATCGAACGATCCGGCAACATCGAACCGCCTCTACGCGAACGGCGTCGAGATCGCCAGTGGCCAAACGGTCGATATCTTTATGCTGGTGCCGTGCGGCCAGACCAGCACACAAGCGTGGGAAGACGGGGGATCGTCGGTGCCGACATCTCCGACCATCACCGATTCCAACGCGGACTTTTTCTACACAGTAACCGGCAAGTGCGCCTTCAATCAGCGGGCATCGGAAACGCTGTTGACACAATAGGCCGCCGCAGCTGAATGCGAGGGCATATCGGCCCGCTTAGGCTGCCCGTCCATCACACCGCCGCCCGGTCACACCAGGTGGCGTGTTGGTTGCGAGCGACCGTCTTCCCTTCGCCCACTGTGGGAGAAGGTGGCCGAGCGAAGCTCGGTCGGATGAGGGGTGTTCCAGGGAACGCCAACGCCTCATTTCTTGCAGCACCCCTCAACCGTCTCGGCGCTTCGCGCCGATCCACCTTCTCCCACAAGGGGAGAAGGGAGAGCTGCGAACGATCACGAAGCGGTGATGCTGTAACGAACCGTGTGTCGGCGGCGAAGTGTGGACATGGAACCGCACAGGAGAACAGCGATGACCGGATCGAAACGCAGCACAGCCCTGATGGGGCTCGCCGCGGCACTGTTTTCCGCGACTGTGCTGTCGGCAACCAGCGCGGCCGCCGGCCAGACGCTGACCGTCGTAGAGCTGTTCACCAGCCAGGGCTGCTCGTCCTGTCCGCCGGCCAACGCCAATCTGATCAAGGTCAAGGACCGGCCCGGCGTGCTGGCGCTGTCCTTCAACGTCACCTACTGGGACTATCTCGGCTGGAAGGACACATTCGGCAAAGAAGAATTCACGCAGCGCCAGGTCCGCTATGAACCGTCGCTCGGCCGTTCCGGCCCGTTCACGCCGCAAGTGGTGGTCAACGGCAGGGCCGATGCCGTCGGCGCCAGGCCGGGCGAGATCGAGCAGCTGATTTCGAGTGGCGGCCACGCTGACGGACCTTCGTTGTCGCTCGCCGGCGGAAAGGTCAGCATCGGCGCCGGTCCGGTGCCCGGCGGCAGGGCCGATGTCTGGCTGGTGCGTTACGGCAAGGGCGTCGTCGAGGTGCCGGTGGCGCGCGGAGAAAACACCGGCCGCACGCTGCCGCACGCCAATGTCGTGCATTCGCTGACCAGGCTGGGCAGTTGGACCGGCGACGCCACCGCACTGCCGCTGCCGGCGGCGACGGGCGGCCTCAGCACAGCGGTGCTGGTGCAGGTGCCGGGCGGCGGGCCGATCCTCGCTGCCGCAGCGAATTAGAACCCGTTCCGAAATTTGCGCAACGCCGCAGCGGCGCCGCTGCATGCCGTCAACCCCTGCCAAACCCTAGGAGATCATCATGACCAATCCTTTGACCAATCGCCCGACCCTGGCGGCACTCGCCTTCGCACTTTGCTCGACGGCGCTGTTCGCAGGAGGCGCGGCGCGGGCCGAAGATGCGATGAAGCCGGCGAACGCCATGGCAACAAACGCCATGAAACCGGCAACGGACGCAATGAAGCCGGCCGGCGCCATGGCGGCTGACGCGATGGCCACGACCGCGATGAAGGCGACAGATCCGATGAAGGCCGACTGCATGGCCAAGGCCGCCGCCGAGACGGACGCCATGAAGAAAGCCGAAGCGACCAAGGCCTGCGATGCCATGGCTCCGGCCAAATAGGCGATGCGCACAGCAATGTGAGAGCCCGGCGGACCTATCCGTCGTATAATCCACACCAGCATCATGGGAGATCAGACATGACCGGAGCCGTGAAACGATCGTCGATTTTCGCAAAAGCAGCACTTGCCGCGCTCATCCTCACGGCCGCCGCGGCCGTGTTCTGGCAGACGCCGGCAGTTTCGGCCGAAGACGCGGTGGTGATCCCGCCGCCGGCAATGGACGAGAAGGCCACCGCCGGCACCGAAAAGGCGGTCTTCGCCGGCGGCTGCTTCTGGGGTGTGCAAGGCGTGTTCCAGCACGTCAAGGGCGTCACCAGCGCCGTTTCCGGCTATACCGGCGGCGACAAGGACACGGCCGTCTATGAAATGGTCGGCACCAGCCGGACGGGCCATGCCGAATCCGTCGAGATCACCTACGAGCCGTCCGAGGTGACCTACGGCCAGCTGCTGCAGGTGTATTTCTCGGTGGCGCACAACCCGACGCAACTGAACTACCAGGGCCCGGACAGCGGCACCCAGTACCGTTCGACGATCTTTGCCGAAAACGACGCACAGAAAAAGATCGCCGAAAGCTACATCGCCCAGCTCGACAAGGCCAAGGTGTTTCCCAAGCCGATCGTGACGACGCTGGAGACCGGCAAGACCTTCTATCCGGCCGAGGACTATCACCAGGACTTTCTGACGCTCAACCCGACCTATCCCTATATCGTCTACAACGATTTGCCCAAGGTCGAGAATCTGAAGCGGCTGTTCCCCAACCTCTACCGCGAAAAGCCGGTGCTGGTGCTGGCCGCCAACAAGAGCTGAGCTTTTGCGGGGGGCCTGCTGATCTCCCCCCTTGAGGGGGAGATGGCCGGCAGGCCAGAGGGGGGTCGGTTCGGTTGGCGCGACGCGGTCCAGCATATCGAGGAAGACGAAGTTGGCACTCCACGCGCGGCGACCCCCTCTGTCGCTTTCAGCGACATCTCCCCCTCAAGGGGGGAGATCAGCAGTTTCCGCGCTTCGCACTACTCCCCCTTTTTCCAGGGCAGGCTCCAGCGCACCTTCTCCAGCGTCGCCTTTGCCACGGCCGAGTCCGGGTCGGGCTCTGTCTCGCGATAATGCGCCGAGCCCTCAGGCGGGTAGGCAAGTGTATTGTTGAGGGCGGATTTGTCGATCTGGCTGAAGTCGGGGAAAGGCAGATTTTGCGCCTCGCGCCAATCGCTGACCCTTTTCTCCGCGGCGATGCGTTTTTCGTCGTCGACCGGAAGGTCGGTGGCTCTGTATTCCAGTGACGAAGGGAAGGCGAACTGCGCGCCGGCATCATCCATGATGTTGATCATGGACAACAGAATGTCCTCGCGGATGGCTTGAAAATCGGCCACGTCGGCGGTTTTGATATAAGTGAACACGTCGATATCGAGCGAATAGGCGCCGAAGCCGGCAAAGCGCACGCGGCAGGGCTCATCGGTGACGCGCGGATGGGCAATCAGCAGCTTGCGCAGCTCGGCCAGGACGTAACGTAGCTGATCGGGCGTCGTTTCGTAGCGCAGCTGCAGCGTCGTCGCGAACCGGGTGCGATCGCGATGCGCGTAGTTCTCGATCTGCATGCCGGCGAAATCCGAGTTTGGCACCGAGATGATCGTGCGGTCGAGCGACCGGATGCGGGTGGAGCGCATGCCGATATGCTCGATCGTGCCGGACTGGTCGCCGAACTTGCAGAAGTCGCCGACGCTGACCGGCCGATCGGCATAGAGCGTCAGGCCGGAGAGGAAGTTCTGCAGCGTCGGCTGCGCGGCCAGCGCCACCGCCAGACCGCCGATGCCGAGACCGGCGATGACGCCTTCGTAGGGGATGGCGAGCACTTCGGCCAGCAGCAGGAAGGCGACGACCAGCACGGCGACGCGCGCCACGCCGGTGGACAGCGAAATCAGCGTGTCGTGATAGCCGGGCACCTGCCACAGTCCACGGTAATGGTCGGCGACCTTGCCGATCAGGTGCCAGACCACCGGCACGGCGCCGATCACGACCAGGCTCCAGGCGATTGCCTTGACCGGGGCGGCGACCACTTGCGGCAGACCGAGCGGGCGCAGCGTCAACAGCAGGAAGAAGCCAAGCACGATCGAGCGCACCGCCCATTCGACAATGCGGAAGAAGGCCGGGCTGTCCGTCCTTCGCACAAACAAGGAAATCAGCGCATTGGCGATGAAGCCGAAGACGATGCCGGCCAGTGCGGCAAGGCCGAGCATCGACCATTGCCAGCGCTCCATCGGGCCGGCGCGGGTGAGCAGGCCGGGGCTGATCTCGCGGGCGAGGCCACGGGCGATGAAGAACGGGTCGGTGCTGGCGAAGGCGGCGAATTCCGGCGCCACCGGCACGTCTTCGACATCGGCGTAGAGCGCGCGGATGTGGGCGAGCGTCTCGGGCGTGAACTGCCAGATCTTGCCCTTCTCAGTCTCGACCGGGCCGATGACGATGTTGCCGACGGGATGCTCGAAATAGACGAAGGGGGTGTTGCTCTTCGGATCGTCGGGGATCTCCTGCCAATAGACGTAGCCGATGCGGTCGATGACCTTTTTGAGATAGCGCTCGAGCAGGAACGCCTCGTCGCCACGCACCGCCTGACTGTAGTTGCGCAGGTCGAGCGCCGCCTGGGCCGGGTCGCCGGCTTCGGTGAGGCCGCTCAACAATACCTTGAACGTGTCGCGCGGCGAGGCGAGCCTGCTCGGATCGTCGACCATGTCGACGGCTTCGCCACGCGCTTCCTGGAATTCGGCGAGCTTGGCCTGGAGCTGGGCAAGTGGCGGCCCGACGATGAACCAGTCGCCATTCTTGCGACGAAAAGTGACGTCGAAGGAGATCCTGGTGCCGTATTGCGGCAGCGTCGCCGTCACCTCGTCTCCGGAAATCGCATCATGCGGCATGCTCCACAGACGGAACGTCGCGTTGTCGATGACGGTGAACAGAAGCTTGGTGTAATCGGGCATGTTGAGGCCGCCGCGGTCGGCCTCGGTGACGTCGACGAGACCCGCTGCCAGACCGGCAAGACCCATGCCGCCACCGGTGGCGCGCGGCACATTGTCGGCGCCGCTCTCGTTCATTGTCTGCAGGAACGAGCGCATGGTGCTCATCGGGCTCGACTGGTCGACACGGACGTCCTCGACGGCGCTGACGCGCACACCTGTCCACCATTCGGCGGTGGCGGCATCGAAGCGGCCCATGAAGCTGCCGCCGTCAGGCGATTGGACGAAGGTGAAGGCGCCCTGGCGGTCGCCTTCGAACCAGTGGCCGACAAGCTTGTCGCCTTCGGCCTTGGCCTCGATACGGCCGTTATAAAGCGGGTACACGCCCTTTACGTCAGTGCCCGTCTGCTCGAACTTGATCTGGGCGCCGCCGCCGCGCCACTTCGTGTCCCACACGCCCGTCCAGTTGGCCGCGTCCTGGGCATGCGCCTGCGGCATGGCCGGCAGCAGGCCGGCAAGCGCGAGTGCGCCGATCAGCGCGACCGTCCGGATCAGCAAAAGCAGCAGCCGATCCTGTCCTGCCGCAGAAAAGGGGTTCATTCTGTTGCCCTTCTTCTTGCCGGCGATTCTGCTGGGCCGGCCAGAGAAGGTTATTCCGCTTGAAGATGAATATTCTGTTTCAGGCGACGGCGATACCGGTCAGTCATAGGTCAGATCCGTCGCCTTGCCGGCGAACACCCGGTAGGCAAAGAACGAATAGAAGATGATGATCGGCAGCACGACGACCGTCCCGACCAGGATGACGGCCAGGCTTTCGGGTGCCGAAGCAGCCTGCCAGATGGTCAGCCGGTCGGGCACCACGAAGGGGTAGAACGACCAGGCGAGGCCGGCAAAGCCGAGCGTGAAGATCGCGGCCAATGTCAGGAACGGGAGCAGCGCGTGGCGGTCGTCGGGCTTCGGCAGATGGAAGGTCTGGCGCCACAGCCACAGGAACAGCACTGCCGACAGGATCGGCAGCGGCGACAAATAGAGCATGGCCGGCCAGACGAACCATTTGTCGAAGATGCGCGCGCTGGCAAAGGGCGTGGCCAGCGATACCGCGACCATGCCGAGCGCGGTCAGCACCAACGCCGTGCGCAGCCACAGCACCGCCTTCTTCTGCAGATCGCCTTCGGTCTTATAGATGACCCAGGCCGCGCCCATCGCCGCGTAGGCCGCGGCAAGGCAGAGCGCCACCAGCGCGCCGAACGCCATGCCGCCAGGGCCGACGTCGAGGCCGAGCACATAGACGCCGAGCATATAACCTTGCGCCAGCGAAGCGATGACCGAGCCGAGGAAGAAGATGCGGTTCCAGCGGTGCTTCCTGCCGGCCGGCACCTTGGCGCGGAAATCGAAGGCGACGCCGCGCAGGATCAAGCCGACCAGCAGCACGAAGACCGGAATGTAGAGCGCCGTCAGAATGGTGCCGTGCGCCAATGGAAAGGCGACCAGCAGCAAGCCCACCGCCAGCACCAGCCAGGTCTCGTTAGCGTCCCAGAACGGGCCGATGGCGGCGATCATCGTATCCTGTTCGGTGTCTTCGGCTGCGGCGAACAGGATGCCGATGCCGAGATCGAAGCCGTCGAGGATGACGTAGATCAGGATAGCGAGGCCCATCAGGCCGGCGAAGATCAGAGGCAGCAGGGTCGGCCAGTCGAAGCTCATGATGTTTCTCCTGGTTGCGCAACCGGCTGCGACAGCGGCCTGTTCATGACGCCCGGTAGCGGCGAGGTGTCACCATCCTTCGCCGCCTTCAATGCCAGATGCACCAACACGCCGAGATAGGCGATCAAGAGCAGCACATAGAGGATGAGATAGACCGCGAGCGACAGCGCGACATGGCTGCCGGCGACCGGCCCGACAGCATCGGCGGTACGCAGCACGCCGGTGACCAGCCAGGGCTGGCGGCCGATCTCGGTGGTGTACCAGCCGGCCAGCGTCGCCAGCCAGCCGGACAGCGCCATCGGCACCATGACAAGCGCCAGCGGCTTGGGCAGGCCGTGGCGGCGCTTGAGGAAGAAGGCCGCCGACCAGGAGACGGCGAGCATCAGGAGGCCGGTGCCGACCATGATGCGAAAGCCCCAGAACACCGGAAATACCGGGGGATGGTTGCCGGCATAATCGTTCAGCCCCGGTACGACGCCGCCGGCGCTGTGCCTGAGGATGAGGCTGGCGCCATCGGGAATGGTGAGCTCGAACCTGTTCTCCTTGGCCGCTTCATCGGGAAGCGCAAACAGCACCAGCGGCACGTTGGGACCGGTGTTCCAGTTGGCCTCCATCGCGGCGATCTTCTGCGGCTGGTGTTCCAGCGTGTTGAGGCCGTGCTGGTCGCCGGCAAAGATCTGGATGGGGATCAGGATCGCGGCGGTGAAGACGCCGGTGCGCAGCGCCTTCCACATCGATTCCGAGCGATCGCCGTAGAGATAGCGCAGCGCCGACAGGCCGGCGACCAGGAACGAGACGGTCAGGCCCGAAGCAAGCAGCATATGGACGAGCCGGTAGGGCATGGACGGATTGAAGACAACGGCCCACCAGTCGGTGGCGTGCGCAACACCATCGCGCATTTCGAAGCCGGCCGGCGTCTGCATCCACGAATTGAGCGCGATGATCCAGAAGGCGGACAAGGTGGTGCCGCCGGCCACCAGCACCGTCGCCAGCGTGTGGACGCGGTTCGAGACACGGCGGAAGCCGAACAGCATGATGCCGAGGAACGCCGCCTCGAGGAAGAAGGCGGTCAAGATTTCGTAGGCCAGCAGCGGGCCGGCAATGTTGCCGACCGTCTCCATATAGCCCGGCCAGTTGGTGCCGAACTGAAAACTCATGGTGACGCCGGAAACCACGCCCATGGCGAAGGACAGCGCGAATACCTTAACCCAGGTGAAATAAGCGCGCATCCAGGCGGAATCGTTTGTCGCGTTGTAGCGGAGCTTGAAGAACAGCAGCACCCAGCCGAGCGCGATGGTGATCGCCGGGAACAGGATGTGGAACGAGATGTTCGCGCCGAACTGTATGCGCGACAGAATGAGCGGGTCCATGGCGGCTCCGGCTGCTGCTTGTTTGTTGAAGGATAGGCTTGATGCACCGGACGGTCAAAGCGGCGTCCCGCCGCGAGGCGGAACGCCGCAGTGCGGTTAATCTGCTTTTGCGTGGAATTTGGCTGGACGACCGGGCAGGTGTTGCCTATTCCGGCGAACCTCGATGGTCCAGAACTGTCAGGAGCGCCATTGACATCCGGATTTGCGAACCGACATTCAGCGGATTAAATCAACAACTCTGTTTCAAGCAGTCGTTTTCAGCCATGCAGCCGATCATCTCGATTTCCGGGGTCACCAAGACCTACGCCACCGGCTTCAAGGCGCTGAAGGAGATCAATCTCGACATCGTGCGCGGCGAGATCTTTGCGCTGCTCGGGCCGAATGGCGCCGGCAAGACAACGCTGATCTCGATCGTCTGCGGCATCGTCAACCGCTCGTCGGGTTCCGTCACCGTCGACGGCCATGACATCAACCGCGACTACCGCGCCGCGCGCAGTCTGATCGGGCTGGTGCCGCAGGAACTGACCATCGACGCCTTCGAGAGCGTGTGGGCGACGGTTAACTACAGCCGCGGCCTGTTCGGCAAGCCGGCGGACAGGGCGTTCGTCGAAAAGGTGCTGCGCGACCTGTCGCTCTGGGACAAGAAGGACGCCAAGGCGATCACGCTGTCCGGCGGCATGAAGCGCCGGCTGATGATTGCCAAGGCGCTGTCGCACGAGCCGCGCATCCTGTTCCTCGACGAACCGACGGCAGGCGTCGATGTCGAACTGCGCCAGGACATGTGGGCGATGGTGCGCCGGCTGCGCGAAGACGGCGTCACCATCATCCTGACCACGCATTACATCGAAGAAGCCGAGGCGATGGCCGACCGCGTCGGCGTCATCAACCGCGGCGAGATCGTGCTGGTGGAGGACAAGGCCGAGCTGATGCGCAAGCTTGGCCGCAAACGGCTTGTGCTGGAACTGCGCAGTCCCCTGGCCACCGTTCCCGATGCTTTTTCGCACTACGCGCTGGAGCTTTCGCCGGATGGCGGACAGCTGACCTATACTTATGACAACCAGAGCGAACGGCCGGGCGTCGCCTCGCTGATCCGCGAGCTCGAGGCGGCCGGCATCCAGTTCCGCGACATCGATACGGAAAACAGCTCGCTCGAGGAGATCTTCGTCAATCTGGTGAGGAAACCGGCATGAACCCGCGCGCGGCCATGAATCTTCATGCGGTATGGGCGATCTATCGGGTGGAGATGGCGCGCGCCCTTCGCACTGTGCTGCAGAGCATCGTTTCGCCGGTCATTTCGACGTCGCTCTATTTCGTCGTCTTCGGTTCGGCCATCGGCTCGCGCATCACCGAGATCGACGGCATCAGCTACGGCGCCTTCATCGTACCGGGGCTGATCATGCTGTCGCTGCTGACGCAATCGATCTCCAACGCCTCCTTCGCCATCTATTTTCCGAAATTCGTCGGCTCGATCTACGAATTGCTGTCCGCGCCGGTGTCCTATCTGGAGATCGTCATCGCCTATGTCGGGGGCGCGGCGACAAAGTCGATCGTGCTTGGCCTGATCATCCTGGCGACGGCCTCGCTGTTCGTGCCGCTGACGATCGAGCATCCGTTCTGGATGCTCGCCTTCCTGGTGCTGACGGCGGTGACCTTCAGCCTGTTCGGCTTTATCATCGGCATCTGGGCGAAGAGCTTCGAGCAGCTGCAGCTGGTGCCGCTGCTGATCATCACGCCGCTGACCTTCCTCGGCGGCAGCTTCTATTCGATCAACATGCTGCCCGGCATCTGGCGCACGGTGACGCTGTTCAACCCGGTGGTCTACCTGGTCAGTGGGTTCCGCTGGAGCTTCTACGGCAAGTCCGACGTTTCGGTCGGCGTCAGCCTCGGCATGACGGTGGTCTTCCTGCTCATCTGCATAGCGATCGTCGCCTGGATCTTCAGGACCGGCTACCGGCTGCGCAACTGATCGAACGGGCCTCGTCCAGGCGAAGCAGCCTTATCGATCGACCTTTCCTTGCCGAAGGCGACATACGCCCGATGCCTGGAACCCGCGCTTGAATGCCTCGATCTTGCTTTTCATGCATTGTTATATATCATGTTATCGATGTTCATGGGATGAATTGACCTATGGAAGACGTCATACGATCGCTTGGCTTCCTGTGCCTGGGCAGCAGGCTGAAGCGTATAGGCGAGCAACTGCAAGCGGAGGCGCAGCGCCTGCTCGACAGGCTGGATGTCCCGGTTCAGGCGAGCCAATACCCGCTGCTGGCCGCGCTCGACAGACTGGGTCCGCTGTCGGTCGGGGAACTGGCGCAATCCCTTGGCATCGCGCAGCCAGGCGTAACGCGAAGCGTCTCGCTTCTGGCCGGATTGGGACTGCTCGAGGTCAGTCCGTCGACCGATGACCAGCGGCGCAGGATCGTCTCGCTTACTCGGGACGGCCGGCGGCTGGTCGATGTCGCAAAGCGCGACGTCTGGCCTTGCATCGAGAACGTGGTCGCGGATTTGTGCGCAGGTTTTTCGGGGCCACTTCTTGAGCAGCTGGCTGCCATCGAGGACGGCCTCGCCGCTGCCCCTCTCGACCGTCGTGTAAATAAGCCTGAGGGTGCCGCGCAATGAGACATCTGCTCGACCGCCCTATCTGGAGCGCGCTTCAGACGCGACATCGGGCCTTCGCGGAGGGTGACAACCTCGCCATGCGATATCGGCCGTCGATCGTCCCTTTCGCCGCCACTGGCGCGGACGACCCGGAAAGCCTGCGGGCGCTCGAAAAGCTTGTCTCCCCGGGCGAGAGTGTGATCCTGCTTCAAGCGGACGCGATTGCTCTGCCCACCGGGCTTTCCGCGACTTCGACCGCAGCCGGGGTTCAGATGATCGCCGAGCAGCCATTGCAGATCGTCTCCGACCCGCGCGTGCATCGTCTGACCCGAGACGATGCTGCTGAGATGCTCGCCCTGGCATTGCTCACCAAGCCTGGCCCATTCACGCTCGAAGCCTTGAGCCTGGGCGATTTTTGGGGTGTGAAAATCGAGGGCAGGCTTGCGGCAATGGCCGGTGAGCGCACGAAGCAACCTGGCTATACCGAACTCAGCGGGGTGTGCTCACATCCGGAATTTCGCGGCGGTGGCCTGGGCAAGCTGCTGTCCCTATTCGTGGCAAACCGGATAGTGGCGCGCGGCGAAGTTCCCTATCTCCACGCCTATGCCAGCAACGCCGCGGCCATAGCGTTATACGAGTCCATCGGCTTCAGGTTGCGAAGCACAATGAATGTCGCCGTGGTTCAGCGCACCGAATGATTAGTCGGCGCATGATGCGCAGCATGGATGCATCCCGTATCTCAAGGAAGGATTTCGTGTCGCCGAAATCCTTCCTCGAGATGCAAGAGCTGGCTGCGTGTCAGACCGCGATCTTGCCGCCGCCTTGCCTGGTGATGGCAACGACCGCCGGGCGCACCGGCATGTCCGGCTTGAAGTCGGGCCAGCGCGTCGACAAATCCTCATAGTAGGACGGACGGCCGAAAGCCTCCCAGTCCTCGCCGCCGTCGCCCGGATGCTGGACGGCAACGAAGGCGGTCTGGTCGTCCGGCGCAAACAGGGGACCGCACATTTCGGCGCCGATCGGCACGCGGAAGAACAGCTTTGATGTCGCCCGTGCCGTCCCCTCCGTATCGACAGCCCACAGACCATCGGTGCGGCCGGTGGCTTTCGGGCCTTGGCCGTCGGTGGCGACCCAGAGGCGGCCGGCCGAATCGACCGCGCAATTATCCGGCATGCCGAACCAGCCATTGGCGGTGGTTGCGGTCGAGAAGGTGGCGCCGACGTCGGCCACAGCGGGATCGCCGCATTTCAGCAGGATTTCCCACCTGCCCTTTGTCGCGGTGAAATCACCGCCGTCCTCGACGATCTCGATGATGTGGCCAAAGGCATTTTCGGCACGCGGGTTGGCGGCGTCGACCTGGTCGGCCTTGCGCTTCGAATTGTTGGTCAGCATGACATAGACCCTGCCGTTGGTGGCATTGGGCTGGATGTCTTCCGGACGGTCCATCTTGGTGGCGCCGAGCAGGTCGGCGGCGCGGCGCGTCTCGATCAGCACGTCGGCCTGGCTGGCAAAGCCGTTCTCCGCCGTCAGCGGCCCTTGGCCGAAGACGATCGGCAGCCATTCGACCGAACCGTCCTCGGCGAACTTGGCGACATGCAAGGTGCCGTCGTCGAGCAAATCCATGTTGGCGGCGCGGTTGTCCGGATCGAACTTGCCTGTGGTGACGAACTTATACACATAGTCGAAGCGCTCGTCGTCGCCGAGATAGAAGACGACACGGCCATCCTTGGCGACGATCGATTCGGCGCCCTCATGCTTGAAGCGCCCCATCGCGGTGCGCTTCCTCGGCGCCGAAGTCGGAGCCTGGACGTCGACCTCGACGATCCAGCCGAAGCGGTTCGGCTCGTTCGGCTCCTTGCCGATGTCGAAACGGTCGTAATGCGCTGCCCATTCATAGGCACCTTCGGGAATGCCGAGGCGCTTGTAATTGGCGGCTTCCTTATGCCCCTGCGGCAGCTCGCCCGAGAAATAGCCGTGGATGTTCTCCTCGGCCATGACATAGGTGCCCCACGGCGTGACGCCGCCAGCACAATTGTTGACGGTGCCGATGACCTTCGTGCCGGTCGGATCGGCGCTGGTCTTGACGCGGTCGTGGCCGGCGACCGGGCCGGAGAGCGCGATCTCGGTGTTGGAGGTGATGCGGCGGTTGAGCTTGCCGTCGCGAACGACCTGCCATTTGCCTGATACCTTGCGTATCTCGACGATAGTGCCGCCATGCGCCGTCATCTCGACGTCGACTTGTTCCTTGCTGAGGGGCGCCTGCTTGGCCTTGCCGTCGACGATGGTGACGAGGCCCGGAAACATCAGGTGCGGATTGGTGTATTCGTGGTTGACCACCAGCAGGCCGTGCTCGGCCGAGCCGTCGATCGGGATATAGCCGACATAGTCGTTGTTGTAGCCGAATTGTCTGGCCTGGGCTTCCGCCGACTGTTTTCTCGGATCGAATTCCGGCGAATCGGCGAACAGCGGATCGCCCCAGCGCAGCAGTACATCGGCGTCATAGCCGGGTGCGACGTGATGCTTGTCGTCGATGCCGGCCTCGAGCTCGTCAAAAGCGAAGGCGGAGCCTTCGGCGGCGCGGGCGTTGTCGGCGGTGATCAGCGCCAGCGGGCTGACGGTAGCGGCTATGGCCGAGACGGCAAGCGAGCTCTTGAGGAAGCCGCGGCGCGAGAACCGCGCGGCGATGATCTCACCCATGGTGCGGTTGTCGGTGAGATTGGCTCCTGGCCCGTCGTTTTCCTCGAGCAGGCTGGTTCGGAAATGGGCGTCAGGGGTGCGATGTTCGGTCATAGGGCCTGCCTCTGGCTGGATGGATTGCTGGAGCGTGTTGCCTGGCCAGTCCGGTATCGCCGGCAGGTCACAGTTTGATGACATGCCGGCTAATTGCCACCTGCGATTTCGTATCCAACATCGGCCCCGCTTGACCGCGACCGTCGCTTCGGAAACAAGAGCTGCGGCAGGCGCGTAGGGACACATCGGGAGAGAACAAAAGTGAGTTTCTGGGGACTTGGGCAGCTCTGCGTTTCGACGGTGATCTTCCTGCTGGCGGCGATGGCCGCAAAACAGTGGGGGCTGGCGCCGAGCCTCGGCAAGATTGTGCTGACGTTGGCGCTCTATTCGCTGGGCAATCTGATCATGCTGAGGCTGATCCGTGAATTCGGCATGTCGGTGTCGTTCAGCCTGTCGGCGGTGATCCAGCTGGTGTCGGTGAATGTGGTGGCGCTGGTCTTCTTCGGCGAGCGCGTCAATGCCTTACAGGCAACCGGCATCGTGCTTGCCATCGCAGCTGTGGCGCTGATCACGCTCGGGCCCTATCTGCAAAGGCTGTAACTGCGATCGGGCCGATGAAGAAGATTGCAAGCAGACTGCGCAACTGGCTGGAGTTCCCGGTTCTGCTTGCCGGGCTGGTCATTGCCGGCGGGCTGTGGGGGTTCGAGGAGCTGATGGAGCTGGCGCGGGCCACCACGCCGCATGCCTTCGACACCGAAATCCTGCTTGCCTTCCGCGAGGCCGGGCAGCCCGACAATCCGATCGGACCGGCGTGGCTGGAAGGGGCGATGCGCGACATCACCAGCCTCGGCAGCGCCAGCGTACTGGTGCTGATCACGGCAGCAATGATCGTCTATCTGCTCCTTATCCGCAGGCCAGGCGCGGCGCTTCTCATGTTCGTCGCGGTAGCGGGCGGCCAGCTCCTGTCAAGCGTGCTGAAATTCGATATCGACCGACCGCGCCCTGATCTGGTCTCGCATCTCGCCGATGTGGCATCGCTTTCGTTTCCGAGCGGCCACGCCATGCTGTCGGCGGTGACATATTTGACGCTGGGCAGCATGGCGGCGCGGTTTTTGCCCGGGCGGACAACGAAGATCTATGTACTCGGGCTGGCGGTGCTGACGACGGTGGTGGTCGGCATCAGCCGCATCTATCTCGGCGTCCACTGGCCGTCCGACGTATTGGCCGGCTGGTGCGCCGGCTTTGCCTGGGCGATGCTGTGCTGGCTTGCGGCACGGTTCCTGCAGCGATGGCTTGGGCGGGCCGACGGCACCTGACTCAAATCAGCCTATTGATCAGGCCATGACCGCAGCCTGCCAGCAGGAAAACCATCGACAGCAAGGCTGTCGAGGTCGCCAACGCTTTGAATATCTTCACCCGCTCATCCTTTTGAAGTCGTGCCTGTGCATTCGGGATCGCAGTGGATGTCCCGCCAAACGATGCCGAGGTTTGTAGCATGACAGCGCATCGGCTGGCAAAGAGTGCTGCATGTTTGGAGGCAGACCATCAATCCTTGGTGCAGGAAGACCTCGCCGACCGCGCCAGCGCCGGAACTTCATCCTCGACTGTTCGGCGGTGCCGTTCTTCGATTCGACGGCAGCAAATGTCATCGAGGGTGCGGCCCACAAGGCGAGCCGCGCCGGCGTTCGCTTCATTATATCAGGCGCTTCACCGCAGGATACGCCGCATGCTGATCAACCACGGTGTCAAGCGGCCGCTGGTGACTTATGCCGCCTCGATCACGGATGCGCGGGCGCAGCTGAGGAAAGCCGCGCCCGCCGCCTGAGCCGGCAACTGCCGGCTTAGTCGAGGCCCAACGCTGAGACCTCGCCCTCGTTCATCAGCGGCACGAAGATTGTCGACCTGCCGTCGGTGCCGATGTCGGCGCTGCCCGGTTTGAACGTCGCAACCACTTGCGGCGTACCGCCGGCTTTGTAGCGGTAGAGCGTGCCGGTCATATAGGCAGTGGCGTAGATGCTGCCGCCGATGGCAACGACGCCATCGAGGTTGGCAAACTTTTCCGCGCCAGCCAGTGGCGAAACGGCCTTGGTAGCAAGATCGACCGAGAGCAGGCCGCCCGGCTCCGCGGTGCTGAAGTCGGGCTTGATGCCCTTGCCCCACGAAGCGACGATCAGCCGGCCGCCATCGGCGAAGATGCCATTCGGCGAAGCAAGCGCCGCATCCCTGACGAACAGTTCGGGCCGGCCGCCGTCGATGCGATAGATCGTATCGGCAAGCATATCCGTGACGTAGACCTTGCCGGATGCATCAGCGGTCATGTCGTTGAGAAAGACCGCGTTCGGCACGTCGATCGTCGATGTTAGCTTGCCGCTTGCGAGGTCGACGACGCGCACATGGGTGAGGTCGGCGACGTAGAGTTTGCCGCCGACAATCGCCATGCCCTTGGGCGCGTCCATGCCGCCGGTCCAGTGTTGCGTGACTAGCTTGCCGTCCATCGACAGGATCGACAGATAGCCGTTGCCGTCGGCTTCGCCGGGATTGCCGACGATGTTCGAGACGATAACGCGCTGGCCGGCGGCGTCGAACAGCGCCGATTCAGGCTGCTCGAGGCCGCCGGTGCGCCAGAGTTCAGCGGCCTGAACTGCTGGCGCGGCCGCGATGCCGACCAGGGCGAGAAGTATCGAGGTGAAGAGGCTCTTCATGGCTAGTCTCCTGTAATGGACTGGCGGAGAGCTAGGCCTTTCGATACTTTTCGGGAAGATCTATCAGGACTAGTACCGAAGGCTGATACCAAATCGTGCAAAAGAGGTGCATCCCATGAACGGCCTGATCTTCGAAGCGCTGAAGCGGACGCTTAAGGCAAAGGGCATCACCTATCGCGTCCTTGCCGAGCGGATGGGTGTTTCCGAGCCGACGGTGAAGCGCATCTTCCACGAGCGCAACTGCAAGCTCGACCGGCTGATGGAGATCTGCACTGCCGCCGGCGTAGAGTTGGAGAACGTGCTCGGCTCTATGAACAGAGGACCAGGACCCGCCAACCAGATCGCGCCGGAGATCGAGCGGAAGCTCGCCGGGCGGCCGGCACTGCTGTTCGTCTTTGTCATGCTTTCCGAGAAATTCACGCCCGAAGGCATCATGCGCTCACAAGGGCTGAGCGAGGCTTCGATGTTCCTCTATCTGCGCGAGCTCGAGGAACTCGGCCTGGTTGCGCTCGGTCGCGGCCTGTCGGCAAGGCTGCTCGTCGAGGCGCCGATCCAGTGGAACTTCGACGGGCCATTGCGGCCGCTGTTCGAGATGACCAACAAGAATTTCATCGGCTGGGCCATCACCCATCTTGAGCGCGAGTCGACATTCGTCAGCTTCTCCAGGCGGATGCGGCCGGAAACGGCGGAAATGGTCAGGCGCGAGGCGGAGGAGTTGGCGGAGCGCGCCAAATTGCTTGCTCATCACGACCAGCACACGACGCCCGAGGACCGGCTGGTTGGTTACAAATGGACGTTTGCGTTCGGCGCAACGCCGTTCCCGGTGATCATGCCGATCGGGCCGCATCCGCGCGACGCAGGCGCACGGACGGACGATCGAGTTGCGGCTGCCGCAAACGGACGACGTCTGCCGGCCTAGGTCAAAATGCAGAACGACCGAGTCCTGGCTGTTGGCGGCAGCCAGTCTGACTGAGCTTCTCACCCCTGAGTATCGGCCGCAAACCGGTTCTCAGAGCGTCCCTTGCTCAACCACAAGATCGAGCGGCTATTCCGCGGTCTTGTTCGCCGCCACCTTGTCATCCCAGACCATCTGCCGGTAGTCGAAGCCGTATTCCAGCGTCGGCTTGACGATGCGGAAATAGGGCGACAGGTCAAAGTCGCGCGGCGTGTAGAGCGAGTGGTGGCGGATGTGCAGGATTTCCTTGCGCGAATAGCTCGACTGGGCCGAAGCACGGCCGGGCGCCCGGGTAATCTCGGGCAGGATCGGGTAGCGGATCCGGCCGTATGCCTCGGCGATCAGCGACGAGCAGATGGCGCGCGTCGGGTCGCCGGAACCGAAAGCCAGCATGCGGCGGCGCCAACGCACCGGCACCGGCGGCGTCGGCAAGAAGTAGCGCAGCATGTCGAATATGTTCTTGAGATCGTATCTGAGACCGAGCCTGCCGATCATGAAGGCGACGACCGTGTCGCGGTCTTCGGGAGCCAGGCCGCTCGCCCGGCAGATGCGGGTGTTATAGCTGCGGTAGCGCGACAGCGGCACGGCGGTGCAGCCATCGCCAAGCGTGACCTCGATCAGGCGCCGCCGCTCCGAGCCGTCCTCGGGTTCCGGCAATGCATCGCCGACATAGAAGGCGGCATGCGACCAGGTCGACTGGGTGAGGTATTTGATCGCCGCCGAGATCTTCTGGTTGCCTTCGATGAGCAGGATGTCGCCGGGCTCGAGCGTGCGGCGCAGCGTTTCAGCGTCCGACGGCGTGTAAGGCTCGTAGCCGGACGATTCCTCCTGCAGCCGGCCGGCAAGCCAGCGGCCAAGTCGGTCCAGAAGCGTGTCGCCGGGCTCGGTCATGCCAGACGGCGATTACCACAGGGCGGCAAATTAGACCATGATCAGCCCACGCCAGGCGCGCCGGCGTCTTCGTGCTGCGGTGCCGCTGTGAGATCTTCGCGCACCTTGCGGGCGAGCTTCCTCGTCGAGCGCTTCGGACTGTCGCCGAAAAGCTCGGCCGCCTCGGCGAGGCAGGTCTTTTTCAGGCCCTTTTCCGAGCGCTTCAGCAGCTTGGCAAGCAACCGCGTCTCCTCAGGGGGGCCGAGCGGTTGGTCCTCGGCATCTATAAGCGCGCGCATGACGAACACATCGTGGAGCTCGCCAAGCCGCTCGCCCAATTCGTCGACGGCCTTGCGCCGCGTCTTGATCGGCGTCGGCCACAGCCTGCCAAGCAGCGACAGGTGCATGCCATGCGTCTTGGCCGCCTTGCGCAGATCGTGAAAGTCATCGGCTTCGCCGCGCGAAGCCGCCTTGTCCAGCGCTTTCCTGGCGCGGCGCAAAGTGGTGCGCGCGCCTTCGGCGAGCACGTCGGCAGCCTGCTCCGGCTGGTCGGGCAGAGCGAGCTTGTCGATCCGGGCGACACCTTCCTCGCAAGCGGAAATCGCCGCGCCTATCGCAGCATCGAGGCCTGCTCCGCCATGCAGTTCATGCTGGCGCGCGACGAGCCTGTCACGCACGGCACCGAGGCCATCGCCGGCACTTTGCTCGGGAAAGCTTGCCGCCAGCCGGTCGATTGTTTCCACCAGTGCGGTCGCCTCGCGCGGGCCGGCAAGCAGGGCCGCCACCTGGCGGTAGCACTGATTCTCCGTCACGCAGAATGTTTCATCTCCGGAACGGACAAGGCGCAGCAAGGCGCGGACGTTCTTCAGCCGTTTGCGGCATTTGTGCAGCCCCTGTTCGGGCCTGTCACGCGCGGCGTCCAGATGGACAAGCGCCTTGCCGATCTCCTCGGCGAAGATGCGCCTGACCTCTCCGGTCAGCGACATGCGCGGATCGATACGAAAGCTCATGCGACGATCTCCGGAATCCCCCCAAGGGCGAGCGACGCGTTGTAAAATCTTGGCTCGCCGGTGACTTCACGGCCGAGCCAATGTGGCAGCATTTCGTCCTGTACATCATCCGGCGTCTCGAGCTCGGCGATCACCAACCCCGCAAGCGTCCCGCCGAAGACATCGACTTCGTAGCGATAGCCGCGGTGTCTAACATGGTGGCGTGTCTTCTCGATGACATGTCCGATGGCAAAGGCCTGCATCTCCTGCGCCTCCGCCAAAGGTACCGGATATTCGAATTCATCGCGCTCGCGTGCCTGGCTGCCGAACTTGAGCGTCAGCTTGGCGGCCGCATCGTTGCTGATGCGCACACGCACCGTGCGGCTGGGTTCGGCGACTAGGTAGAATTGACGGATATGAATGTCCGCCTCGACCATTGCCCGCCATTCGTCACCTGAGACCAGGAACTTACGCTCGATTTCCTTGCCCATGGCCAGGCACTAAAGCGCGCACGGCCAGAGTTGGCAAGCCGCTTGACCGCACTTGACTTTAATCATTCGATTGATTAAATTGTTGGCCATGATCAAATCGCCCAGCGCCAGCGGCCTTCCTCATGAGGCGCCCAAGACCGCCGCGGATATGACGCGGACGGCACTCGTGCGCGCGGCGCTGAAGCTGTTCGGACGCCAGGGTTTCGACGGCACGTCAACGCGCCAGATCGCGGCTGAGGCCAAGGCCAATATCGGCTCGATCGCCTATCATTTCGGCGGCAAGGAAGGGCTCCGCAACGCCGCGGCCGACTACATCGTCGACACCATCCAGACCGTTGCCGGCCAGGCGATCGGCAATCTGCAAGCGCCGGCCGCGGCATTGGCGGACACCGAGGCCGCGCGGGCACATTTGGCCGTCGCACTGGAGCGGATGGTCGCCTTCATCGCGGCAAGGCCGGAAGCCGGCGAGATTGTACAGTTCGTCCTGCGTGAGCTGTCGCATCCAACCGCCGCGCTCGACCGTATCTATGATGGCGTGTTCGAACCGGCGCATCACCGACTCTGCCTGATCTGGGAACAGGCGACGGGCGAGCCGGCCGAGAGCGAGCGCACTAAACTCACCGTATTTACGCTGATCGGCCAGGTCGTCTATTTCCGCATCGGCCGCGAGGCAGTTATGCGCCGGATGGGCTGGCGCGAGATCGGCGACGACGAGGCCGGCAAGATCGCGGCAACAATAACCGACAATCTCAGCGCGATTTTAGCTCGGCGCGATTTGGCTGTCCGGAAGGATCGTGGATCATGAGCCTGCTCTGTTCTTTGCCGTTTGCCGCCCAGCTTTTCAGCGCCTGCGCGCCGGCAGCACCGCTCGCCGTCGGCTACGTCGAGGGCGACTACGTCCTGCTCGCGCCGATCGAGGTGGCGCAGGTCGAGACGATTGCGGTCAAGCGCGGCGACCGCGTCGCGCCCGGCACGCCGGTGGTGACGCTGGAAAACGCCGACGCCAAGATCGCCATCGCACAAGCCGAGGCGGCCCTTGCGCAGGCCCAGGCGCAACTTGCCGACCTACAGGTCGGCAAGCGGCCGGAAGAGATTGCGGTGCTCAAGGCGCAGGTCGACATGGCCAAGGCGCAAGCCGCCGACGCCAAACGCCGTTACATCCGCGCCAGCGATCTGTTCAAACGCGGCACCGGCACACAGGCCGACTACGACACGGCTTCCGCGACGCTGGAGACGGCCAACGCGCAGGTCGGCCAGGCGGAGGCCAATCTCGCGGTCGGCGGCCTGCCGGCACGGCCCGAGACTATCAAGGCCGCCGACAATCAGGTCAGGCAGGCGCAATCGGCGCTGGAGCAAGCGCAATGGCGGCTGTCGAAGCGCGTGCTGACGGCGCCTTCGCCCGGCCGGGTCAACGACGTGATCCGCAATCCCGGCGATACGGCCGGGCCGACGGCACCGGTTATCTCGATACTGCCGGACGGCGCGGTGAAGCTCAGCGTCTATGTGCCGGAAAGCGCGTTCTCCTCGGTCGACGTCGGCACGCTGCTCAACGTCCATTGCGACGGCTGCGGGTCGGGCGTGAAGGCACGCGTCAGCTATGTGTCGCCCGATCCGGAATTCACGCCGCCGGTGATCTACTCGCTCGAGACCCGGCAAAAGCTGGTCTATCTGGTCGAAGCGCGGCCGGAGGGCGACGCCAGCGCCTTGCAGCCCGGGCAGATCGTCGACGTCGATCTGGCGGACATCGGAAAATGAACGTCATCGACGTGCACGGCCTGGTCAAACGCTTTGGCGACAAGACCGTCGTCGATCATGTGACTATGGCTGTGGCCGAGGGCGAGATCGTCGGCTTCCTCGGGCCGAACGGCTCGGGCAAGACGACGACCATCCGCATCATGTGCGGCTTGCTGACGCCGGATGAGGGCGAAGGCACGGTTCTGGGCTTCGACATCCGCACCGACAGCCTGCGGATCAAACGCGAAGTCGGCTACATGACGCAGAGATTCTCGTTCTACGAAGATCTGACGATCGGCGAGAATCTCGAATTCGTGGCTCGGCTGTACCGGCTGAAGCCGCTCGACGAGCACGTGGCTAAGACGCTTGAGGAGCTCGGCCTGACATCGCGCAGGAACCAGTTGGCCGGTACCCTGTCCGGCGGCTGGAAGCAGCGGCTGGCGCTGGCCGCCTGCATCATGCACAAGCCGAAACTGCTGCTGCTCGATGAACCGACGGCGGGCGTCGACCCGAAAGCGCGACGCGAATTCTGGGACGAGATCCACCGGCTGGCGAGCGGCGGCCTGACCGTGCTGGTCTCCACCCATTACATGGATGAGGCCGAGCGCTGCCATCGCATCAGCTACATCTCCTACGGCAAGATGCTGGCCACCGGCACGGTCGAGGACGTGGTGAGGAATGCCGGGCTGACCACCTTCGTCCTGCAAGGGCCGCGGCTCGATCAGGTCGCTGCCGCACTTCATGGCCGCCCCGGCGTCGACCAGGTGGCGCCGTTCGGCGCGACGCTGCATGTCGTCGGCTCCGACAGGACGGCACTTCAGGCAGCGCTCGCCGATGTCGAGAAAGAGCACGAGGGCGTTACGGTGACGCCCGGCGAGACCAGCCTGGAGGATGTGTTCATCCAGTTCATGTCCGGTTCGAAGGACAACATGGGATGAAAAATGGGATAAACAGCATCTTTTCGTTCGCCAGGCTAGGCGCGCTGCTGATCAAGGAGTTCATCCAGATGCGGCGCGACCGCATCACCTTCGCCATGATGCTCGGCGTGCCGTTGATGCAGCTGGTGCTGTTCGGCTATGCCATCAACAACGATCCGAAGAGCCTGCCGGCAGCGCTGGTGGCGATGAGCAGCGATCCTTACACACGAGCCATGGTTTCGGCGCTGCAGACCACCGGCTATTACCGCTTCGACCACGTCGCGCAAAGTGCCGCCGAAGCCGAATTCCTGATGGCGCGCGGCGACGTCGCCTTCGTCGTCACCATTCCCGCCGATTTTGCCCGGCGGGTCGAGCGCGGCGACAGCCCGCAGATTCTGATCGAGGCGGATGCGACCGATCCGGCCGTCGCCAGCGGCGCCATCTCGACGCTCGGCACCGTCGCCAACCAGGCGCTGCTCAGGGCACGCGGCATGCAGGAAACGGCGGCCGAGGCTGCCCGGGGCCAGCTCCAGGTGGTGGTGCACCGGCGCTACAATCCGGAAGCCGTCTCGCAATACAACATCGTGCCCGGCCTGCTCGGCGTCATCCTGCAGATGACGATGGTGATGATGACCTCGATCGCGCTGACGCGCGAGACCGAGCGCGGCACGATGGAGAACCTTCTGGCGATGCCGTCAAGCCCGCTCGAGATCATGCTGGGCAAGGTGCTGCCCTATCTGGCGGTCGGCGCCGTGCAGGTGCTGGTGGTGCTGGCAGCCTCGAAGCTTCTGTTTGCCATCCCCTTCACCGGGTCGATGTCGCTGCTGTTGACGGCGGTCCTGATCTTCGTCTTGGCGCTGGTGCTGCTCGGCTACACGATCTCGACGATCGCCCGCACGCAAATGCAGGCCCTGCAGCTCACTTTCTTCTTCTTCTTGCCGTCGATCATGCTGTCCGGCTTCATGTTCCCCTATCGCGGCATGCCGGACTGGGCGCAGGTCTTTGGCGAGGTGCTGCCGCTGACGCACTTCCTGCGCATCATCCGCGCGGTGATGCTGAAGGGCGCCGAACTGCCGGCGGTGGCAACGGAAATCGGTTGGCTGGTGGTGTTCGTGGCGCTGTTCGCCGGTATTGCGCTGGTGCGGTTCCGCCGGACGCTGGATTAGGGTCGAACTCGATCCGCTTGTGCAAATGATCGAGATTCACACGGACTCGGCCTGGCCCGGGACCGGTGTCAATTCAGGCGCATTGAGCCCTTCGAAGGGATCGCGCCAGGCGTCGATTTCTTCGAGTTGAAGATACCAGCGACTGACAGAGGGATAGTCATCGAGCGGCAATCGGGCGACATCGTTGAAGGGCAGAAACGTCGCCATTCGAAAGTCGGCGTAGGAAACCGAATTGCCGACCAGCCAGTCGCGCTCAGAAAGCTCGGCATCAAGTATTGCAGCGGCGGTACTGAAGTCCCTCAGGCCCTCCTCAACCCGCGCCTGATCTATCGGGCCGAGCCCATAGCGCTGTTTGGTCCCGCGTTCGAAATGCACGACATCGCAGGCTCGTGCGAAGTTCTCTTTCCCCCAACTCAGCCATCGGATCATCTCGGGCTCGTCGTCGCCAGCGCGCCAGAAATCCGAATGCATATCGCGCGAAAGCCGACAGGCTATGGCGTCGGCCTCCCAGAGGCTTTTTCCCGAACCTATAAGGATGGGCAATGAAAGATTAGGATTGAGCGGCCGAAATCGCTCGGCCTGGCCCGGAGCGAAGGGAGAGGCGAATTCAAACTCGACCTTGGCGTTGAGATACCGTGCCACCGCGACCGCGAGGCGAGGATTGGGATTGCGGCTGAAGAACAGTTTCATTGATCTCAGTCTTTGAAGGGTACCGGTTCGACCGGGTGCAACGGACGCTTGAGCACCTCGAATCGGCACATGAGCTGGAACTGGTTGCTATCCTAGCCGGCAGCAATGATCTCGGCATAGGTGCTGAGATCGACATTGCCGCCGGAGAGCACCACGGCAATGCATTTGCCGGCAAGGTCGATTTCGCCTGACGACAGCGCGGCCAAGCCGACGCAACCGCCAGGTTCGACCACCAGCTTCAGACAAGCCATCGCGTCGCGCATCGCCTGTGTCACCGCGCTGTCGGAAACGGCGATGGCGCCGGCGAGATTCTTGCGGTTGATTTCGAAAGTGATCGCGCCGGGCTCGGCGACGAGAAGGGCATCGCAGATCGAGGTGTGGCCGGGCGCGTTCGACACCCTGGCGCCTTTGATCAGCGAGCGGCGTGTGTCGTCGAAATGCTCGGGTTCCACGGCCAAGACGGCGGTGCCCGGCGAGGCGTCCTTGACCGCGATCGAAATGCCGCTGCTCAACCCGCCGCCGCCGCAGGGAACCACTACCGCATCGAGGCTGACGCCAAGCGCTCTTGCTTGGCGCATCAATTCGAGGCCGATCGTGCCCTGGCCGGCGATGATGGCCGGATCGTCGTAGGGCGGCACCAGGACCATGCCCTTTTCCACGTAAGAACGGACGACGGCAGTGCGATCGTCGCGGACCCGGTCGAAGGTGATCACTTCGGCGCCCATCTTCCTGACATTGCCGACCTTCATCGCCGGCGCGTCGGTAGGCATGGCGATTACGGCCTTGACGCCGAACATCGCCGCCGCGGCGGCGACGCCTTGCGCGTGATTACCCGACGAGAAGGCGACGACGCCGCGGGCGCGTTCTTCCGCCGAGAGCGAGGAGAGCTTGTTGTATGCACCGCGGAACTTGAACGAGCCGGTGCGCTGCAACGTCTCGGGCTTGAACAGGATCCTGGCGCCGAAGCGCTTGTTCAACTCCGGCGATTCGATCAGCGGCGTTTCGACGATCAGTCCGGACAATCGCGCTGCTGCGCTGTGAATATCGGCGATGCCGGGAGGGGTGGTCATGGCTAGGGTCCTGCAAGAGATGAGACCGCCTATGCTGCACGGAAAGGGAGGCGGCGCACCAATGAAAAAATGTGACCGTTACAATTCGTCCTTGGAGGCAGGAGAGTGGGGCGTGACTGTCCCCACCGCCTCCTCGGCCCTCTGCCATGCATTCGTCGCTTCAGTCGACAAATCGTTGTCGATTGACCGGCATAGCCTGCCGCTCCTCACCCCAACAGCGTCTTTTGCCGTTTGGGGCCGCCCATCTTGCGCCAGGTGTTGAAGCGGTGGGTGGCGGCGGCGAAGGAGATCTTCATCTGTTGGGCGACCGAATAGCGCGACTTGCCCTCGTCGAACAGCCGATAGCAGCACTCGACGCCCTCCTCGGTCAACTTGCCGTCGGGAGCCTTGTTGTGCGGATTGGCGGGATCGAATTTTTCGACCTGCTGCTCGACTAGGCCTTTCAGGCGCTGCAGATCCGCCTCAATATTAGCGATAAGGTCGAGAACCGGTTTGGGATCAAACAGCTGCTGTTTTTCCGGCATCTGCGGCGTTCCTTTCTCTTGGTTGAGATTCGGTTATATAAGTGAACGTTTGCCGATAGCAACGGCGATGTGTTCGGGATTTTGAAGCCTGTACCTTTTGAGCATGAGTGGAGCGCACACGATTGACCGGCGACGTGCGAGGTCATAGTTTAGAACTATTCTAAACTAGGGTGAATTTCTCATGCTTTCCCGCGTTTTCGGCTTCGGCCGCCGTCCCTTTGAATCGCTCTCGGAACAGGAGATCCTGGCGCTCGCCATCTCCTCCGAGGAGGATGACGGGCGCATCTATCGCGCCTATGCCGACGGGCTGGCGGAGAGCTTTCCGCAATCGGCCAAGGTGTTCGAGGAGATGGCGGAGGAGGAGGACGGCCATCGCGATTCGCTGATCGAGCTTTACCGCAAGCGTTTCGGCGAGCGCATACCGCTGATCCGGCGCGAACATGTGAAGGGCTATTACGAACGCAAGCCGGACTGGCTGGTGAGGCCGCTCGGCATCGATCATGTGCGCAGCCAAGCCGAGGCCATGGAGCGGCAGGCCTACCTGTTCTATATCGAGGCGGCCAAACGCACAGGCGATGCGTCGACGCGAAAGCTGCTCGACGACCTGGCGATCGCAGAACAGGGCCACGAGACACTGGCGCAGCGGCTGGAGCAAAAGCATGTGCCGGGCGCGGTCAAGGACGAAGAAACGGCAGCCGAGCAGCGCCAGTTCATCCTGACCTATGTCCAACCGGGGCTGGCCGGGCTGATGGATGGCTCGGTGTCGACGCTGGCGCCGATCTTTGCCGCCGCCTTTGCCACGCATGATACGTTCCAGACCTTTCTGGTCGGGCTTGCCGCCTCGATCGGCGCTGGCATCTCGATGGGTTTCACCGAGGTGGCTTCCGACGACGGCAAATTATCGGGCCGCGGCTCGCCGGCAAAACGCGGGCTGACCGTCGGCGTCATGACGACGCTGGGCGGGCTCGGCCATGCGCTGCCCTATCTAATCCCGCTTTTTTGGACGGCGACCATTGTCGCCGCCGTGGTGGTTTTCTTCGAGCTGTGGGCGATCGCCTTCGTGCAGAACCGCTACATGCAGACGCCATTCTGGCGCGCCGCCTTCCAGGTGGTGCTGGGTGGCGCGCTGGTGTTTGCGGCAGGGGTGCTGATCGGGAATGCCTAACAGTCCTTAACCATTTACCGCCTGGCTGTCCTGAGGCGCCTCGGCGCGTTCGGTCAGGCCGTAATCGCGCACGACATGGGCGATGCGCAAACGATAGTCCGCAAAGATACCGCCGCGCCCGGCCTTCTGCGCCTGCCGATGTTCCTGCGTGTTGTGCCAGGTCTTCACCGCGTCCTCGTCGCGCCAGAAGGACAGCGACAGGATGCGGTTCGGATCGGCAAGGCTCTGGAAGCGCTCGATCGACAGGAAACCGTCGATGCCGTCGAGCAGTGGGCGCAGGTCGGCGGCGATGCCGAGATAGGCATCGCGCTTGCCCGCCGCCGGCTCGACCTCGAAGATGACGGCGATCATGGCTTCACCGAAGGAGCATGCGGCCCGGAGGCCAGCTTGAGGAAGATGCGGTCCTCCTTCAGAATGAATTTTTCCCGTCGGGCGAACTCGTAGTTCGCCTTGCCGGCGGGATCGGCGGCGAGCCGGGCGCGGTAGGCTTCGTAGGCCGCAAGACTGTCGATGTTGTAGGCGGCATAAGCCGTGGTGGCCGAGCCTTCGTGCGGCGCGAAATAGCCGATCAGATCGGCGCCGCAGCGCGGGATCGCCTGCCCCCAATTGCGTGCATATTCCTCGAATGCCGCCTTGCCGAACGGATCGATCTCGTAGCGGATGAAGCAGGTGATGGTCATTTTCGCCTCCTTGGCGGTGGATGTTTTCTGGCGGTCACAGTTCGAGCCGGGTCGAAACGTTCCGAAGATCGATATGCTAGGCAAATTCGCTGGCCGGTCAGGTTTGCCAGAAGGATTTCGCGCACTCGCGACGGACGTCTTCGGGTGTCAGGCCAAGGTCACGCAGCAGATGATCGTCGATCTCGGCGAGGTCGAGACGCTGCAAATGACGGTCGTACCACCGCTTCAGGAGCCGCAGCCGCAAGCGGCGCAAGACAATGAACGGGAACGGCCGGCGAGCAGGCGCGGCGCTGAGAATGGTCCTTGCAGGCATCGTTGTCTCCTTGATTTGCATCGAGACTAATGCTTTATCTGACGAGGATGCTTCGATGAGGAACGAACTATGCGCGAAGGACCTGACATAGCCCGCATTGCCAGCCTGGTGGGCGATCCGGCGCGGGCAAACATGCTGTCCGCACTGATGGGCGGCACGGCACTGACGGCGAGCGAACTGGCACTCGAAGCCGGGGTGTCGCTTCCGACAGCGAGCTCGCATCTGTCGAAGCTGATGGAAGGCGGGCTGCTGACACTGGCGAGCCAGGGGCGGCACCGCTATTACGGCCTCGCCGGCCCGCAGGTGGCGGGAATGATCGAAGCCATCACCGGCGTTGCCGCTGCGGTCGGACCGCAGAGGGTGCGACCCGGCCCTCGCGACGCGGCCATGCGCGTGGCGCGGGTCTGCTACGATCACCTCGCCGGCGAGCAGGCGGTGGCGATGCTGGACCGTCTTGTGGCTCGACAAGTGCTCCTGCGCGACGACGAGGTGATCCAGCTTGGGCCGTCGGCCGCCTCGCATTTCGCCGCGATCGGCATCGACATCCATACCAAAGCGCGGCGACCGGTGTGCCGCGCCTGCCTCGACTGGAGCGTGAGGCGTTCGCATCTTGCCGGCGCGCTGGGCGCCGCCATTCTCGACAAGGTCCTCGCCGAGAAATGGGCACGGCGCGAGAAGGACAGCCGTGCCGTGATCTTTTCACCGGTAGGCAAGCAGGCCTTCGAGAAGACGTTTCTCGCCTGACGGCGCGCTTCGATGCGCGTTCGGCGTTTCACGGGAACGCCGAACCACTCTATCTTTTTGTTTTGACGCAATTCCGGACGGAAAACCGTTTCACACTTTCCTGAAATTGCTCTAGCCGCGCTTGAGCGGCTTTGCCTGCTTGAAAAAATCCGCCCAGGGATCGGCTTGCCCGAGCCGCTTCAGCGTCGTCTTGTCGCCGATCGGAAAGGCGTTCGGCGGCAATCCGGCCTCGATCTCCGCCCAGGTCACCGGCATCGATACCGTGGCTCCCTTTTTGGCGCGCGACGAATAGGGCGCAACCGTGGTGGCGCCGCGGCCGTTGCGCAGATAATCGACGAAAATCTTGCCGGTGCGCGCCCTCTTCGACAGCGTCGCCGTGTAGCGGTCGGGCGCGGCCTGTTCGAGCGCTCGGGCGAACTCATGGGCGAAGCCTTTGACCTCGTCCCAATCCGCCGACGGCTTCAGCGGCACGACGACATGATAGCCCTTGCCGCCCGAGGTCTTGACGAAATTCGGCAGGGACAGTTCGTCGAGCCGGCCGCGGATATCGAGCGCCGCGGCACGCACCGCCTTCACGTCGACGCCCTCGTCCGGATCGAGATCGAAGATGATCTGGTCGGGTTTTTCCAGCTCGTTGGTGGTCGAGCCCCAGATGTGGATCTCGACGACGCCCAGTTGCACCAGCGCCGCGACGCCGTCGAAATCGCGGATGAACAGGATTTCCTCGCCGTCCGTCGGATCCTTCATCACGGCTATTTTTTCACTCATGCCGGCCGAGGCATGTTTTTGGAAGAACCGTTGGCCGCCAACGCCGTCCGGCGCCCGCACGAGGCTGAGCGGCCGGTTGATGACGAATTGCTTCATGCGCGGCCAGACCAGCGCGTAGTGATCAACCAGATCCTGCTTCGATACGTTCTCCTCGGGCCACAGAAGCTTGTCGGGGCGGGACAGTGTAACCGAGGTTTTCGCCGCGCCGGCGGGTTCGGCGGGCTTTGGCCTCGGCTCGGCCGTGGCTGAGCGTGCTTTCGGTTTCTCCTGCACGACTTCCTCCGCCGGCTTGTCCTCGCGCAATCCCTGGAACGACGCGTGGCGTATTATACGGTCCGACGTCCAACTGCGAAACTCCACTTCGCCGACAAGTTCGGGCTTGACCCAGACCAGCCCCTTGCCCCTTGGCACCGCCCTGTCGAAGGGCGAGGTTGTCGTCTTCAGCGCATCAAGCCTCTTCTTCAGCTCGTTGGTGCTTTTGGCCGTGAAGCCGGTGCCGACGCGGCCGGCATAGCGCAGCTTGCCGCCCTCGTGATAGCCAACCAGCAGCGAGCGCAGGCCGCGCCCGGTCTTGTCCGACGGCATATAGCCGCCGATGACGAATTCCTGGCGCGCCGTGCATTTCGACTTCACCCACGAGGGAACACGACCGCTGCGGTAGGGCGCATCGGCACGCTTGGAGACGACGCCTTCGAGCCCCAGCCGGCAAGCATGCTCCAGCATGATCTTGCCGGGCTCGGCAAAGTGGTCGCTGAAGCGCACGGCCTGATCCTCGGCCTGTCCGGCGAGCAAAGTGCGCAGCCTTTCCTTGCGCTCGACCAGCGGCTCGGAACGGATATCCTCACCGTTGAGACGCAACAGGTCGAAAACGTAGTAGATGAAACGATCCGTGCGGCCCGCCGACAGATCTTGCTGCAGCAGCGAGAATGACGAGACGCCGTTATCCGCCAGCACGACGATTTCGCCGTCGATGATCGCATCGGTGCATTTCAGGCCGCCAAGTGCCGCGACAATTGCGCCACCGAATTTGTCGGTCCAGTCGAGGCCGGCGCGTGTCAAAAGCCGCACCTCGGTGCCGGCAAGCTGCGACTGCATGCGATAGCCGTCGAACTTCACCTCATGCAGCCAGTCCTTGCCGGGCGGCGCGTCCCGCTCCAGCGTTGCGAGCGCCGGTTCGATGAATTCGAGCCGCCTTGCCGCGACTGCCTTCTTGCCGGTAGCCGGCCTGTCGGACTGCCAGACCCTTGGCTTCTTGCCGTCGGCGGTCTTGCCTTCGCCGACCTCCTCGATGGTCAGGCCGGATTTCACCGATTGCGGCGCCTCCTGCAAAATGTCCTCGCCTGGACGCGCGGCGGCATCGTCGGATTTGATCAGCAACCAGTTGTCACGCTTTTCGCCCGGACGCGGCTTCAGCCGCACCAGATGCCATGCGCCATGCAATTTGTGGCCATGCAGTTCGAAACTGATATGGCCCTTCTTCATCGCCTTTGCCGGGTCGCCATCGGGGACCCAAGTTCCCTCATCCCAGACAATGACCGAGCCGCCGCCATATTGGTCCTTCGGGATGGTGCCTTCAAACGGCGCATAGTCGATCGGGTGGTCCTCGACATGCACGGCGAGCCGCTTTTCGTGCGGGTCGAGGCTCGGGCCTCGCGTCACCGCCCAGCTCCACAGCACGCCGCCGTGCTCGAGACGAAGGTCGTAGTGAAGCCTGGTGGCGGCATGCTTGTGGATGACGAAGATGCCACCCGGCACGGCTTTCTTGCCGCGCGAAACCTTGCCGGCTGGTTCGGCCGTCTTCTTGAAATTGCGCTTGGCGTGATACTGCTCGAGGCTGGCCATGGGCGGATCCTAAGCAGATTTGCGCCGGGCGGCTTTGGACTTGGCGCCTTTTGCCGGGCGTCCGGTCTTTGCCGGCGCACCGGCTTCCGACGAAAGGCTCTTCTTCAGCGCATCGAAGAGGTTGACGACGTTGGAGGGCCGTGGTTCCGCCTTGGTCTTCGGTGCCTTCTTGCCGGCCTTCTTGGCGCGGACCAGCTCGATCAGGGCGTTTTCGTATTTGTCCTCGAATTCGGAAGGATCGAACTTCGCCTGTTTGTCATCGACGATGTGTTCGGCCAGCCTGATCATCTCGGCGTCGGTCTTCACCGGCTTGATGTCGCCGAACACCATCTCGGGCCTGCGAACCGTATCGCCATAGCGCAGGGTCGTCAGCAGCAGACCCTTGCCCAACGGCTCAATGACCACCGGACGTTCGCGGCGATAGAGCACAATGCGGGCTAGCCCCGCCGTCTTCTTGGCGGCCATGGCGTCGCGGATGACGGCGAAGGCCTCTTCCGAGACCTCGTCCGCAGGCGTCACATAATAGGGCGCATCGAGATAGATCTGCTGGATCGAGGATTTTTCGATGAAACCATCGAGGCTCATCGTATGCGAGGAGTCGATCAGCACGGCTTCGATCTCCTCCTCCTCGATTTGGACGAAGTCGCCGTCGCCGATCTCGTAGCCCTTGATCTCGTCGCCTTCATCGAGCGGCTTGCCGCTTGCCGAATCGACATAGACGCGCTTGACGGTATTGCCGGTCTTGCGGTTGAGCACGCGGAACGAGACTTTCTCGGCCTGGGTGACGACATTGGTCAGTTCGACGGCGCAAGTGACCAGCGAAAGCTTGAGATACCCTCTCCAGGCCGGGCGCGGCGCCATGACAAACTCCCTGCGCGACAATGTTCAACCGAGAACGGGCAAAGTCCGTTCCGGTTCCGGCGGCGCAAAAGGCAAGTCCGGGCTTTCAACCCAGCCTTGCCTTGTTCTCGCTCACTGCCCTACTCGGCGGCTTGCAGGTTGACCTTGCTTTCCGCTATTTCGGTAAGCTTGCGGTCGGTTGCCTGCTCCTCCTTGAGGTTGTTGGCCAACACATTGGCGCAGTCGCTGCGGCCCAGTTGCTTGGCCCAAGCAATCAGGGTGCCGTAACGGGTCATCTCATAATGCTCGACCGCCTGGGCGGAGGCGATCAGCGCAGCGTCGAGGACCTCCTTGTCGGCGATGTCGCCGCTGACGTCGTCGGCTTCTTCGAGAATGCCGTCGATGGCCGGGCAGTCGACCTGCTTGGCCTTCACGCCGTGCAGTTCGAACACCTGCTCGACACGCTGGATATGACCCTTGGTCTGAGCGAGATGTTTCTCAAAGCCGGCTTTCAGCTGCGGATCACTCGCCTTGTCGATCATCTTCGGCAGCGATTTTTCGATCTGTTTTTCAGCGTAATAGATGTCGCGCAGCGTGTGCACGAAGAGGTCGTCGAGGGTTTTGATATCCTTCGAAAAGAAACCCATGGCCTTTGCCTTTCCATTGCTCTTGCAGTTTCGGATTTTTTGGCTGCGGCCCACCCGAGCACCACAGCCTGCGGAGCCAGTTCGTCCCGGCACTGGGAAATCAACGTGCGGCTGACGGGCCGGTTCCTGGTTTTCCGGCCGCGTGCACGGAAATTTCGCGGTCCGGCAAAACCTGAAACAAAACCGCGCCTCTGCGACATTCAGGCGAAACATATGTGATGCAAAAGTCACACTGGACGAAATGCCGACGGACTGCATGGAAACACCGCGAATCAGCCGCATTCCAGCCATGAACAAAGGCATTTTCGACCAGAGATTAACATCGCGTTCACCGACTATTCACGCCTGGACGCTATGATCCCCGCAATTCGGAAGGGACATCCGAAACGGGACAGGGACCGAGTAAAATGAGCTTCTGGAATCAAATCGCCGGCTATGCCGCCGCCATCCGCGAATTCGTCGCGCCGACCTATCGGCCTGAGCGCTATTATATGCGCGGCCCAGGCCCCGCCTGCGCGCGCCGTGGCAACACGCTTGGGATCAGCGTGCGCTGATGATGAGCATGGAGAGCCGTCACGACAGCCGTATCTGCCGGCCCGACGCCGACAATCGGTCAACGACTTATCGCGCCGAGCGCCCTGCGCTGACCGACAGACGGCGTGCGACAACGCCAAGCCTTCAGCATTCCGGGCTTTGATCCAGCCGCCGGCAGGCCTAGTGTCGCCTGACACCAGCTGCCGGGCGTCACGTGATCGTCAAGCCGAACCATTCTCCTGAGCCGCCAGAATTCGAATCAAGTCGCCCGTTGATCGTGTTCGACGGTATTTGCGTGTTGTGCTCGGGCTTTGTGCGCATGGTGGTGAAGCTCGACCGCAAGGGCCGCTTTCATTTCGTAACGGCGCAGTCGCCCTTCGGCGAGATGCTGTTCAAGAAATACGGGCTGCGGACGGATCGCTACGAGACCAATCTCGTCATCGTCGATGGCGCGGCTTTCACCCGCCTGGACAGTTTCGTTGCCGTCATGGCCGAACTCGGCTGGCCGTGGCGGGCGGCGCGGATCCTGCTGCTGTTGCCGCGCCCGCTTCGCGACTGGCTCTACGACCGCATCGCAAAGAACCGCTACGCCCTGTTCGGCAAGAAGGACAATTGCGAAATCCCTTCCGCTGAGGTGAGGGCAAGATTGATCGGCTAGGTTCGTTGCCGTGGCCGGGAGCGGGCGGGGCATTTTGGGGGAACTGCGGATGAAGGTTCTTGTCGTCGGCGGCTATGGCACCTTTGGCGGTCGCACCGTCGAGCTTTTGGAGGGCGAGCCGCATCTGATCCTCTTTGTCGCCGGGCGCTCGCTCGCCAAGGCTGACGCGTATTGCAAGAAGCGCGCCCCGACAGCAGCCCAGCTGGTGCCGGCACTGTTCGACCGTGACGGCGATCTCGCCGCGCAACTCGCTGCATTTGAGCCTGATATTGTAGTCGACGCGAGCGGTCCGTTCCAGGCCTATGGCGAGGGACGCTATCGCCTGATCGAGGCCTGCATCGCCCGGCGCATCAACTATCTCGATCTAGCCGACGGCTCGGATTTCGTCGCCGGGGTCTCTGCGTTCGACGAGGCGGCGCGAAACGCCGGCGTCTTCGTGCTGTCCGGCGTCTCGAGCTTTCCGGTGCTGACGGCGGCGGTGGTGCGTCGCCTGTCTTCGGACCTGACGCGGGTCGACGGCATTCGCGGCGGCATCGCGCCTTCGCCCTTTGCCGGCGTCGGCGGGAACGTCATCCGGGCTATCGCCGGTTATGCCGGTCGGCCGGTGCGGCTTGTTCGCAATGGCCGTCCCGAACAAGGCCGTCCGTTTACCGAGCAGCTGCGCTACACTATCGCGCCGCCGGGCCGGCTGCCGCTTCGAAACACGCTGTTTTCTCTGGTCGACGTTCCAGACCTGCGCGCCTTGGCCGCGCTTTGGCCGGAGGCGAGGACCATCTGGATGGGAGCCGGGCCGGTACCCGAGGTGCTGCACCGCGCCCTGATCGGCCTCGCCTGGCTGGTGCGCGCCGGATTGATCGGTTCGCTTTCGCCGCTGGCGCCGCTGATGCATGAGGCAACGAACCGGCTGCGCTGGGGCGAGCATCGCGGCGGCATGTTCGTCGAGGTCGAGGGATCGGACCGGGCGGGCGCCATCGTCAAGCGCTCGTGGCATCTCTTGGCCGAGGGCAATGACGGGCCGCTGATCCCGTCGATGGCGGTCGAAGCACTGGCCCGCAAAGCGCTGGCCGGACATCAGCCCGCGCCGGGCGCACGGGCGGGGGTGCGCGATTTGGAGCTCCGGGATTATGAAGCCCTGTTCGCCGGGCGGACAATCTACACCGGCTTCAGGAACGGGGCGGCGGACGAGGACAAGCCGCTTTATGCCGAGCTGCTCGGTGCCGCCTGGCAAGGCCTTCCCGAGGCAATTCGGTCAATGCATGACCGTACGATCACGGCCGCAGGCCGCGCGCGCGTCGAACGCGGGCGCAATGTTCTTGGCCGGCTAATGGCCTGGACGGTCGGCTTCCCCGGGGCAAGCGAGGACATCCCGGTTCATGTCCGCTTCGACACCGACAAGGACGGCGAGACCTGGACCCGGACATTCGGCAAGCACAGTTTTTCGAGCCTACAGTCCGCAGGCCGGGGTCGATCGCAGCGCTTGCTGTGCGAACGCTTCGGCCCGCTGACCTTCGCGATGGCGCTGGTTGCCGAAGACGGCCGGCTGGCGCTGGTCTTGCGCCGCTGGAGTTTTTTTGGCCTGCCGCTTCCGATGTGGCTCGGTCCACGCTCGACTTCCTACGAAACGGTGAAGGATGGCCGCTTCCGCTTCCATGTCGAGATCTCGCATCCGCTTGCCGGCATGATCGCCCGCTACCGCGGCTGGCTGGAGCCCTCCGGCCCGCACGGCTCCAACGAGATCGGGCCGCCTGCCAGCTTGCCCAGTTCGCGACAGTCCTGCGCCGTGCACAGCGTCCAGCCCTGACCCGTGGCGCCCGAGGCGGCGAGCGCGAGGCGCCGCTGTGGCCCGACCTTGGGCGCATAGACCCACCAGCCGTTTCTCAGCACCGAGCCTTGCGGCGGCTCCACCCCGGCGCCCGATCCCTTGATGCGGGCCTCGACCAGCTGCAGGCCGGACGGCAGCACCTTCCAGTCTTCCTGCCACTGGGTCTTCTCCACCGAATGCACCCAGGAGAGCGTGAAGGCAGCAACGGCGAGCGTCACCGTCTTGCCGGCCGCGACGATGCAGAGGCTCATGCTGAATTAGCCAGCGAAGCCTGCCGCGCGCGCCAGCAGTGCCAGCCGATCCAGGCAAGGGACAGCGCCCAGCCCGCCTCGTCGGTGAGCGGCAGCGCCGCAACCAGCAGCACGCCGGCGGCGAAGGCGACGAGGCGTTCCCACCAGGCCATGCGCCGGGCGAGAAATCCGACGGCCGCGGCGCCCCACAGGACGATACCCATGCAGGCTTTGATGACGATATAGGCGACCTCGACGGGATAGCCGAACTGGGCGGCGATCGGGCCGGGGTCCTGCAGCATCAGCGCCGGGGTATAGACCGCCATGAACGGCACAACGAAGCCGGCAATGGCAAGCTTGGTGGCCTGGATGCCGATCTTGAGGCCGCTTTCCTTGGCCATGGGTGCGGCGGCGAAGGCGGCCAGCGCCACAGGCGGGGTGAGATCGGCCATGATGCCGAAATAGAAGACGAACATATGGCTGACCACCAACGGCACGCCGAGCGACAGCAGCGCTGGCCCGGCCAGCGACGAAGTGATGATGTAGTTGGGAATGGTCGGTATGCCCATGCCGAGCACCAGGCAGGTGAGCATGGTCAAAAGCAGCGACAGGAACAGATTGTTCTCGCCGATCGAGATGATCCAGCCGATGAAGGTCGAGGCGATGCCGGTAAGCGTCAACGTGCCGATGACGATGCCGACAATGGCGCAGGCAATGCCGACCGGCAGCGCGTTCTTTGCTCCTTCGGCAAGGGAATCCACGCATATGCGCAGCGTCTCGCGCCCGCCCTTGAAGGTGAGGCAGGCGGCGACCAGCACGGCGATGACCAGGCTGAGGATGTTGACGCCGAATTTCATGAAGGAAGCCGCGGCAAGCCCGAGCGCCAGCCAGAAGACGACACGGAAGGCGAGCGGCCCGATCGATGCCGCCAGCGGCGTGCCGAGGATAAGCACAATGGTCAGCGCCAGGCCCATGGTGCCGGCGAAGACCGGTGTGTAGCCGGCAAACAGCAGGTAGATCAGTGCTGCGAGAGGCAGTACCAGCGGCCAATGTTGTCTCACCGCATCCCACGGATTGGGCAGGTCGGCCTTGGCCATGCCGTGCAGGCCGGCCTTGCCGGCTTCCAGGTGCACCTGCCAGAAACAGGCGCCGAAATAGAGCAGCGCCGGAATGATCGCCGCCTTGACCACCGCGGCATAGGGGATGTTCAGGGTCTCGGCCATGATAAAGGCCACCGCTCCCATCACCGGCGGCATGATCTGGCCGCCCATCGACGAGGTCGCCTCGACGGCGCCGGCGAAAGCCGAGCGGAAACCGAAGCGCTTCATCAGCGGGATGGTGAACTGGCCGCTGGCCACCACATTGGCAACACCGGAGCCGGAAATGGTGCCCATCAGCGCCGAGGACAGCACGCAGACTTGCGCCGGGCCGCCGCGCCATGAGCCGACCAGGCCAAGCGCAAAATCGTTGAACAGCGCGATCATGCCGGCGCGCTCAAGAAAGGCGGCGAAAACGACGAAGATGAAGATGTAGGCGGCCGAGACATAGATCGGCGTGCCGTAGATGCCTTCGGTGCCATAGGCGAAGGTGTCGACGAGCTGGGCGAAATCATAACCGCGATGGATGAACGGCGGCGGCAGATGATTGCCGGCAAATGCGTAGGCGAGAAAGATGAAGGCAATGACGGCGAGCGGCAGCCCCATTAACCGCCGGGCCGCCTCGAAGACCAGCACGACCAGCACCGCGCCGACGATCAGGTCAGGCGTGGTGAGAAAGCCGGAGCGGCGGATGAGGTCGGCATAGAACACCCAATTGTACAGACCGGTGGCGAAACCAAGCAGGCCGAGCGTCCAGAACACTGCTTTCGCCGGGACGCTTTTGGCGCGCAGATTGGCGATTAGGGCAAAGCCGAGCAGCAGCAGGAAGCCGACATGCATGGCGCGTATGACCTGGCTCGGCAGGCTGCCATAGGCGGCGATGTAGATTTGGAAGATGGAGAAGGCGATGGCGATAAAAAAAGCCGCCTTGCCGGCGATGCCTTCGCCGAAGCCAGGCGGCAATCCTTCGACAGGAGCTTCCGCTGTGGGGGAAAGAACGGTCGGGGTTACGGTCATTAGCGGGGTTCCTGGCGGGGCGGTCCCCTCCTCGAGGGGAGGGTGCCGAGCGAAGCGAGGCGGGGGGGGGGGGGGGGGGGGGGGGGGGGCGCCACCCCCCCCCCCCCCGCCACAACCCGAGGCGGGGGGTGGGCAGATGCACTACGGGGCGGGGTGGGGGGTGGCGGGGACCAACACGGGCGG
>NZ_JAMYUM010000023.1:0-120890 GCF_040322975.1 Mesorhizobium sp. M0074
GCAGATCACCTTGCCCTTGCCGACCTGTTTGCGGATCGTCTCGACCGCGTGCTCGCGGTAGGCGCGCATCGTCCAGTCGCCTTCGATGCCGGCGATGTTGTGGACGAAGTTGCGGAGCAGCCTGGCGCCGTCCGGCGTATGCACCACTTCGGGGTGGAACATGAGGCCGTACATTTTGCGCTCGACATTGCCGAAGATGGCGAAGGGCGAGCCCTCCGATTTTCCGAGCACCTCGAACCCCTTCGGCAGGGAGATGACGCGATCGCCATGGCTCATCCACACCTGATGGCGCTGGCCGGGCGCCCACAGGCCCTCGAACAACGGGCTGTCCTCGGCGATCTCGACGAAGGCGCGGCCGAATTCGCGGTGGTCGGAGCTTTCGGCGACGCCGCCCATCTGCACGCACATCGCCATCTGGCCATAGCAGATGCCGAGCACCGGCACGCCGGCATCGAAGACGATCTGCGGCGCGCGCGGGCTGCCGATGTCGCCGGTCGAGGCCGGGCCGCCGGACAGGATCACCGCCTTCGGATCGATGCGCTTGAACGCCGCCTCGGCCGACTGGAAGGGCACGATCTCGGAAAAGACGCCGGCCTCGCGGATGCGGCGGGCGATCAGCTGGGTGAACTGGCTGCCGAAATCGACAATCAGGACGGTGTCGGGATGATTGGCTGTTTTCATGGCGAGCGTTTAGAGAAAGAAACGAGTCGGCGCAATGGGTTGTGAGGTCGCGCTTTCACTTCGATTCCGGTGTGTCGTCCTGAACGCCAGAGGCTTTGTCCAATGCATCCGTTTGCGTTGTATCGAGCGACTGCAAGGCGCCCATCAGCGCCGCGAAACGCTCGTGACCAAGGCGGGCAACATAGCTCCGTTCGATCTGCAGCTTGATGCGGTCGCCATCGCGCAGGGCGTCCAGGCCCTTGCGGGTGTAGCGCACAAGCTTGCCGCGACCGTCTTGCGGATCGGGCAGACGCTGCAACACACCTTCCGTCTCCAGGCCATCGAGCAATTGCTGAATCGCCTGCTTTGAGATCGCCGAGCGCTCGATCAGCGCCGACTGGCGCATGCCGCCGCGCGGGATGTGTCCAAGCAGGCCGGCACGCGCTTCGGTGAACCAGTGATGGCCGGCAGCGCGCATCGCAGCGGCGAACTCGGTCTGCCAGGCGCGGCTCGCCTGCCACAGCCGCCAACCTATGTGATCCGGCAGCGCTTCAGGTTTTTCGTCAAGGCCCTTGACCAAATTCTTCTCGCCCGATACATAGTCAAGCATCTTGACTACTAGTTCACTCTAAGTGGCGATGCCGGTCAAGGCAATCGGCGACTTCAATTCAGGAGGAAATCATGGCAGCACTTCAGAAGGAAACCCTTGCAATGCTCATTCCGGGCATGACCCATGTGTTGGAACGAAACGGCAAGGAGGCTTACGTCTATTTTGAAAGCGAGGGTGCCGCGCACATGCTGCTCGACGATGGCGAGGCGCGAAGCGGGCGCTGGCGGATGCTCGATGACGGTTATGTCGCCGACTGGGACACCGGCGCGACCGGACGCTGGACCCTCGATCACGAGCCCGGGTCAGTCACTTACATCAATCGCGACAACGCCGTTCGCTTCAGGATGATCGGCGTGCTGTTCGGCAACGCTAAGAAGCTGCCGCCCCAACAAGCTTGAAGTCGATCGCGCCCGAGGCGATCGCCTGTTCCAGCAGTTGCACCGCCGCGGCCAGCTTCTCGTCGATGACGTGCAGATATTCGGTCCAGTCGCCGACATGCCTCAGATCGGCTGCCCCGTCGGAAATGCCGCGCAGGCCGATAAGCGGCACGTCGAACAGCTGGCAGGCGCGCAGGCAGGCGAAGGTCTCCATATCGACCATGTCGGCGGCGATCGCGTCGTAGGCGGCGCCGGAGACGATTGCCGCCCCGGTCGACAGCGTCGCCTGTCTGACGCCTGGTATCCTGAACGGCAGCGGCACGCTGACAGGCAGGTCGAGGAACGGCGTGGCGCCCTTCTCGAACCCGAGGGGCGAGGCGTCCATGTCGCGGTAGGCGACTGAAACGGCCTGGTAGATTTCCGTCTGCTCCAGCGTCCGGCTGCCCGCCGACCCGAGCGACACGACTAGATCGGGCAGCGCCATCCCGGCATGCAGCCGGGATAGTTCGGCGCTGAGTCCGACGCCGGCCTCGACCGGTCCGACGCCGGTCAGCAGCGGCGTGAACAGCCGCTGCAGGTGTGGACCGTATTCGGCTTCGGCCGCCATGACGAAGAGAACGGATCTGCCGGAGATCGGGGTGAGCTCACCAGGTGTCTTGCCGGCCATGATCGTCCATCCTCCCCTGCCCGTTCCTCAGCCCTCGATGCCGTCGCGGCCGAGCACTGTCATCATCGTTCCGGTCATCGTGGCGATCAGCTTGGCCTCGCCGTCGACGGCGAACGCATAGGCCTGGCCGTCGGCGACGATGATGGTGCGGCCGGGCTTGGTAACCGAGCCGCGAAACAGGAAACGCTCGCCCCTGCCCGGCGCCAGCAGATTGACCTTGAACTCGATGGTCAGCACGCCGGAATTTTCCGGCATCAGCGAGAATGCCGCATAGCCGCAGGCCGAGTCGAGAGCCGTCGAAATGACGCCGGCATGGAGAAAGCCGTGCTGCTGCGTCAATGCCGCAGAATAGGGCATTTCGATCTCGATGATGCCGGGCGTCACCAGCGTCAGCTCGGCGCCAATCGTCATCATCGCGTTCTGGCGCGCGAAGGACGTCCTGACGCGGTCCTCGTAATCGGGAGCAGGAACGATCTTTGCTGCCATGGCCGTCGCCCTTCGTTTCTCGACAAATCTTATTGCAAAGGCATTTATCGCAGAGGGGTGGGCGGCAGGCAATCGCAAATGCTGCACTGCAGCATTCGGCTTAGCCCTGTATCGATGGCAACGATTCAGCCGGCCCGCCGCAGCGCGCAGAAGTAAAAGCCGTCGGTGCCGCTCAGCAACGGCGACAGCGAAATGCCGCCCGCAGCGCCTATCCGCATTGCCGCTTCGTGGCCCGCAAAACGGCTGTCCCAAAGCTGGCGGTGATCGAGCGGGACAAAACCGGGATGGCGGTCCCGGAAGGCCGAAACCTGGTCGCCATTCTCCTCGTCGAACACCGAACAGGTGATGTAGACCAGCAGGCCGCCGGGTTTGACGAAGTCCCTGGCGGCATCGAGTATCGTCTCCTGCTCGCCCTTGCGGGCGTCGAGCTGTCTTTGCGTCAGCCGCCATTTGGCATCCGGCCGGCGCCGCCAGGTGCCGCTGCCGGTGCAGGGCGCATCGATCAGGACGATGTCCATATGCTTGCCGAGCGGCGCGAGTTCGGCCGGCTTGGTGACGATCTGCACATTGCGGTTTTCCGAGCGGCGGATGCGGTCGAAGATCGGCGCCAGCCTTGCCTTCTCCGCATCGTGAGCGAAGATCTGGCCTCGATTATCCATCGCCGCGGACAGCGCCAGCGTCTTGCCGCCGGCGCCGGCGCAAAAGTCGAGCACCTGCATTCCAGGCTCGGCGCCGGCCAGTTCAGCCGCAATCTGCGAACCCTCGTCCTGGACCTCGAACCAGCCTTTCTGGAAGGCCGGCTCGGCCTGCACGTTCGGGTGCCTGCCGTCGCCTTCGATCGGCGGGATGCGGATACCGTGCGGCGCGATCCGGGCAGGCTTGGCGCCGGTCTCCGCCAGTTCCGCCAGCACCTTGCCGCGATCGGCCTTCAGCGTGTTGACCCTGAGGTCGAGCGGCGGGCGTGTCGCCAGCGCGGCACCCTCTTCCACCCAGGCCGTGCCGAACGCCCGTTCGAACAGCGGCATGCACCAGTCGGGGATGTCTGCCCTGACGGCCGGCGGCGCATCGGCAAGCCGGCGACCGCCGAGCGTTGTCAGTTCGTCGGCGGTAAGCAGCGGCGGCGCGAACTTGTCGCCCTCGAGCGCCTCGTTCAGCGACTGCGCCGTCTGGCCCCATTCGAGCAGCAGCGCGCCGAAGCCGATGGCGCGCGGCGTGTCCTCGCCGAGCAGCCAGCCTGCGGAGCGCTTGCGGCGCAGCGCGTCGTAGACGATGTTGCCGATCGCGGCACGGTCGCCGCCACCGGCGAAGCGGTGCGACAGGCCCCAGTCCTTCAGCGCATCGGCCACCGGCCGGTGACGCCGGCCAATATCGTCAAGCACTTCGATGGCTGCCGCCAGCCGCCCGCCCAGTCTCATTGTCGTCTTCCATTACTCAGCAAATTAATTCCGGCCCTGCTCTTAGAGCTTTTCGTGCCCTGATTGAAACAGTTCTGTTTCGCCGACGGCGAGACGATCCATGCGGAGGGGTGACGAATGTGGGTTGGTGCATCGCGAGCCGCCGCCACCAAGCGGGCGCCGGCATGCGGTACGAAACAATTCGATCAATATATTATATGTTTCTAATGTGCGTGTCTGGTGCTCACAAGCATAGCGGCTTGCGCAACTGCTCTGCTTTGCAAGTTTTCCGGTTGCGAATACTCTTTGCGCGGTGATTCGCGTCGCAGAAAAAGCGGAGCCGCGGGTCGATACGAGGAGAGGGCAATGAAAACTTATCTGGCGGAAGTTCTAGGCACGTTTCTATTGGTGTTCATCGGCACGGCTTCGGTGGTGACGGGCGGCTTCGGCGGCGCGCTGCCGCTCGGCCAGGAAGGTATCGGTCTGGCGTTCGGCATCGGCCTGATAGCGGCCGCTTACGCGATCGGCCCGATTTCGGGCGCGCATCTCAATCCGGCGGTGACGCTCGGTGTGTTCCTCGCCGGGCGGATGCCGGCCAGGGATGTCATTCCCTATTGGATCGCGCAGGTCATCGGCGCCATCATCGCGTCGCTGGCACTGTGGATCATCGTCTCCGGACAGGTGGGCGGCCACACCGGCGGCTTCGGCGCCAATGGCTGGGATGTGACGAAATGGGGCGTCAGCTCGGCCTTCCTGTGGGAGCTGATCGGCACCTTCACCTTCGTCACGGTGATCCTCGGCGTCACCAACGCCAAGCACACCACGGCCTTCGCCGGCCTGGTCATCGGCCTGACGCTGGCCGGACTACACTTCGCCATCATTCCGGTGACCGGCACATCGCTCAACCCGGCCCGTTCGATCGGACCGGCGCTGTTTTCGGGAACTGCGGCGATCGGCCAGCTCTGGCTGTTCATCGTCGCGCCGCTGATCGGCGGCGCCATTGCCGGCGTGGTCGCCAAGGCCGGTATCTTCGAGAAAGACTGACTTTTCGGAAGCCCAACGAAAAAGGCGCGGGTCGAGACCCGCGCCCTTTTTGTTGCGTCGAGAAATTCGTATGCCCGGATCAGGCCGCGAGGTCAAAACGGTCGGCGTTCATCACCTTGGTCCAGGCGGCGGCGAAATCCCTGACGAACTTCTGCCCGGCGTCGGCCGATCCGTAGACCTCGGCAAGCGCACGCAATTGCGCGTGCGAGCCGAAGATCAGGTCGGCGCGGGTGCCGGTCCACTTGACCGCCCTGGTCTTGCGGTCGCGTGCTTCGTAGACTTCATCGGACCCGGCGGCCGGATCCCAGACCGTGTTCATGGAGAGCAGATTGACGAAGAAATCGTTGGTCAACGTGCCCGGCCTGTCGGTGAACACCCCGTGCTTCGACTGACCGCTGTTGGCGCCGAGCACCCGCAACCCGCCGACGAGCACCGTCATCTCCGGCGCCGTCAAGGTCAGCAGCTGCGCCCGGTCGACCAGCATCGCTTCGACCGACATCGGCGGCTTACCCCTGACATAATTGCGGAAGCCATCGACTTTCGGCTCGAGCGCGGCGAAGGACTGGACGTCGGTCTGTTCCTGTGAAGCGTCCATGCGGCCCGGCGTGAACGGCACCCCCACGTCATGGCCGCCGTCCTTGGCCGCCTTCTCGACCGCGGCGACGCCGCCGAGAACGATCAGGTCGGCAAGCGAGATCTTCTTGCCGCCGGACTGCGAGTTATTGAAGCCCTTCTGGATGCCTTCGAGTGTCTCGAGCACCTTGGCCAGCTGCGCCGGCTGGTTGACCTCCCAATCCTTCTGCGGCGCCAGGCGGATGCGGGCGCCGTTGGCGCCGCCGCGCTTGTCGGAGCCGCGGAAAGTCGAGGCCGAGGCCCAGGCGGTCGAGACCAGTTCGGAAACGGACAGGCCGGAGGCCAGGATCTTCGCCTTCAGCGAGGCGATGTCCTGTTCGCTGACCAGCTCGTGGTCGATTGCCGGTATCGGGTCCTGCCAGATCAGCTCTTCCTTCGGCACGAGCGGCCCGAGATAGCGGACGGCCGGACCCATGTCGCGATGGGTCAGCTTGAACCAGGCGCGGGCAAAGGCATCGGCGAACTGATCAGGATTCTGATGGAACCGCCGCGAGATCTTCTCGTAGGCCGGGTCGACGCGTAGCGCGAGGTCGGTGGTCAGCATCGCCGGCGCGCGGCGCTTCGAGGGATCGTGCGCGTCCGGCACGGTGCCTGCACCGGCGCCGCCCTTCGGCGTCCACTGATGGGCGCCGGCCGGGCTCTTGGTCAGCTCCCATTCGTAGTTGAACAGATTGTCGAAGAAGTTGTTGCTCCATTTGGTCGGCGTCGTGGTCCAGGTCACCTCGAGGCCCGAGGTGATGGCGTCGCCGGCAATGCCGGTGGCATGCTTGCTCGACCAGCCGAGGCCCTGCGCCTCGATGCCGGCGCCTTCCGGCTCCGCCCCGACCAGCGATGCATCACCGGCGCCGTGCGTCTTGCCGAAGGTGTGACCGCCGGCGATGAGCGCCACGGTTTCCTCGTCGTTCATGGCCATGCGAGCGAAGGTCTCGCGAATGTCGCGCGCCGCGGCCAATGGATCGGGCGTGCCGTTCGGCCCTTCCGGATTGACGTAGATCAGCCCCATCTGCACGGCGCCGAGATGGCCGTGAAGTTCGCGGTCGCCGGAATAGCGCTCGTCGGCGAGCCATTTGGTTTCCGATCCCCAGTCGACGTCCTGCTCCGGCTCCCAGACATCGGCGCGGCCGCCGGCGAAGCCGAAGGTCTTGAAGCCCATCGATTCCAGCGCGACGTTGCCGGTGAGGATCAACAGGTCGGCCCAGGAGATTTTCCTGCCGTATTTCTGCTTGACCGGCCACAGCAGCCGGCGCGCCTTGTCGAGATTGGCATTGTCCGGCCAGCTGTTGAGCGGCGCGAAACGCTGCTGGCCGGCGCCGGCGCCGCCACGGCCGTCGCCGATGCGATAGGTACCGGCGCTGTGCCAGGCCATGCGGATGAAGAGCGGGCCGTAATGGCCGAAATCGGCCGGCCACCAATCCTGCGAATCGGTCATCACCTGGTGCAGATCCCTGATCACCGCATCGAGATCGAGGCTCTTGAATTCCTTGGCGTAGTCGAAGTCCTCGTCCATCGGGTCCGAGAGGCTGGACTGCTGGTGGAGGACGCCAAGGTCGAGCTGGTTTGGCCACCAGTCGCGGTTGGTCCTGCTGGCCGATCCATGTGGGACCGGGCATTTGCCGGCGCTGTTGTCGTCGGTTTTCGCGTCCATCTTTGCCTCCGATTTGTTGATTTTCCGGGATTTTGTTGATTTTCCGGGCAGGGCCAGCGGCCGCGCCATCTTGGAATGGTTCCAGACTAGCCCGCCCAGCCGATAAAGACAAATTGCCTTTGCTGTTTATTCTGATAGGTTTTCCTTATGATCGGTTTGACCGTCCGGCAGATGCATTATTTCGAGGCGCTGGCGCAGACGCTGCATTTCGGCCGTGCCGCAAAACTCGCCGGCGTCAGCCAGCCGGCGCTGTCTTCGCAGATCGCCGAGATGGAGCTGCGGCTGAATTGCCGTCTGTTCGAGCGCGGCGGCAAGGTGGTGCGGATGACCGACGAGGCGCAGGTCCTGCTGCCGCGCATCGAGCGCATTCTTGCCGACGTCCGCGACGTCGAGGCGACGGCCCGGCGCGGCCGCCCGGCGCTGGAAGGCCGCTTCCGGCTCGGCATCATCCCGACGGTGGCGCCCTATCTCCTGCCGCATGTGCTGCCGGAGCTGAAACAGCATTTCCCGGCCTTGCAGCTGGAACTGCGCGAAGCCGTGACCGCCTCGCTGGTCGAGGACACCAGTTCGGGAAAGCTCGACGCCTTCGTCGCGGCGCTGCCCCTCGATTACCCCGGCCTGGTTACCGAGGAACTTTTCTCCGACCGGTTCTTCCTGGCCGTGCCGGCCGGCGATCCCGCCTTCGCCTCGCCGCCGGTGCCGCCGGAGAGCCCGGCGCTGGAGCGGCTGATGCTGCTCGAGGAAGGCCACTGCCTGCGCGAACAGGCGCTCGCAGTCTGCGGCAGCGTGCGGCCGGTGGCGATGGCAAGCTATGGCGCGACCAGCCTGACGACGCTCTTACAGATGGTGGCACATGGGCTCGGCGTCACGCTCATCCCCGAGATGGCGGCGGGGCCAGCCAGCACTATCCCCGATTTGAAGATCGTGCCGTTCCAGGAACCGATGCCGCAGCGTACGATCTGCCTCGCCTGGCGGCGCAACAAGGTTCGCCACGACGAATGCGTCGAACTGGCCAAGATCATCCGCGGGCTGGATGCGGCGGTGCTGGCAGCGTAGAGCGGCGGGTCAAGGATCCGGTTTTAGCCCCGAAGCCAACTCGCAAGAAAGGAACGGCTTCAATCCTTTTCCCAGGCTGCGAGCAACGGGCCGTTGCTTCCATAGACAGGGTCCTTGCGCGGACGGCCAACCCTGGGGATCGTGACGACTGCCTTGGCATGGTCGGCGGCGGTCGTACACAGGTCATAGGTGCCGGATGGAGGATAGGCGCCGACAACCAGAAAATCGTCGGACGCGGAAAGACGCTGGTGCCCGGTGCCGGCCGGAAGCACCGCGACGTCGCCGGCCTTCAGGGGGAGCGTTCGTCCCTTGTTGCCGCCAAAGCGGACTTTCGCCGTCCCGCGCGCGACGCCGAGCACCTCGTGTATCCGCGAATGGTAGTGGACGTAGTCGTAGATGCCGTTGCGCCAGCTATCGCCCCAGCCATTTGCCTCGAAAAGCGCCTCCATGACAGCCGCAGGATCGAATTCCTCGGACAGCGTCACGGCGCCGCGATAGACGACAAGCGGCCAGAACGGATGGTTGGGCACAAGGCCATCATCCCCAAACCGAAACGCATTCGCTTTGCGCGGCCTGACCAGATCGGGGACCTCGCGCCGGCCCGGTCTGGCGGCACCGGTGACCTGCTCGACGGCTTTCTTCGTGGTTTGCAGAATGCTCATGATGCGGCCTTGGATTGGTGGTGGCTTCATGCCGACTTAACCGGCTGCACGGCCGTCGGTTCCGCTGAGGGTAGAGATCTGCGATCTGTGCGGTCGGAATTTGACGTCCGGGCACATCGAAGCCGCCCAAGTTTCAAGGCTTGAACACCGCAAGCATGTGAAGATCCAATCGGTCCCGCCGCTGTGTCGTCCCATGGCACGGATGAGACGATACACTGTTTACCACAGCGCTCGCGACAGCTCGCGAAACGGGCGACCCGCAGAGGCTTTTTTCGTGTTATGATGCATTTGCAACGCGCCTAATCTCGACCTCGGCAATATGACAAAGGTCGAAAGCAATTTTGCCCTGGCGTCGCCCAGCACGGACTCAACTCCGGATGGCTGGGCGTGCTTATCCGGGGCGAGGAGGTTGTCCATGTCCACGAGTAGTGTCGAACGTCCGCTGCAGCCGGGCGACCGGGCACCGAATATTATTCTCGATGCGATCTCCCGCGAAGGCAAAATCGCGCTCACTGATTTTCGAGGTCGTAGCCCATTGTTGATCGGCTTGTTTCGAGGCCTGCACTGTGCGTTCTGCCGGCGCAATGTCGCGGCAATGGCGCAACTCAAGCCGGCTCTGGCTGAGAAAGGCGTCGAATGCCTGGCGGTCGTCAATACGCCGGTAGAGCGGGCACGGCTCTATTTCCGTTACCATCCGACACCCGATCTTCTCGCCGCGTCCGACCCGGAGCGGGCCTCGCACCGTGCTTTCGGCTTGCGCGAGATCGGGATGGACAAGGTCATGGGGATCCGTATCGATCTCCCGGGTGAGTTGCCCGAGCCTATGGACCCCATCGCCATAAACGAGTTGCTCAACAAGAAGGAGGGGTATGAGATTACGGAAGCCGATCAGCAGATGATGGCTTCCGCTAAGGAGCTGCTGGTTGGTCAGTTTCTCATCGACCGAGGGGGCATTGTACGCTGGAGCTTCACTGAAGTTCTGGAGGCTGGCCTCAATACCCCCAAGGCGCCGAATCCGGAGGAATTGATGTCAGCGGCTTCCCAAGTTGCACATTAATGGGCTGCGGAAATAGGCGGCTGACAACTCGCTCGACGACCGCGCCCTTCCCGCTCACTACGGGGGAAAGGCCGTCCTGGGTCAAAACCTGAAGATCGTGGATGACCGCTTCGCGCCCCATGTCGGCCGTAGAGATCAGCTTCTCCGCGTCCTGAAAGCAGACATCGCAAGCGAGGACTCCGGAGGTCGCGGGTGCGCCCTCAAGCCCCGCCCGGTCGACCAGATAGAAGATCGCATTGGCCTCGCCGCCCGGCATCGTCTCGCCGAGCTGGATGCGGCTGTTAGGCTGGATCAGACCGGGCAGGGTCTCCGCCGCACCTCGACGCCGAGGTCGCGCAGATCGTGGCCGTTGCCGCGCCGCGCCGATTTTCTGGAGTGATAAGCCGCGCCCGACGCGGCGAATTCGTAACCCTACTCGGCGGCCGTCTCCGATGGCGCCTCTGCCGGCCCCGAAGGCTCGGCCTCGGCACGGGGCTTGCGCCGTGAAAACAGCGACCTGAGCGTGACGTAGAACACCGGCGTCAGGAACAGGCCGACGAAGGTGACGCCGAGCATGCCGGAGAACACCGCGGTGCCGAGCGACTGCCGCATTTCTGCGCCCGGGCCCGTTGCGATCATCAGCGGCACGACGCCGAGGATGAACGAGAAGGCGGTCATCAGGATCGGCCGCAGCCTGAGCCGGCAGGCTTCGACGGCAGCCTCGGCGGCCGACAGCCCGCGTTCCTGCGCCTGCCGCGCGAATTCGACGATCAGGATCGCGTTCTTGGCGGCAAGCCCGATCAGCACGATGAGGCCGATCTGCACGAGGATGTTGTTGTCCAGCCCTCGGAACGACACGCCGAGCAACGCCGCGAGCACGCCGAGCGGCACCACCAGCACAATGGCGAACGGCAGCACCCAGCTTTCATATTGCGCCGCCAGCGCCAGGAACACGAACAGCACCGACAGTCCGAAGATATAGACAGCGGCATTGCCGGTGTTGCGCTCCTGATAGGCGAGCTCGGTCCATTCATAGGAGGTACCGGCCGGCAGCGTCTTTGCCGTGATCCCTTCCATCAATGCCAGCGCGTCGCCCGTGGAAACGCCGGGCGCGGCGTTGCCCTGCAGCGGCACCGAAACGTACATGTTGTAGCGCTGGACCAGCGCCGGGCCGGTGACGTCGCGGATCTCGACCAACGTGCCGAGCGGAACCAGCGCGCCGGTCGCCGAGCGCACCTTCAGTTTCAAGATGTCGGCGCGATCGAGGCGGAACGCCTGGTCGGCCTGCGCCCGCACCTGGTAGACGCGCCCGAAAGCGTTGAAGTCGTTGACGTAGGCGGTGCCCAAATTGATCGACAGCGCCTCGAAGATGTTGGGGATCGGCACGTTCAGGATGCGCGCCTTGTCGCGATCGATCGCCAGGAAGAATTGCGGGCTCGACGCGGAGAACGTGGTGAACACGCCCGTCAGCCCCGGCGTCTTGTTGGCCTTGCCGGCGATTTCGTTGGCAAGCGCCAGGATCTGCCGCATGTCGGCGCTGTTGCGCTCCTGGATCTGCAGCTTGAAGCCGCCGGCATTGCCGACGCCGCGGATCGGCGGCGGCGGCAGTGCGATAATGAAGGCTTCCTTGATGCTTTGCAGGCTGCCGAACAGATTGCCGATGACCTGGGTCGCCGACTGGCCGGCTTTCAGTCGCTCGTCAAACGGCTTGAACCTGGCGAAGATCACGCCCGCGTTGCTGGCGTTGGTGAAGGTCGCGCCGGAGAAGCCGGCGAAGGCGACTGCGTAGTCGACGCCTGGCGTTTTCTGGATGATCTGCGACGCCTGCTGGATGACCGCATCGGTCCTCGACAGCGAAGCGCCGTCCGGCAACTGGATGACGACGATCGCATAGCCCTGGTCAAGCGACGGAATGAAACCGCGCGGCACCGACTGCACCATGTAGGCCGTGGCGTAGATGAGGGCCGCGAAAACGGCCAGCATGGCGGCGATCGTTGTCCACGAGCCGACCAGCACGCGGATGATGCTCGAATACCAATGGGCGACCCTGTCGAAGCCGCGATTGAAGCCGTCGGCGAGCGCCCGTCCGAACCGCGCCAGGAAAAAGCGCGGCGGCGCCGCCGCGGCGTGATGCGGCTTGAACAGCAGTGCGGCCAGCGCCGGCGAAAGCGTCAGCGAATTGAACGCCGAGATCGCCGTCGACACCGCGATGGTGATCGCAAACTGCAGATAGAACTGCCCAGAAATGCCGGGGATGAAGGCTGTCGGTACGAACACGGCTATCAGCACCAGCGAGATCGCGATGACGGCCGTTCCGACTTCGTCCATGGTCAGGTGCGACGCCGGATTGGGCGCCAGCCCTCTGGCGATATTGCGCTCGACGTTTTCGACCACGACGATCGCATCGTCGACGACGATGCCGATCGCCAGAACTAGGCCGAACAGCGTCAGCATGTTGAGCGAGAAGCCGGCGGCGTAAAGCACCGCCAGCGTGCCGATCAGCGACACGGGGATCGCCACGATCGGCACGATCGCCATGCGCCACGATTGCAGGAAGACGATGATGACGATGATGACCAGCAGCATCGCCTCGAGAATCGTCTTGTAGACCTCCTGGATCGACTCGGCGACGAACTCGGTCGGATTGTAGACGATGTCGTAGCTCAACCCCTTCGGGAAGTCGCGGGAAAGCTCCTTCATCTTGTCCTGGATCTCCGCGGCTGCGGCGAGCGCATTGGTGCCCGGCCGCTGGAAGATGGCGAGCGCCACCGCCGGTTTGCCGTTGAGATAGGAGTTGGTGACGTAATCCTTGGCGCCGAGCTCGATGCGCGCCACGTCCTGCAGCGAGATCAGGCGGCCGTCGTCGGTCGATTTGACGATCACGTATCGGAAGTCGCGTGCGTCGTTGAAGCGGCCTTGCGTGGTGACCGTGTACTGGAACGCCGTGCCGGTGCTGGTCGGCGGCGCGCCGATCGAGCCGCCCGACACCTGGACGTTCTGGTCGCGCAGCGCCTGCACCACATCGCCCGAGGTCATCCCCAGGGCGGACAGTTTTTCCGGATCGAGCCAGATGCGCAGCGAGTATTCGCGTTCGCCGAAGATGATGAGGTCGCCGACGCCGTCTAGTCTGAGCAGTATGTCGCGCACCCGCGAGCGGGCGTAGTTCGAGACGTAGAGCTGGTCGTAGGTATTGTCGGGCGACAGCATGTGCACGACCATCATCAGGTCGGGCGAGCTCTTGGTGGTGGTGATGCCGAGGCGGCGGACTTCTTCGGGCAGGCGCGGCTCGGCGACCGACACGCGGTTCTGCACCAGCACCTGAGCCTGGTCGAGATCGGTGCCCAGCTTGAAGGTGATGGTCAGCGCCATCGCCCCGTCGCCCGACGAATAGGACGACATGTAGAGCATGCCCTCGACGCCGTTGATCTCCTGCTCGATCGGCGTTGCCACCGTCGCTGCGACCGTCTCGGCGTCGGCGCCCGGATACTGCGCGCGAACGACGATGGTCGGCGGCGCGATCTCGGGATATTGCGCGACCGGCAGCTGGGTATAAGCAATCCCGCCGAGGATCAGCAGGACGATCGAAACGACCGATGCGAAGATCGGACGGTCGACGAAGAAATGTGCGAACCTCATTGCTGCAACTCGGCGGTCTCGGCCTTGGGCGGCAACGTCACCATCTCGACCTTCACCTTGGTGCCCGGCCTGGCGTGCATCAGCCCTTTGACGATGATTGTCTCGTCGCCGGTCAGGCCCTGGCGGATGACCCGGTAGCCGTCGAGAAGCGGGCCGGTGCGCACGGGCTTCGCCGACACCATCCCGGCCTCATCCACCAGGAACACGATGCGGCGATCCTGATCGGCGCCGATCGCCTCGTCGGGCACCAGCACGCCGCTATGCGGCAGCGACCCCGGCACGTTGATGCGCCCGAACATGCCTGGCTGGAGAATGCCATCGGCGTTGGGAAACCTTGCACGTACCCGCATGGTGCCGGTCGCGTTGTCGATCCGGTTCTCGGCAAAATCGAGCTTGCCTTTGAATACCGCCTCCGCGCGGTCGGCGACGCGAACCACCACCTCGAGCCCGCCGGCGCCTTCCTGCATGCTGCCGCCGCGCTCCTTCGCGTCGCGGGCATAGCTGAAATACAGGCGCTCATCGACGTCGAAATAGAAGTCGATCGGATCGCGCGTAACGATGGTCGTCAGCAAGGTGGAATCCGGCTGCACGAGGTTGCCGACCGACACCAGCCGGCGGTCGATGCGGCCGGACAAGGGCGCCTTGATCTCGGTGAATTCCATGTTCAGGCTGGCCGTCGTCAGGGCAGCCGTCGCGCCCTGCATCTGCGCCTGCGCCGAAAGGTATTCCCGCCGGCGGTCGTCGACCGTCGCGGTTGAGATATTGCCGGTCTTGGCGAGTTCGTCGGCGCGATCCAGCTGCATCTTGGAGAATTCGAGCAGACTCTTGGCGACGTCCACTTGCGACTTGGCGGCATCATAAGCCGCCTGGTACGGACGCTCGTCGATGGTGAAGAGCAGGTCGCCCTTGTTGACCAGTGCGCCGTCCTGGAAGCTGACCTTGTCCAGATAGCCGCTGACGCGCGAACGGATGGCGACCTGGTCGACGGCTTCGAAGCGCCCGACGAACTCGTCGTCTTCGACGATTTCACGGACCACCGGCTTGGCCGCTGTCACCACGGGTAGCTGCTGGTCCTGCGCAAACGCAGTGCTGCTGAAAGCCATGCCGAGCAGGAATGCCGCCGACACGGCGGCGCGGGGAAGCCAGCCGGCCGATCGACAGGGTCGCTCGCCCGCGTCGCGATGCAATTGCCCATTCTCTGGGGTGTCCATTTGCGTCCTCGCTCGCTGGACCCGGAGGTCGGTTGATCCGCTTCTACGCTCAGGCTTTTCGTCGAGATCAGAGCACTGCAGTGTTGTGCATGGCAACATGATCATTTTCCATGTCGGCTGAAATGTCCACCCTGTGGCTGCCCCGCCACCCGCCACTGGCAACGCAGATCCACCGGGCGGTCCGGGACGCCATTGAGACGGGACGGCTAGACCCGGGAGCAGATCTTGGTCCCGTCGGGCTGAACGTCCGCAATCCTTCTTCAAACGTTAAAGCCGCCATTCCGCAATCGGCTGCAGATCGAGACGTTCAAGGCCTTGGTGCTAAGCGTCCGCCCACGGCGCAAAGGAGACAAATTGGCGCCTAGCCCTGAAGCCGTCTTAACTGTCACCACCCCCAACTACTCTCGACCATCGCCTCATCCGGAACTTCTGCGGCTCGCCTACTTCGCAACTCAGTGCGGAAACGGATGACCGCTCGTTCGAAAACCGGTCGATAGTGGTTTGCCACCTCCCCCCCAACCCTCACGGCACAAATATCAAAAACACCCAAGTAAAAAACACCACCAGATGCACCAAGCCGGTCAAGAACGTCGTTCTCTCGGTGCTAAAGCTTACATTGCAGATGAAGAGCGCCAGAACCAAAAGCACCGTGTCGGTCGCCGGCAGCCCCAGGGTCAGGCCTCTTCCGGTCAGCAGGCTGGCGGCGGCGATTGCCGGTATTGTCAGGCCGATCGTGGCACAGGCCGAGCCCATGGCGACGTTCAGGCCGCGCTGCAGCTCGTTGTTGAGTGCGGCACGAACCGCCGAAATGGCCTCCGGCATCAAGACCAGCGCGGCGATCATTGCGCCGACAATGGCGTCGGCCTGCGGCACTTGGTAGGCGACGAGCGCATCTTCGACGCTGGCTGCGACCTGTTCGGCCAGCATGACGATGCCGATCAGCCCGATCAGCAGGAGAACAGCGCCGGCGGCGACGCTTTCGTTAGCGTCGGTTCGCACTGCGGCGCCATGCGCTTGCCCGTCGATGAAATCGTCGCGGTGGCGGACAGTCTGCGCGAACAGAAAACCGGCATAGAGCAGCACTGAAAGGACGCTGACGAAGCCAAGTTGGGCGGCCGAAAACGTGCCGGGATCGGTGGTTCGCGTGTAGGTCGGCAGAATGAGCGTCATGACGCTCAGCGCGACCAGCACCGCCAGATAGGCGCTGGTCCCTTGGCGGACGATCGCCTGCTTGCGATGGCGCCAGCCGCCAAACGTCAGACACATGCCGACGACGCCGGTCGACGTGATCATCACCGTCGAGAACACGGATTCGCGGGCAAGCGTCGGGTTGTTCGCGCCGTGCAGCATGATGGAAACGATGATCGACACTTCGATTGCCGTCACGGCGATGGTCAGCACCAACGTGCCGTACGGCTCGCCCACCCGCCTAGCCACCGCCTCGGCGTGGTCGAGCACCACGAAAATGGTGATGAACATGATCGCGCTCGACAGCGCGCCGATGAATATCCTGGTGCCCAGCGACCCTTCGTCCACCGACACCCCGCTGGCCCTGACCGCGACCGCCATCGCCAGCGCGGCCAACGGCATGCCGTAGGAAACCGCCGATCTTGCGAAACCACTCATTCAGCCCCCTCTGCGCAAGCCCCCTGCGCACCTTGACGAAGCCCGAAGCGCGCCCCCGCTCACGCCGTCTTCTGCGTCACCAATCCCAGTTCATCGACCATCGCCTGGCGCATCAGGAATTTCTGCGGCTTGCCGGTCACCGTCATCGGCAATTCGGTGCGGAAGCGGATGTAGCGCGGGATCTTGAAATGGGCGATCTGGCCGGCGCAGAAGGCCTTGATCTCCTGCTCCGTGGTGATCTGGCCGGGCTTCAGCACGATCCAGGCGCACAGCTCCTCGCCGTATTTCGGGTCGGGAATGCCGAACACCTGCACCTCCTTGACCTTGGGGTGGCGATAGAGGAACTCCTCGACCTCGCGCGGATAGACGTTCTCGCCGCCGCGGATGACCATGTCCTTGACCCGGCCGACGATGTTGCAATAGCCCTCGGCATCGATGGTGGCGAGGTCTCCGGTGTGCATCCAGCCGTCGGCGTCGATGGCTTCGCGGGTCTTCTGCTCATCGTCCCAATAGCCCTTCATCACGGAATAGCCGCGCGTGCAGAGCTCGCCCGGCGCGCCGACGGCGACGGTGGCACCTTCGGCGTCGATGGCCTTGACCTCGACATGCGGATGGACGCGGCCGACGGTCGAGACGCGCTTTTCCAGCGGGTCGTCGACGCTGCTCTGGAACGACACCGGGCTGGTCTCGGTCATGCCGTAGGCGATGGTCACCTCTGCCATATGCATCAGCGACACCACCTTCTTCATCACCTCGATCGGGCATGGCGAGCCGGCCATGATGCCGGTGCGCAGGCTGGTGAGATCGAAGGAGGCGAACTCCGGATGGTCGAGCAGGCCGACGAACATGGTCGGCACGCCGTAAAGCGCGGTGCAGCTTTCCGTCGCCACCGCCTTCAACGTGGCGCCGGCATCGAACCCCTCGCTCGGGAAAACCATGGTCGCGCCCTTGGTGACGCAGCCCATCGTGCCCATCGACATGCCGAAGCAATGATAGAGCGGCACCGGGATGCACAGCAGGTCGTCGACGGTGAGCCGGATCGCAGAAGTGACGAAATTGCCGTTGTTGACGATGTTGTTGTGGGTCAGCGTCGCGCCCTTGGGCGCACCTGTCGTGCCGCTTGTGAACTGGATGTTGATGGCATCGTCCGGTTTCAGCCCCGCTGAAATCCGGTCGAGCTTGTCATGCTCGTCGCGGCCGGCCATCGCCAGCACGTCGGCGAAATTGAACATGCCCGGCGAATTCTCCTCGTCCATGCGGATGACGGTCTTAAGCGCCGGCAGCTTGTTGGCGTCGAGCTTGCCAGGGGTGGCCTCGGCGATCTCCGGCGCCAGCGTCTCGATCATGCCGAGATAGTCGGAGCTCTTGAATGTGGCGGCGGTGACCAGCGCCTTGCAACCGACCTTGTTCAAGGCATATTCCAGCTCGACCAGCCGGTAGGCCGGGTTGATGTTGACCAGGATCAGGCCGATGCGGGCGGTGGCGAATTGCGTCACCAGCCATTCCCAGCGGTTCGGCGACCAGATGCCGACGCGATCGCCTTTCTCGAGGCCGAGCGCCAGGAAGCCGGCGGCCAGCGCATCGACCGTCTCCGACAGTTCCTCCCAGGTAAAGCGCTTGTCCTGCTCGACGAAGACGGCGGCATCGAGCGTGCCGTATTTGCCGACCGTATCGGCAAACAGCGCCGGGATGGTCAGGTTGAGCAGCGGCACGCTGCGCTCCCCCGAGACATGCGCCGTGCCGTCGACCGGCGCAATGAACGAACCGCCATCGCGCTTGGAGCGCAAATTGCTGGCATTCTTCAACTCGTCGAGATTGATCGGCATCGCCGTGTCCTCCGCAGACAGAACGAGCCTATCAGCCCGGCGGGGTAGTGGAAATCCCGTCGATGGTGCGGTTGGGGTTCGAACGTGAGGGATGGCGCCGAAAATAAAAAACCCGCCACGGCGGGCGGGTCTTCGGGGCCAATTGGCACCATAGCGAGATTAGTAGCATAGCTGCCGGCACAAAGCAAGAACAAAATTGCTGTACGTCAAGAAAATCGCGTCAGGTCGGTGCCAGCGGCCAAGCTGCCAATCTCCCTCCTTGAGGGGGAGATGGCCGGCAGGCCAGAGGGGGTCGTCTCGCATGGAGCACCTGCCTGTTCTGTCCGTTAGGAGAGTCGCGTCAAGACGTACCGACCCCCTCTGTCGCCTTCGGCGACATCTCCCCCTCAAGGGGGGAGATTGGCGACGTCAGCCTGAATTCACCGATGCCATCCTGGCCGCAATATCGCGCAAAGTCGCCTCGTCGGCCACAGCGCGCTGCTTCCTCGACGCGACGAGACAGGCCTGCGAGCGCAGGATGAGCCCATCGGCCAGCACCTTGAGATGGTTGGCGCGCAAGGTCGAGCCTGACGTGGTGATGTCGACGACGATATCGGCCAACCCGGCCGCCGGCGCGCCTTCGGTGGCGCCCAGGCTTTCGACGATGCGGTAGACCTGGATGCCGTGCTTTTGCGAAAAGAACTGCTGGGTCAGGCGCCAGTATTTGGTGGCGATCCTGAGCCGGCGGCCGTGGCGCTGGCGGAAATCGGCGGCGACGTCGTCGAGGTCGGCCATGGTGTCGACATCGAGCCAGATGTCGGGCACGGCGACGACGACATCGGCATTGCCGAAACCGAGGCGGGCGATGATTTCGGCGCGCGTCTCGCAATCGGCGAGGTTTTCGCGCAAAAGGTCCTCGCCGGTGATGCCGAGATCGACCGACCCCTGGCCGATTTCGCCTGATATCTCCGAGGCAGACAGGAACGCTATCTCGACGCCGTCAAGGCCGTCGATGCGGGCGCGATATTTGCGCTCGTCGCCGGGCAGGCTGACGGCAAACCCGGCCTTGGCCAGCACCTCCAGCGCCTGCTCCTTGAGCCGGCCTTTCGACGGGATCGCCAGCGTGATCATGGCGCCGTCTCCCGCAGCGCCTCGATGCGGTCAAGCCAGACGGAAAAACCGACGCCGGGGATCGGCGTTTTGGCGCCGAGCAGCGTCAGCAGTCGGTCGTAGCGGCCACCACCGGCGAGCGGCCGGTCGCCATCCTGCGCCGCGATCTCGAAGACGAGGCCGGTGTAGTAATCGAGCGGGCGGCCGAAGGCGGCGTCGTAGCTGATTTCAGACATCGGCAGGCCGAGGGTTTCGATTGCCGCGGCGCGGGCGGCAAAATTCCCCAGCGCGGCGCCCAGCGAAAGCCCGGCATCGATCGCAAAACTTTCGAGCGCCCCGGCGGCGCTATCGAGCGGCACGTCGATGGCCAAAAAGCTCTTCAGCGCCGCAAACGCCTCGTTCGACAGCCGCACGCTGCGCAGTTCGGCTTTCTCGATCAGGCGCCGCGCAATCTCGGACGGCGAACGCCCGGCCGTTGCCGACAGGCCGGCCTCTTCCATGCCGCCGGCGATATGCGCCGAAAGGCTGTCGAGATCGCCATCGAGGACAAGGGCGGCGACCGGGCCGGCAAGCTGGCTGTTGCGCGGCGGATTGGCGAGATCGGCAAGCGCCGCCTCCAGCATCGGCGCCGAGCCGAAGGCGCGCGCCAGCCGCATGCGCCAACCGCGCGGCAGGCCAAGGGCTGCAAGCACCGCCTCGAAAATGGCCTGGTCGCCGAGCGTCACCGCCAGCTCCCGGCCGGGCAGCACCAGCGACAGCAGCGCATGCGCATCGGCCAGCGAACGGGCGTCGGCGGCGGCCGTGTCGCGGTCGCCGAGATCCTCGATGCCGGCCTGGAAGAACTCGTTGCCGCCCTCGCGGCGCTGGCGAAACACCTCGCCGAGGTAGGAATAGCGGCGCGGCGTGCCGGCCTGGCTGGCAATGTGGTCGAGGCAGACCGGAATGGTGAATTCCGGCCGCAGGCAAAGCGTCTGCCCGGTCTCGCTCTCGGTGAGAAAGATGCGGCGCCGCAAATCCTCGCCGGCCATGTCGAGGAACGGATCGGCCGGCTGCAGCACGGCGACCTCGACCGCATGGGTGTTGCGCGCGGCGAAGAGCCTGGCGATGTCGGATGCGATGGCGGGGCGGGAGGTCATAAAACGCCACCTCCCCTTCTCCCCTTGTGGGAGAAGGTGGATTGGCGCGACGCGCCAAGACGGATGAGGGGTGCCGGAAGAAATGAGGCGTCGGCGTTCCCTGGAACACCCCTCATCCGACCGAGCGTCGCTCGGCCACCTTCTCCCACAAGGGGAGAAGGAAGCGGCGCCCTACTTGCCACGCGCCCGCTCCTCGGTCTGCGCCGCCAGTATCTTCTTCACCTCGGCGACCAGATCGCCTTCCGCCACGGTCACCTGCGCCGGCCGTGCGGCGCGCCATTCGGCGTTGTCGGCGATCTCGGCCGACATTTTCACGCCTTCGATCAGATCCTTGATCTGCACCTCGCCTTTGGCGCGCTCGTCGCCGCCCTGGATGACGGCGACCGGGCTGCCGCGACGGTCGGCATATTTCAGCTGCGCCTTCATGCCGGCGCCGCCGAGGTACATTTCCGAGCGGATGCCGGCGGCGCGCAGCTCGGCCACCATCTTCTGGTAGCGGCCGAGGCTTTCCGTATCCTTGTCCATGGTCAGCACGACGACCGGCGCGATGACATCGGAAGTATCGAGCTTGCCGAGGTTCTTCAGCGCCGTCATCAGCCGCGAGACACCGATGGAAAAACCGGTCGCCGGCACCGGCTCGCCGCGAAAGCGCGAGACGAGACCGTCATAACGGCCGCCGCCGCCAACCGAGCCGAAGCGCACGATCTGGCCGTCCTCGTTGGGGATCTCGGCCAGCAGCTCGGCCTCGTAGACCGGGCCGGTGTAATATTCGAGGCCACGCACGACGGAGGGATCGATGCGAATGCGATCCTCACCGTAGCCGCTTTGTGCGACCATGGTTCTTATCTGCTCCAACTCTGCAAGACCCTCAACAAACGAGGCATTCGTTATGCCGAGATGTTCGAGTTTCCTTTCCTCGACAAGATTGCTGAGCCCTGGGGTGATAGATCCCAGTGTCTGGACAATTTGTTCGGGATCATGCTGCGCCATGACCGTGAAATAGCTGATCACAACATCGATTTGAGCGTTACCCAGCCCGGCACCCTTGGTAAAATCACCGCTCTCGTCCTTGCGCCCGGCGCCCAAAAGCAGACGAACCCCCTCGACGCCCAGCTTGTCCAGCTTGTCGATCGCCCGCAGCACCTGCAGCCGGCGGCCAGCGTTCTCGTCGCCGCCGAGGCCGATCGCCTCCAGCACGCCGTCGAGCACCTTGCGATTGTTGACGCGGATGACGTAGTCGCCGCGCTTGATGCCGAGCGCCTCCATCACGTCGGCCATCATCATCGCCATCTCGGCATCGGCCGCGACACCCGGCGTGCCTACCGTGTCGGCGTCGAACTGCATGAACTGGCGGAAGCGGCCGGGGCCCGGCTTCTCGTTGCGGAACACCCAGCCGGAGCGATAGCTGCGATAGGGTTTCGGCAGGCGCTCGAAATTCTCGGCGACAAAGCGCGCCATCGGCGCGGTCAGGTCGTAGCGCAGCGACAGCCACTGGTCGTCATCGTCCTGGAACGAGAACACGCCCTCGTTCGGCCGGTCCTGGTCGGGCAGGAATTTGCCGAGCGCATCGGTGTATTCGATCAGCGGCTGGTCGACCGGCTCGAAACCGTAGAGCTCAAAGACCGAGCGGATCGTCGCCATCATCTTCTCGACGGCGCGGAGATCGTCGGCGCCGCGGTCGACAAAGCCGCGCGGCAGCCGCGCTTTCATCTTTTCGGATTTGTCGGCCATGGGATGGGTACTTTGCTATGTAAACGGTGACTTATTTCGGGTCGGCGTGTCCTACCGATGCAGCCCGGAGAAGGCAAGGGTTTGCGCCTTTTCCGCGATGTCGCGGGACCAGTTGGTTCGCAAACGTCGCGCCGCCCCTCATCCGCCTGCCGGCACCTTCTCCCCGTATAGTGACGGGGAGAAGGGGACTTGTCGCAGCCTCGGCGCTACTTGTGCAACGCTGTGATTGGCGAAACCACCGGCGGAGGCGTCCTTTCTCCCCGTCCCTATACGGGGAGAAATGCCCGGCAGGGCAATGAGGGGCAGCGCAAAGCCATCAGGCAAGGCGACCATCCCCGAAACAAACCGCATCACAAATGAAACAATTGCGCCATGCGCGCGGCATCGTGCCGACACAATCCGGGCCGATAAGCGCGCCGAAACAAGGGGCTCGGGGCCATGGCCACGCTACAGAAGTTCGACATCATCGATAGCGGCGCACGCGACGCCTCGGCCCGGGTGCGGCCGGCCGATGGTTATGCGCCGAAGGCGAAGCAAATCGCCGGACCTTTCGAGATCGCGGCGCAACAGCGCAGCGGACCGACCATGCGCGACGTGCTGATGACCGGACTGCTGGTGATCTATCCGGTGTTCGCCGCGCTGGCGGCCATCCTTGCCGGGTTTTTCCTCGCCGGCGCCGGCGGCGCCTGAGCCGCTATTTCGGCCGCTTGAACGCTTTCCGTTCCGCCTCGACCGGCTCGCGGCAGACGCAACCCTCGAGATGGTCGTTGACCAGCCCCATCGCCTGCATGAAGGCGTAGACAGTGGTCGGGCCGACAAAGCTCCAGCCGCGCTTCTTCAGCTCTTTCGAAATGCGGACCGAGACGGCCGTCGTCGGATTGGCGCGCAAATGCGCGAGGTCGACGATCTCGGGCCGCTCGTCGGGGCCGGGTTCGAAGTTCCAGAACCAGGCGGCCAGCGAGCCGGCCTCGTCGATGAGCTCGCGGGCGCGCTTGGCGTTGTTGATGGTCGAAACGATCTTGCCGCGGTGACGGATGATGCCGGCATTGCCGAGTAGGCGCTCGACATCGGCGTCAGTGAAGGCGGCGATCTTGTCGACATCGAAGCCGGCAAACGCCTCGCGGAAATTGTCGCGCTTGCGCAATATGGTCAGCCAGGACAGGCCCGACTGAAAACCTTCGAGGCAGATCTTCTCGAACAGGCGGCGGTCGTCGGCGACCGGCCGGCCCCATTCGTGGTCGTGGTAGTGCAGATAATCCGGCAGGTTGCCGTGCCAGAAGCAGCGGGCGATGCCGTCGGGACCGGCAAGCAGACCTGTCTTTTCATCCATGGCGGAATTCCGTTCGTGTCTTGGCGTTAACGCGTTTTGACGCGGGCTTTACCGCGGCTTTACCAGATTCCTGAACCGGGCGGTAACCACACCAAAAGCTTTACTGACAGATCGGCATTTTACGCATTCCGATTCATGTTTCGGTTGCCGCTTCGCGCCCAATGTCGGCGAAATCGGGGAGGCTTTGCACCCCGGCATGTTCGACGATCAAGGTGCGTTGCGATGAAGACATTCTTGTTCCCCCTGTTCGGCGCCGCGGCCGTGCTTGCGGCCGGCGCCGCCAATGCCAACGACCGCTATGCCGAGAGGCCGCCGGTGGTGGTCAGCCCAGATCTTTCGGCGCCCTGGGTGCTGCAGCTCGGCCATGCGCCGGGCATCGTGCGGCAGAGCCGGCAAGAGGCGCAGCCGCAACGGCGCTACCGGCGGCTGGCCGAACCCGATCAGCTGCGCACCGCAGCGGTGCAGGCGCCGGCCAAGCGCATGGTGATGCGGCCGCAGATCGACCCGATCTATCTGCCGCAGGAAGTCGCCTATGACGGCCCGCAGAAGCCGGGCACGATCGTCATCGATACGCGAGAGAATTTCCTCTATCTGATCGGGAAAAACGGTAAGGCGCGGCGTTATGGCGTCGGCACCGGCAAGCCGGGCTTCGAATGGTCCGGCACCCACAAGGTCACCAACAAGCGCGTCTGGCCGGATTGGCGGCCGCCGGCGGTGATGATCGCCCGCGAAGCCGCCAAGGGCCGTTATCTGCCGACCTATCTCGCCGGCGGCATGGAAAACCCGCTCGGCGCACGCGCGCTCTATCTCGGCTCGACCGAGTACCGTATCCACGGCACCAATCAGCCCTGGACGATCGGCGGCGCGGTGTCGTCGGGCTGCATCCGCATGCGCAACGAGGACGTGGTCGACCTTTACGAGCGGGTCAATGTTGGCACGACGGTTGTAGTGATGTAATCTGCGGTTGACCTCACCGATGATTCTGCTCAGAAGCCTCGGGAGCATTGAATAACGGGGGACGGGCCGTGTGGGGATGCGGCCAGTCACGAAAGGGCAGCGCGGCAAGCCGTGCTGCCCTTTTTGTTTCCGCCAGCAGGAATTGACGGGAAGATTTTGCCGGCACGTCGCGCGACCGGCATGACGGTTCGCTTTTCGCGCTGCCTTTTCGCGGTTGCTTTGCTATGTGGCGGCTAAAATCCAGATAAAGGCCCCATCCCGATGTCCCTTTCCGATGACAGCCGCTATCTCAGAGGCGGCCCGGTTGCCCAACGCATCATCGCCGGCGTGCGCGAGGACGCGGCGATCGCCACCGCCGAAGGCTTTCCGGCCAAGCTGGTGTCAGTCACCGTCGGCGATACCGCCGCGGTCGACGTCTATGTCCGCAACCAGCGCGCCAAGGCCGGCTTGGCCGGCATCGGCTTCGAGGAAAGGCGCTTTCGCGCCGACATCACCGCCGGCGAGCTGGAAGCGGCAATCCACGGGCTTAACGCCGACCCGCGCGTCACCGGCATCATCATCCAGCGGCCGGTGCCGGTGCACATTCCGATCAAGACGCTGCAGGCGGCGGTGCATCCGCTCAAGGATGTCGAGGGCATGCATCCGGCCTCGATCGGCAACATCGTCTACAACCAGCTCGACCTGGCGCCCTGCACCGCCGCCGCTTCGGTCGAACTGCTCAGGGAAACCGGCCTCGACCTCAAGGGGCTCGAGGTGGTGGTCGTCGGCCATTCCGAGATCGTCGGCAAGCCGATCGCGTTCCTTTTGATGAGCGAAGGCGCGACGGTGACCGTCTGTCACCACATGACGCGTTCGGTGGCGGCACACGCACGCCGTGCCGACGCACTGTTCGTCGCGGTCGGCAAACCGCGGCTGATCAAGGCCGACATGGTCAAGCCGGGCGCTGCCGTGATCGACATCGGCATCAATTCGGAGATCGGGCCGGACGGCGAGAGCCGCATCGTCGGCGACGTCGATGCCGAGAGCGTCAGGCATGTCGCGTCCTGGATCACGCCGGTGCCGGGCGGCGTCGGCCCGATCACTGTGGCGATCCTGCTGCGCAACACGATGGTGGCCCTCAGCCGGCAGCGTGCCCGCTATCAGGCGACTTATGGCGTAGTTGACAGGCTCGCGGCGGAATAAAGACCCGCAGGCGCCAAGCCCCCTCACCCAGCCTCCGCTTCGCTCGGCTGACCTCTCCCCGAGGGGAGAGGAGATCGCCAGCGTTGGTGCCACCCTCTTCTCCCCAGCGGGGAGAAGGTGGACGCGAAGCGGCCGGATGAGGGGCCTGACGCCCACGACCATCCTGTTACTCAGCCGCAACCAGCTTTTCTTCCGGAACGCCTTCCGGCTTCGGCCCGCCATAGGCCCAGGCGAGCAGCTTTATCGTATGCACCACCGGCAGCTTGGCGGCAGAAGCGATCTGGGTGATGCAGCCGATATTGCCGGTGGCGACGATTTCGGCACCGGTCGCCTCGATATTCCTGACCTTGCGGTCGCGCAGCGTTGCCGAAATCCCGGGCTGCAGGATGTTGTAGGTGCCGGCCGAACCGCAGCACAGATGCCCTTCGCGCGGCTCGCGCACGACGAAGCCGGCACGGACCAGAAGCTCCTTCGGCTGGCGGGTGATCTTCTGGCCGTGCTGCATCGAGCAGGCTGAGTGATAGGCGACGATGGTGCCCGGCTTGCGGACCGGCTCGGGCAGGTCGAGGCTTGCCAGATATTCGGTGATGTCCCTGGCCAGCGCCGAGACGCGCGCGGCCTTGTCGGCATAGGCCGGATCGAGGCGCAGCATGAAGCCGTAATCCTTGATGGTGGTGCCGCACCCGGATGCGGTGATGACGATGGCGTCGAGTCCGCCCTGCTCGACGGCGCGCGTCCAGGCGTCGACGTTCCGTCGGGCCGACGCCAAGGCAGCGTCCTCGCGCCCCATATGATGCACCAGCGCGCCGCAGCAGCCCTCGCCCTCGGGCACCACGACCTCAACGCCAAGCCGGGTCAGCAGCGAAATCGTCGTGTCGTTGATGCCGGGATCGAGCACGGATTGCGCGCAGCCGGTGAGGATGGCGACGCGGCCATTTTTCTTCGCGCCCTGCCCGGCATGGACGCCCGGCGAGGCCATCGGCGAGACTGCCGGGACCGACGCCGGGGCCAGCTTCAACATCGCGCCCAAAGGCTTCAATGCCTGGATTTTCTCAAACAGGCCGGCGAATGGCTGGCCGAGCTTCGCCAGCTTGAGCGCCGCGCGGAAACGCGAGGGATAGGGCAGCACGAAGGCCAGCAGGGCGCGTGTCAGGCGATCGGCCAGCGGACGCTTGTAGGTCTCCTCGATGTGGACGCGGGCGTGGTCGACCAGATGCATGTAGTTGACGCCCGACGGGCAGGTGGTCATGCAGGCGAGGCAGGACAGGCAGCGGTCGATATGGGTGACGATCTGCTTGTCGGCCGGCCGTCCGTTTTCCAGCATGTCCTTGATCAGATAAATCCGGCCGCGCGGCGAATCCAGTTCGTTGCCGAGCGTCACATAGGTCGGGCAGGTGGCGGTGCAGAAGCCGCAATGCACACATTTGCGCAGGATCTTCTCCGATTCCGCGACATGCGGATCGGCGAGCTGGGCAGCTGAGAAATTGGTCTGCACGTAAACGAATCCTTACCGTTTGAGCATGATCTTTTCCCAAAACCGGTACCCACTTTTGGGGATCATGCTCATAATCCCAGAAACCAGCTTTCCGGGTTCTTGACCGCCTCGCCGCGCTGCAGCGCCTGCAGGCCGAGAATGCAGCGGGCGATGAACCAGACGGCAACGGCAACCATCAGCACGACACCGATGACCACGACCATCAACAGCGCCGAGATCAGTGCATAGAGCAGGCCGATCCAGAAGGTGCGGATCAGGAATGTGTAATGGCTCTCGACGAAGCCGCCGGCCTTGCCGCGATTGATATAGGCCAGGACGACGCCGACAATGCCGCTGACGCCGATGGCTAGGCCGGCGAGATAGAGGATGTAGATGACCAGCGCGTTGGTCGGGCCGGGCTCCAGCCAGCGGTCGGTCTGGCGTGACGTACCGTTTTGGCCTGGATCGCTCATTGTGCTCCTCCCTCGGTTGCCGGCGCGAGAGTAGCAGAGCTTGCGCCCGGCGCCATACGGCCGGGATTGAGGATATTCTTCGGGTCGAATTCGGCCTTCAGCCGCGCCGACAGTGCTGCCAGTTGCGGCGCTTGCGGTTCGAACACCGGCACGGCGGCGCGGTGCGAAGGGGTTGCGCGCACCAGCGTCGCATGGCCGCCGCCATGTCTTCTGATCAGGCCGCGCAACAGGCCAGCCTCGGGATCGTCCTGCTGCATGCGCAGCCAGATCAGCCCGCCCTGCCAATCGTAGAAGGCATCGACCGGGGCCTGCATGCGCAGCGCCAGCACCATCTGGTGGCCCCGCGACGGCGCCATCGAGACGCGCCACACCGGCCTTTCGCTGCCATCGGCGAACGGCGCGCAGTCGCGGACATCGCGCCAGACCGAGTACGAGACCGAACCGGAAATCTCCTGCAGCGGCCCAGCGTTTTTCAGCAGGTCTTTCAGCGCGGCAATGCGGTAAGCGACCGACGGGCCGAAGCCCTCGATGCGCAGCAGCGTCGCGGCATCGCTGCCGAGACTGCCGCCAGCGACCCTAGCTGCGACCCGTTCGGGAAGATGGGCAGCACTCGACACTTCGGCGCTGGAACCCAGCGCCAGCGCCATGGCGGCGGCGGCGTGATCGTCGAGCAGGCCGCGGATGGCAAGCGTGACTTCGGTCTCGGCAGCAGGCAGCACCTTGAAGGTGACGTCGGTGAGCACCGCCAGCGTGCCCCAGCTGTTGGCCATCAGCTTGGACAGATCGTAGCCGGTGACGTTCTTGACGACGCGGCCGCCGGACTTGAAGGCCTCGCCGCGCCCGGAAACGGCCGCTATGCCGAGGATATGGTCGCGCGCAGCACCCACCTTCAGCCGGCGCGGGCCGGAAAGGTTCGCGGCGAGTGCGCCGCCGATCGTGCCTCGCGCTGGCTCACCGCCGAGCAGCGGGCCGTAATCCATCGGTTCGAAGGCAAGTTGCTGGCCGTTTTCGGCAAGCAGGCTTTCGATTTCGGCCAGCGGCGTGCCGGCTTTTGCCGACAGCACCAGTTCGGCCGGCTCGTAAAGCATGACGCCGGAGAGTTTGGAAAGGTCGAACGTATGCTCGCCCTGCTGCGGCCGGCCGATACCGCGCTTGGAGCCGTGGCCGAGGATTTCCAGCGGTGCGTCTTCCGCCGCGGCCCAGGCGACGGTGGAGAGGACTTCGGCTGCGGTGGTGGGGACGAAGGTGGTCATGAGGCGGATGCGCCAATGGCAAATGCAAAGACGTCGCGTTCCTTCGCGCCCCCCTCTGTCCTGCCGGACATCTCCCCCTCAAGGGGGGAGATCGGACGTCGCGTCTGGCTTCGCCAATCGTCAATATTGAAAGAAGGCTGAGGCGTGCAAGCTGCCAATCTCCCCCCTTGAGGGGGAGATGTCCGGCAGGACAGAGGGGGGTGTTCAAGCGCCAACATACCCACTCAAAACCTCGGAATGTCCGGAAACGCCACTTGCCCGCGATGCACGTGCATCCGCCCGAGCTCGGCGCATCGCCTCAATTGCGGGAAGACCTTGCCGGGATTCAAAAGATGGTTGGGGTCGAAGGCGCATTTGACGCGCATCTGCTGGTCGAGGTCGATCTGGTTGAACATTTCCGGCATCAGGTCGCGCTTCTCGACGCCGACCCCGTGCTCGCCGGTCAGCACGCCACCGACCTTGACGCAGAGCCGCAATATGTCGGCGCCGAAACTCTCCGCCTTGTCGAGTTCGCCCGGCGCGTTGGCGTCATAGAGGATGAGCGGGTGCAGATTGCCGTCGCCGGCGTGGAAGACATTGGCGACGCCGAGCCCGTATTTCTCCGACAGCTCGCGCATGCCGGCGAGCACGCGCGGCAGTTCCTTGCGCGGGATGGTGCCGTCCATGCAGTAGTAGTCGGGCGAGATGCGGCCGACCGCCGGGAAAGCCGCCTTGCGGCCGGCCCAGAAGCTCAGCCGCTCCTGCTCCGATTGCGAAATGCGGCATATGGTCGAGCCGTTCCTATAGGCGATGGCTTCGACCAGGCCGATCAGGTGATCGACCTCGACACCCGGCCCGTCCAGCTCGACGATCAGCAGCGCCTCGACATCCAAGGGATAGCCGGCCTGGACGAAATCCTCGGCGGCGTGGATGGCCGGACGGTCCATCATCTCCATGCCGCCCGGAATGATGCCGGCGCCGATGATGTCGGCAACGCATTGGCCGGCCTGCTCGCTGGTCGGGAAACCGATCAGCAGGGCACGCGCCGTCTCCGGCTTCTTCAGGATGCGTACGGTGACCTCGGTTACGACGCCGAGCAGTCCTTCGGAGCCGGTCATGACGCCGAGCAGGTCGTAGCCTTCCGCGTCGAGATGGCTGCCGCCGAGGCGCACCACCTCGCCATTCATCAGCACCATCTCGATGCCGAGCACATTGTTGGCGGTGAGACCGTATTTCAGGCAGTGCACGCCGCCGGAATTTTCCGCGACATTGCCGCCGATCGAGCAGGCGATCTGGGAGGATGGATCGGGGGCGTAATAGAAGCCCTCCTGCTCGACGGCGGTGGTGATGCCGAGATTGGTGACGCCGGGCTGGGCGACGACGACGCGGTTCTGAAAATCGATCTCGAGGATGCGGTTGAAGCGGCTCATCACCAGCAGCACCGCGTCTTCGAGCGGCAGCGCACCGCCGGAGAGCGAGGTGCCGGAGCCGCGCGGCACGACGCGGATGTTGCGGTCGCTGCAATATTTCAGCACCCGCGAGACCTGGGGCACGGTTTGCGGCAGTACAACGACGAGCGGCAATTGCCGGTAGGCGGTGAGCCCGTCGCTCTCGAAGGCGCGCATGGCATTGGCGGCGTCGACGACGCCCTCGCCCGGCACCATGATGCGCATATCGGCGACGATCTCGTCGCGCCGGCGCATCGTGGCGTCGTCTGGTTTCGGCATGGCAAGGCCGGACATCGACAGCCTCCTTCGATCGACTGGTAAAAATCTTTTACCAGCGACGGTGGTCGCTTGCAAATGCCGCTTTGGCCGGGATGAGAGGCCTATGGCCGAGACAGCCTTCCGCAGCGGCAATCTGCCGCTGCGCCCCACACTACTCGCCCGGCTGCTTGCCTGGTTCGGAGTGCATGCGGCGGACGCGGCGCACGCCCCACCAGACGAGCACGATGGCGAGCGGCACCGAGGCGGCGGTGACCATTTCCGGCGCGAAGGCATGGCCGAAGATCGAGGCGCCCTTGGCGACGTAGCCGATGAGCCCGACGACATAGTAGGAAACCGCGGCGACCGAGAGCCCCTCCACCGTCTGCTGCAGCCGCAATTGCAGGCGGGCGCGATTGTTCATCGATGCCAAAAGATCGCGGTTCTGCTTCTCGACCTCGACGTCGACCCAGGTGCGCAGCAGTGTGGTGGCACGGGTGAGCTTCGTCGACAGGTTGGCCTGACGCTCCTCGACCGAACGGCAGGTACGCATCGCCGGCGCCACGCGGCGCTGCAGAAAACCGCCCCAGGTGTCGTAGCCGGGCACTGCCTCTTCGTCGAGCGCCTCCAGCCGTTCGCGCACGATGCCGTCATAGGCGCGGCTGGCGCCGAAGCGGTAGAGGCTGGAGGCGGCATCGGCCTCCAGCTCGGCGGCCAGTTCGGTCAAGTCGGCAAGTAGCGTCTGGCTGTCGCGGGTCTCGGCGACCTTCATTTCCAACGTGGTCTGGGCCAGCCTGTCTTCGATGCGGCGGGCGCGACCGGACAGCGTCAGGGCCAGCGGCAGCCCAAGCATGGCCAGCGTGCGGTAGGTCTCGATGTCGATCAGCCGCTGCGACAGTGCCCCGGTGCGCGCCGGGGTCAGGCCGCGGTCGAGCACCAGCATGCGGGTCAAGCCGTCGCCATCCTGACGGAAATCGGTGACGATGGCCGCGTTGCCGCGCTCGACCAGCGAATAGCACAGGCTGGTCGGGTCGAAGCCGGCGATCAGTTTTTCGTTCGCCGGCGTCCATTTGCGGATCTCCAGCCTGATGCCGGAAATCACCGTGCCCGGCGGCGAAAACCCGTTGCCGAAGGGTGTGTCTTCTTGCCCCCTGCCGTTTTCGGCGAGCGGGCCTTCCCAGAGATAGGTCGAGAATTCCGTGTGGCGTTCCCAACGCAGCGAGCCCTTGCCCCATTTCATCGCGTGGTGGCGGGCGTGAGGGTCGGGCGCGGCAATGCCGAGGCGTCGCGACAATTCGGAAAGCACGGCCTGATCGATCCCGGATCCAGCTTCGGTCATGAAGGAAAGCTGCACCAGCACGCGCGGCTTTTCGACCAGCGGCTGCGGCCGGGCGTGGACCTCGCCGAGCGCGCCCGGCCGACCTTCATGCGCCGGAAAGCCCATGACGGTGCCGCCCACGGCTTTGGCGCGCAGCTGGAATTCGAGGTTGGAAGGGTCGGCGTCTGGCACGGCTGGTCCCCCGGGCTTCTGTGAGCCCTTTGGCAATGATGTCCCTCTAGAGCGGTCCATCGTTTCACGGAAACGGCGAACCGCTCTATCTCTTTGATTCTGCGCAATTCCGGACGGAAAACCGTTTCACACTTTTCCTGGTTGCTCTAGAGGCAATCTCCAGAGGGCGCAAACAGCCAGTTTAGCTCAAGCTGATATGAAGCCGCGGCTGTGAAACGGACCCGGCCCCGGCGAATTGGATAAATAATTTGACCAGTTGGCGACGCTGGCTTTATCTTGCGCGACATCGGTTCAACCCCCAGGCATCCCGTTTGAGCGACATTTTCTCCCGGATCGAGCATTCGCGCACCGCCGACGAGGTGGTGCAGCAGATCGAGAGCCTGATCCTCGAAGGCGTCCTGCGCACCGGCGACCGGCTGCCGGGCGAGCGCGAACTGGCGCGCCAGTTCGAGGTGTCGCGGCCGATCCTGCGCGATGCCTTGAAAGCCTTGGAAGGGCGCGGGCTGTTGACGACACGGCCAGGCGGCGGCACCCATGTCGCCGATGTCATCGGCCAGCTGTTCACCAAGCCGGTGACCGACCTGATCTCGATGCATCGCAAGGCGGTGACCGACTATCTGGAGTACCGCCGCGAGATCGAGGCGGTGGCGGCGGAATATGCGGCGCGCCGTGCCACATCGGACGATCTGGCGCTGCTCGACCGCATCATGGCACGTATGGACGAGGCGCACCGGACCGGCAATTTCGACGACGAGGCGGAAATCGACGTCGAGTTCCACCACGCGATCTGCGAATGCGCGCACAACATCATCCTGCTGCACACGCTGCGCTCCTGTTATCGGCTGCTGTCGGAAGGCGTGTTCCAGAACCGGCGGCTGGTGTTCAACGTGCCGGGCGCGCGCGAGACGCTGCTTTCGCAGCACCGGGCAATCTACACGGCGGTCAAGGCCGGCGATCCGGCTGCGGCGCGGCAGGCGGCGATGGACCACATCTCCTACGTCGAACGATCGATGGCCGAGGCCGAGCGCAGCGGCGACTGGCAGCGCGTGTCGCGGCTGAGGCTCAGGCAGCGCTCCGAGCCCGGTGGCGGTGAGCCGGCAAGAAAACAGCCGTAGGCACCGCCCAGAAAATTCAACGACGAACCAGCGAAGAACCAGCGGAAAAAAGATCCATGAGCAGCATTCTCACCATCGCCGACCTCAAGGACCTGGCGCGCCGCCGCGTGCCGAAGATGTTCTTCGACTACGCCGATTCCGGCGCCTGGACCGAAAGCACCTACCGGGCCAACGAAGAGGACTTCCAGAAGATCAAGTTCCGCCAGCGCGTGCTGGTCGACATGGACAATCGCTCGCTGGAATCGACCATGATCGGCGAGAAGGTGGCGATGCCGGTGGCGCTGGCGCCGACCGGCATGACCGGCATGCAGCATCCGGACGGCGAGATGCTGGCGGCGCAGGCTGCGGAGGAATTCGGCGTGCCGTTCACGCTGTCGACAATGAGCATCTGCTCGATCGAGGATGTCGCGTCGGTGACCAGGAAGCCATTCTGGTTCCAGCTCTATGTGCTGCGCGACAAGGATTTCGTCTTCGATCTGATCGACCGTGCAAAAGCGGCGAAATGCTCGGCGCTGGTGCTGACGCTCGACCTGCAGATCCTAGGCCAGCGCCACAAGGATATCCGCAACGGGCTTTCGGCGCCGCCGCGGATGACGCCGAAGCACATCTGGCAGATGGCGACCAGGCCGCGCTGGTGCGTCGGCATGGCCGGGACAAAGCGCCGGAGCTTCCGCAACATCGTCGGCCATGCCAAGGGCGTCGGCGACCTCGCCTCGCTGTCGTCGTGGACGAAGGAGCAGTTCGATCCGCACCTGTCGTGGAAGGACGTCGCCTGGATCAAGGAGCGCTGGGGCGGCAAGCTGATCCTGAAAGGCATACTCGACAAGGACGACGCGCTGATGGCGGCCAGGACGGGTGCCGATGCGATTATCGTTTCCAACCATGGCGGCCGCCAGCTCGACGGCGCCTCGTCGTCGATCATGGCGCTCGAAGAGATCGCCGACGCCGTCGGCGACACGATGGAGGTGCATATGGACGGCGGCATCCGCTCCGGCCAGGACGTGCTCAAGGCGCTGTGCCTCGGCGCCAAGGGCACCTATATCGGACGGCCTTTCCTGTACGGCCTCGGCGCGCTCGGCAAGGAAGGGGTTACCAAGGCGCTGGAAATCATCCGCAAGGAGATGGACATAACGCTGGCGCTGTGCGGAAAGCGCCTGGTCACCGACATGGGCAAGGATCAGCTTCGGCGCTAAAGTCCCGTGACGGCATGATCATGGAGGCGACGCAGGCATTGACGGAGCCCGGCATCAGTTTCTACGAGGCGCGCGGACCGCAAGGCATGCGCCTTTACGCGATCGGCGATGTGCACGGCCGGCTCGATTTGCTGACCGCCATGCACCGGCGGATCGAGGCGGAGCTCAGTCAAAGACCGTCGGCCGATTGGCGCGTGATCCATCTCGGCGACTATGTCGACCGGGGTCCGGACTCCAAAGGCGTCATCGATTTCCTGATCGACGCGCAAAGACGCGATCCGCGTCACCTGATGCTGGCCGGAAATCATGATCTCGGCTTCCTCGATTTTCTCGATGTCCCCGACCCGGACGGCCTGTTCATGCGCTATGGCGGCATCCAGACGGCGCTGTCCTATGGCGTGTCGCTCGGTGGGAGCAGCGCCTGGTTTGGCCGCGCCGATGCGGCATTGCGGCAAGGACACGCCGCGCTGATCGAGGCCGTGCCGCAGAACCATGTCGAGTTCCTGCGCTCGCTGCCCTTTTCAGTAACGTTCGGCGATTTCTTCTTCTGCCATGCCGGCATCCGGCCCGGCATTGCGCTGGAAAGCCAGAGCCGGCAGGACCTGATCTGGATCCGCGAGGTCTTCCACGACCACACCGGTCTTCATCCGAAGATCGTGGTGCACGGTCATACGCCGGTGCCCAAGCCCGAGATCACCGGCAACCGCGTCAATGTCGACACCCTCGCCTGGCAGTCGGGAAACCTCACCGCGCTCGTCGTGGACGGCGCTGACAAGCATATCCTGACAGTGACGGGTGGGCGGGCGTAGGTAAGGCGTGAGGTTATGTGCAGAGGGTCTAGCGAAGCGCGGCGGTGACGCCGTAGCCGTCAACGGCATTGTGGTCGTTGGCCGCGTCGGCGGAATAAATGCCGAGGCCGCACAAGACGATAGCCGACAACATGACAAAGGACAAAAAGGCTGCTTTCACGGACGTCATCTCTTGTTGAGCTTCCTGCATCTATGCACGAGCGGGTTACCAATGCGTTGAAACGCAAAATACGTCGCAAATGTCTGACGGTTTCGCGCTTCTAGGCATGTTCTGTATCGGCGGTGTGTCGCGCGGGTCACAGGAAAGGTTCATCGCGGTTGCACGCAAGATGCAGAGCGGGCGCCTTTTAGGCTGGCGGACAGACACAGGCCAAGGATGAAACGCGTTATCCCCGGCGGATTTGCCGCCGCGTGCCAAATATGCAACGTCGCCAAATACGCTGACTATATGAGCCGTCAGATCGTCGCCACCCAGGCGCGGGCGATGGCCAGGCCGGCGGCATCGGCTTGCGGTCCGTTGCGGGCCATTTCGTCGTCGAGCCGGCCCGCCCATTCAGGATGCCGCTCGGCGATCAGCGGTGCGAAGGAGGTGCTCCAGTCGCGCACCATCGGACTGTCGGCCTCGAAATGGAACTGGAAGCCGTAGACGGCGCGGCCGATGCGGAACGCCTGGTTCTCGGCGACGGCATTGCCGGCCAGCCGCACGGCAGTCTTAGGCAAGACAAAGGTGTCGTCGTGCCATTCGAAGATCGGGAATTTTGCGGGCAAAGCGGCGAGCACCGGATCGGCCTGCGCCGCCGCGGTGAGCGCGACCTCGTGCCAGCCGAACTCCGACGCGCCGCCGATCTGGTTCTCGCCGCCAAAGGCGCGCGCGACCAACTGGCTGCCGAGGCAGATACCAAGCACCGCGCGATCCCTCTCGGCAAAGTCGCGTGTCAGATCGAGCAGACCCGGAAAATAAGGACAGAGCTCGTCCTCCAGCGCATTCTGGGCGCCGCCGAGCACCACCATGGCGTCATGCCCGCCGCTATCTTGCGGCAGCGCGTCGCCGCGGTAGGGACGGCGCAGGTCGATATCGGCGCCCGCCTCGACAAGGGCCGCGCCGATCTGGCCAAGGCCCTCATTGTCGAAGTTCTGGACAACCAAGACCCGCATCGAAACCTGCTGACATGAAATTGATGCAACGAGCGATATCATGGCACCAGCATTGCAGCCAACAGGGAACGCCTATGCCACTGCAAAACCGGGTCGACCCGTTCGGCGCCATCCATGCCGTGCCGGAGCGCGGCCTGTTCATGGGCAATCGCGGCATCATTCACGACCCCGAGACGAGAACGCTGTTGAAGAAGCGCTGGGCGCTGCAAGCCTGGATCATCTGCGTCTGCGAATTCGGCAACGTGCGGCGCGAGCCGATGGGGCGCAACCGGGCTGGCGGCAAGGCCGGCTGGACCGAGCTGTTTTTCCTCGACGAGGTGACGGCACTTGCCGCCGGCCACCGTCCCTGCTTCTTCTGCCGGCGCGAGCGGGCCAAGGATTTTGTCCGGCGTTTCGGCGACGCCTTCGGCATTGCCGAGCCACGCGCGCCGCAACTCGACAAGCGCCTGCACAAGGAGCGCCTGGCCTCGGGCGGACGAGCGACGAGACTGAAACCGGAAGCGCTTGCGGACTTGCCGGACGGCACGATGATCTCGTCAGGAAACAGGGCGTACGCCCTGTTTGATGGCGCCGCGCTGCCCTGGAGTTTCGGCGGTTATGACGAACCGGTCGGGTTCGGCGGTTTTACCGACAGTCCAATCCGCCTGCTCACGCCAGCGACAACTGTTTCGGTGCTGCAGAAAGGCTACGAGCCTGTCTGGCATCCTTCCGCCGAGGCTTGACGCCGAGGGTGACGTTGCCGCATTCCTCGGCGATGCGCGCCAATTACAAGATGCAGCGGCTGTTCGTGCCGGACGGGCTTGGACCGGACATCGAGTTCGACATCGGCCCGCAGCAGAGCCATTATCTCTCGCACGTGCTGCGGCTCGGCGAAGGCGCCGAAATTCTGGTCTTCAACGGCCGCGACGGCGAATGGTCGGCGGCGATCGCGGCAAAATCGAAGAAGGCGTTGCGCCTGAAGTTGCTGGCATTGCAGCGGCCGCAGCCGCCGTTGCCCGATCTCGTCTACTGTTTCGCGCCGCTGAAGCAGGGGCGGCTCGACTACCTCGTGCAAAAGGCGGTCGAGATGGGCGCTGGCATCCTGCAGCCGGTCATCACCCAGCATACGCAGGTGGCAAAGCCCGGCATCGAGCGCCTGCGCGCCAATGTCGTCGAGGCGGCCGAACAATGCGGCATATTGGCGGTGCCGGAGCTGCGCGAAGCGGAAAAATTCGAGCGCCTGCTCAGCAACTGGGACCGTGAGCGGCGGCTGATCTTCTGCGACGAGGATGCATCGACCAACAGTCCCCTGCCGGCATTGCAGGCGGTGCGGGAGAACAAGCTCGGCCTGCTGGTCGGGCCGGAGGGCGGCTTTTCCGACGAGGAGCGCAGGATGCTGAGAGCCCTGCCCTTCGTTACCGCCATTCCGCTTGGGCCGCGCATCCTGCGGGCGGACACGGCGGCCGTAGCGGCACTGGCGCTGATCCAGGCGACAATCGGGGATTGGTGATCAATTCCAGTTACCCTCTGGCTCAGGATTTTTCGCTTGATCGGCTACTGACATTTCGTCCATCTAGCGCCGGCAGTGGCCGCGCGTCCTTTCGGGCGCGCAAAGGACGCTGTAACATATTGATTGGGCACATGATCCTTTCCGAAAATCGAAGCCGGTTTTCGGGGCCATGTGCGGAGGGCTATTATGGCGCGCGATACTACCGATTTCCGGCCGATCGAAGGCGTCGACGAACTCGTCGAGCACCTGGCCGAAGGCAACAAGCCGCGCGACAAATGGCGCATCGGCACCGAGCACGAGAAATTCCCGTTCTATGTTGACGGCAATGCCCCGGTGCCCTACGGCGGCGAGCGCGGCATCCGCGCCATCCTCGAAGGCATGCAGGACAAACTCGGCTGGGACCCGATCATGGATGCCGGCCGCATCATCGGACTGGTCGAGCCGACCGGCCAAGGCGCGATCTCGCTGGAGCCCGGCGGCCAGTTCGAACTGTCCGGCGCGCCGCTGGAGACGATCCACCAGACCTGCCGCGAAGGCAATGCGCATCTGGCGCAGGTGCGCGAGATCGCCGAACCGATGGGCATTCGTTTTCTCGGCCTTGGCGGCAGCCCGAAATGGTCGCTGGCCGAGACGCCGAAGATGCCGAAATCGCGCTACGAGATCATGACCCGCTACATGCCCAAGGTCGGCACCAAAGGTCTCGACATGATGTACCGGACCTGCACGATCCAGGTGAACCTCGACTTCGAAAGCGAAGCCGACATGCGCCGCAAGATGCAAGTGTCGCTGAAATTGCAGCCGCTGTCGACGGCGCTGTTTGCCAACTCGCCCTTCACCGAAAGCCGGCCGAACGGCTTGCAGAGCTGGCGCGGCGAGATCTGGCGCGACACCGACAATCAGCGCTCCGGCCTGCTCGAATTCTGCTTCTCGCCCGATTTCGGCTTTGCCGATTATGTCGAATGGGCGCTCGACGTGCCGATGTATTTCGTCATCCGCGACGGCCAGTACCATGACATGACGCACATCACCTTCCGCCAGTTCATGGCGGGCGCCGCCCGCAACGAACTGCCGGACGGGCTCCCGACGATGGGCGACTGGGCGAACCATCTGTCGACGCTGTTCCCGGACGTGCGGTTGAAGCGCTTTCTCGAAATGCGCGGCGCCGATGGCGGGCCGTGGCGGCGCATCTGCGCGCTGCCGGCCTTCTGGGTCGGGCTGCTCTATGATGCGGCTGCGCTCGACGCGGCCGAGGCGCTGACCTCGAGCTGGAGTTATGACGAGGTGCTGGCGATGCGCAACGCGGTGCCCGAACAGGGCATTTCGGCGCCCTTCCGCAACACGACACTGCGCGAGATAGCCCGCGACGTGCTCGTCATCTCGCGCATGGGACTGAAGAACCGCGGCCGCAAGAACCGCGACGGCTATGACGAGACCTCGTTCCTCAACACGCTGGACGAGGTCGTCGCGCGTGGCACCACCAGCGCCGAAGAGATGCTCTCGGCCTACCACACACGCTGGGGCGGCTCGATCGAGCCGGTGTTCATGGAATACGCGTATTAACGCTTCGCTATCCGCTTGGCCGATGGTCCGGCAAATTCGCTTCAATCAGTGATGGAAACGAATTAGGCTTCTCCAACGAGGATTTTCCCGGAGGAGAAAACAATGCCTTCCTTGTTCGATATTCTGGCACAGGCCCAGAACGGCAACGGCATGCAGGCGCTGGCCCAGCAGTTCGGGCTTTCGCAGCAGCAGACGCAGGCGGCGGTCGCGGCGCTGCTGCCGGCCTTTTCGCAGGGGCTGAAGCGCAACACGGCGGACCCTTATGGGCTCGGCTCCTTCATGACGGCGATGGCCAGCGGCCAGCACGCCAAATATTTCGAGGATGCAAGCCGGGCCTTCTCGCCGCAGGGCCTCGATGAAGGCAAGGGCATTCTCGGCCATTTGTTCGGCTCGAAGGACCTGTCGCGGGCCGTCGCCAGCCAGGCCGCGCAGGCGAGCGGCGTCAGCCAGCAGGTCCTGCAGCAGATGCTGCCGGCAATCGCCTCGATGATGATGGGCGGGCTATTCAAGCAGACCACCGACCAGCTAGGCGGGCAGATGCATGCGGCAGGCGGTGGCGGCAATCCGCTTGGCGAGCTCATCGAGCAGATGATGCGGCAGGCTGGCGGCGGCAGCCAGGCACCGACCCCTCAGCCTGCAGGCCCCACGGATAACCCGCTCGGCAAGGTGCTGCAGGATATGTTCGGCGGGCAGCAGCCGCAACAGACGCAGAGCCCTTACGGCGACAACCCGCTGGGCAAGGTGTTGCAGGACATGTTCGGCGGCGGGCAGCAGCCACAAAGCCAGCCGCAGCAGACACAGAACCCTTATGGTGACAATCCGCTCGGCAAGGTGCTGCAGGATATGTTCGGCGGCGGTGCACCACAGCCACAGCAGCCGCAGAACCAACCCCAGCAGACACAGAACCCTTATGGTGACAATCCGCTCGGCAAGGTGCTGCAGGACATGTTCGGCGGTGGCGCACAACAGTCTCAGCCGCGTCAGGCGCCGCAGCAACCCCAGGCGCCGCAGCCGCAGGCCAATCCGAGCGGCAGGCCGAGAAATCCGTTTGACGACCTGTTCGGCAAGATGTTCGAGACAGGCGCCCAGCAGCGCGACGACTACCAGAAAGGCATGGAGTCGATCTTCGACCAGTTCAAGCAGGGCATGGGCCGGCGGTAGACCAGACACCGGCAATCAATCATCAGTGCCGCCCAAAAAAGAAAGCCCGGTCCTGGGAGGACCGGGCAGCGCGCAGGCTGGCCGGGGGGATCCGGCAGGGAGTGGGGAGCCTGCGTAACTTAGTGGCGTCGTGCCTCAAAAAGGTTCAACGCGCCCGAACGGCGAAACCACGCGATCACACCACCTTGCGGGCAATATCCTCGATCGTTTCGGCGCGCTCGACCGCGATGACGCGAAGCCTTTCTGTCGGATCGCGGCCAAAGGGTACACCGACAGCGACGTGCAGGTCGGCGCGGGTCAGGCCGATGTCGGCGAGCTCGGCATCCGACATCTCGCCGAGGCGATAAAAGGCGCGGCGGTTTCTCCAGGCGCGGTAAACATTGGCAGCGGCATTGGCCACGCGCGTCGCAACGGCCGGACGCGAGGTGATGCGCGAGGTCTCGGTAGCGAAATCAAACGTAGCCATGTCGGTCTCCTTCACATTCGAACGGGCGAAACCGGTCGATCGGGCGCTGGCGACAGCGGCCGTTCCGGCTTCGATTCACATGCCTTCATGTGGACAATCGGAATTTGCCATGGCCCGATTGATTAATCCAACGAATGTTTCTAATCTTTAGCATCAGCATCAATGATGGATTAGGCCAATGAAAGCGCCGCTCGATCTCGATCAGTTGCAGACCTTCATCTCGATTGTCGACACCGGCAGCTTTACCCGCGCGGCGGAAGCGGTGCATCGCACCCAGTCTGCGGTGTCGATGCAGATGCGGCGGCTGGAGGAACGGATCGGCAAGCCGCTGTTCGAAAAAGACGGCCGCACCAACAGGCTGACCGAGGAAGGCGACAGACTGCTCTCCTACGCAAGGCGGCTGCTCTATCTCAACAAGGAAACACTGGCCGCCTTCGACGACCGCCGGCTCGAAGGCACCATCCGCATCGGCACGCCGGACGATTATGCCGATCGCTTCCTGCCAGAGATCATGGCGCGGTTTGCCCGTTCCAACCCGCATGTCGAACTGACCGTTATCTGCGAACCGACGCCGGGACTGGTCGAACACATCAAGCGCGGCAATCTCGACCTGGCGCTGGTGACGCACAACGACGCGCGCGGCCAGTCGGAAGTGGTGCGGCGCGAACCGCTGCTGTGGGTTACCTCGGCCAACCATGCGACGCATGAGCAGCCGATCCTGCCGATGGCCTTCGGCCGGCCGAACTGCATCTGGCGGCGGGCCGCCGCCGACGTGCTCGATCAGCAGAGCCGCGACTATCGCATCCTGTTCACCAGCTTCTCTGCCACCGTCATCGCCGCCGCGGTGCTTTCCGGTCTGGCGATCTCGGTGCTGCCGGAATGCGCGCTGCGGCCCGGCATGCGGGTGCTGGGCGAGGCCGACGGTTTCGGCGCCCTGCCCGATTGCCGCATCGGTATCATGCGCGGTCAGACCTCGCGGCCGGAGATCGTCGACGCGCTTGCGCGCCACATTTCGGAGAGCCTCGACAATATTTCCGTGCCACTCGGCGAGGAGACCGGCACGTTCGATTTCGCCGCCCTCGCCTTCGCCAAGATGAAGCGGACCAAGCCGAACCAGATCCTGCCGGGCTGGTGATCGCGCGTTTGGGGCGGACATCGAACACGGCCGCCTTGACGCCGGCCAGCAATCGTCCCCCAATCGGCCGATGAGCGACGCAGCATCCGAATCACGCACCAACGCCACCGAATATACGGTGAGCGAGATTTCCGGCGCGCTGAAGCGTACGGTCGAGGACGTCTTCGGCAATGTACGGGTGCGCGGCGAGATTTCCGGCTATCGCGGACCGCATTCCTCCGGCCATGCCTATTTCTGCCTGAAGGACGATCGCGCGCGGCTCGACGCCGTGGTGTGGAAGACCACGATGAGCCGGCTGAAATTCCGTCCAGAGGAAGGCATGGAGGTGATCGCCACCGGCCGGCTCACCACCTATCCCGGAAAGTCGAACTACCAGATCGTTATCGACAATCTCGAGCCGGCCGGTGCCGGTGCGCTGATGGCGCTGCTGGACGAGCGCAAGCGCCGGCTGCAGGCCGAAGGCCTGTTCGACGCGGCGCGCAAGCGCAGGCTGCCGTTCATGCCGTGCGTCATCGGCGTCGTCACCTCGCCGACAGGCGCCGTCATCCGCGACATCATCCACCGCATCAAGGACCGGTTTCCGCTGCACGTGCTGGTCTGGCCGGTGCGGGTGCAGGGCGAGACGGCGGGTGCGGAAGTGACCGCTGCCGTCAACGGCTTCAACGCACTGCCATGGGACGGCGCCATCGCGCGGCCCGATCTGTTGATCGTGGCGCGCGGCGGCGGCAGCCTGGAGGATCTGTGGGGCTTCAACGACGAAGCGCTTGCCCGGGCCGTCGCCGCTTCGGGCATTCCGGTGATTTCCGCGGTCGGCCACGAGACCGACTGGACATTGATCGATCTGGCGGCGGATGTGCGGGCGCCGACGCCGACAGGCGCCGCCGAGATCGCCGTGCCGGTCAAGGTCGACCTCGAAGCGACGCTTGCCGGCCTTGGCGCGCGGTTGAAGACCGCACTGTCGCGCAATTTCGAACGCAAGCGGCAGGCGGCACGCGCGGCCGCCCGTGCGCTGCCCTCGCCCGACCAGTTGCTGGCGCTGCCGCGGCGGCGCTTCGACGAGGCGACGAGCCGGCTCGGCCGGGCGCTGTCGGTCAGCGTCGAGCGCAAGCGAGCCAGGCTTCTGGGGCAGCGGCTGACGCCGGCGACTTTGTCGCGGCGCATGAACGAAGCCCGCACTCTGACCCGCCGCGACCTCGCCCGTGCGCAAGCGGCTTTCTTCGCCATCGTGCGCGAGCGTCGGGCGCGGTTTTCGCGCACGGCGACCAGACTGTCACCGGCGCCGATCGCAAGACGGCAGAAACTGCAAGGCGATGCCCTGCTGGCACTGACGCGGCGGCAGGACCAGGCGATTTCGCGGCGGCTGGACCGTCTGCGTGGAAAACTGACGCAGGCCGACCGGCTGCTGGCGACGCTCTCGCACAAGGCCGTGCTGGCGCGAGGCTTCGCGCTGGTCAAGGATGCGGACGGCGCGGTGGTCAAGCACGCGGCAGAAGTTGTGTCGGGGATGGCGCTTTCGCTGGAGTTCGCCGACGGCACCGCCGATGCAGTCGCCATCAGTGGCACGGCGCGGCCGAAGACGGTTGCCAAGCCCGCGGCCAAGCTCAAGGCGCCGGGCGGCCAAGGTTCGCTTTTCTGAGGAAAAAATGACCGACCCGCATCTTGCGACGCCCTCGGGCAAACTGCGCGCCCGCGCCTTCGCGATCCCATTCGATGGCACGCCAGGCCGCTTCAATGCCATCACCGATGTGCCCGGCGTGACGGTCGGCTATACCACGCTGATCTCAGGGGATGGGCCGCTCGTCGTCGGCAAGGGTCCGGTACGCACCGGCGTGACCGCGATCCTGCCACGGCCCAGAGACGAGTTGGCCGTCCCGGCGTTTGCCGGGATGTTCAGCGCCAATGGCAATGGCGAACTGACCGGCTCGCATCTGATAGAGGAGCTCGGAGCGTTCAATCTTCCCATCACCATCACCAACACGCATTCCTGCGGCGTCAGCCGCGACGCAACGCTGCGCTGGATGCAGACGGTGCTGCCGCAATCGCTCGACAGCGCCTGGGCGCTGCCGGTGGCGGGCGAGACTTACGACGGCTTCCTGAACGATATCAACGGCCACCATGTGAGCTTCGAGCACGTGTTTTCCGCGCTCGAAACGGCTGATAGCGGGCCGATCGAAGAGGGCAGCGTCGGCGGCGGCACAGGCATGATCACCTTCGGCTTCAAGGCAGGGTCCGGCACATCCTCGCGCAGCGTCGACTGGAATGGAAAGCGTTTAACGATCGGCTGCTTCGTCCAGTCGAATTTCGGTGCACGGCGAAACCTCGTGATCCGTGGCATCAGAGCCGGAGCGGAACTCGCCGATCCGGCGGCCCGGGACAACACGCCGCGAGCGGAGAAGAGCTCGATCATCGCGATCGTCGCCACCGATGCGCCATTCATGCCGCATCAGTTGAAACGGCTGGCGAAACGCGTGCCGCTCGGCGTGGCGCTAACCGGCGGCTATGGATACAATTCGTCCGGCGATATCTTTCTGGCCTTCAGCACGGCCAATCCCGACGCGGCGCGCGGCGCGGCCGGCAAGCTGGTCAGCGCCGGCTACATACCGGATGCCGATATCAACCCGTTCTTCGACGCCGTCGTTCAGAGCGTGGAGGAAGCAATCCTCAACGCGCTGGTCGCCAATGAAGACATGACCGGGCGCGACGGCAATTTCGTGCCGGCATTGCCGAAAGAGTGGCTCGAGGAGAGATTTGGCAAGGCTGCGCGGCGATAGGACCGCGCAACTGCATCAGACAGGCAATGTTCGCCCGGCAGGTTTTGCCGGAGGCGATCCGTCAGCCGGCAGGCTTGTTGGAATTCCGCTCGTCCTGATCGGCCTCGGCCGCCTCTTCGAGCCTCGAAGCAATGAGCTCCTGAATGTCGCCGACCTCTTCCTGGATATCCTCCAGGGGTATGCCGGCTTCGGCAGCCTTGGCCGCACATTCCCTGGCGAGGGTCTCGGCCTGCTTCTCGATTCTGGCTGGCGAGGGCTGGCAGTGGACTTTTTCGCCGATCCACCCGCGCAAGAACTCGATCGCGTGTTCACTCATACTGCTGTTTCCCTAGCGGCTATGCCGGTTGGTAATCATAAACGTCGGCATCTTCGAAAAGATGCGTGCTGCCATTCGAGCCGAGTCGGCTTCGCCCGGCAAGCCGAACTTGTCCGAGGTCCACAGAGCTGAAGGGAATGGAGGGTTCAAGGAGCACGTTCTAGTTCTTGAGGACTGATTCTCTCGACGAAACTCGTTCGACCCGCGCTATTGTTTCTATTTGCTTTTTTTCGATTTTCAAGCCGTTTTAGATCACAATAGATGTCGCAATGACTAGCACATTTACCGCGCTCTCGCCGGCACCATGTAAGAGGCGAGCCGTCAAAGCCGCCGCTATATAGTGACAACCATTTGCAATGTCGACTCTGCTCGCGGTCCTGCTTCTTTCCGCCGCGCTTGCTGGGAGATATGTGGTGTGACGGGTCTTGCAGTGCAAGCTGCCGAGCGCCTCATGCAAGGCATGCAATAGCGTCTTGTGGAAACCCTGAAGTGCTTGTCTAGGGCGGCTCTCTACCGCTGGCGGTAAAGGATCATGCCGGCATGATAGAGGACGCCTTCGACGAACTCACCATCCGCGGTGAAGCCCGTATCGTCCCAGTATTCTATGTGGTTGCCGTGCACTTCATAGCGTCCCCGGTAGGCGCTCTCGCGGTCACCGCGCGCTTCGTCATAACGGCCGTTCGGCAGGAGTTCGTGCCTGATATAGCGATCCTCGGTGACCCACATTCCGACATAGGGATGATCTTGGCGCGTCATTCGTTCCTCCGCAAGGATTGGAGTTGCAGGAAGGGTCAGGCCGGTTGGAGCTACAGCAACGGCAATACGCGTAAGCACTGCGGCCAAAGTGGATCGCATCAATGCGCCGCCTTCGTCGGACGCACGACGATCTCGTTGACGTCGACATCGTCGGGCTGTTCGATTGCGTAGCGCACTGCCCTGGCGATGGCATCGGGTTGCAGGGCAATAGCACGCCAGGTTTTCATGGCGGCGGCAGCGGCTTCGTCGGAGATCGTGTTCGCCAGCTCGCTTTCCACCACGCCAGGATGAATGCAGGTTACGCGGATATCGTCACTCTCCTGGCGGAGCCCATCGGAAATCGCGCGGACAGCGTATTTCGTTGCGCAATAGACGGCGGCCGTGGGCGAGACGGCCAGTGCGCCGATGGAACCGACATTGATGATGTGACCGGAGCCGCGTGCCGTCATCTCGGGCAGAACCGCCGCGACGCCGTACAGAACACCCTTGATGTTGACGTCCACCATCAGCTCCCACTCGTCGACCTTCATGGCTGCCATGGCTGACAGCGGCATGACGCCAGCATTGTTGACGATGACATCGACCTGGCCCCATTCGGCCCGGGCTGCGTCGGCGAATGCTGCGACATCCGCCCTCCTGGTGACGTCGAGCGCTCGCACGCGAACCGTTCCACCAGCTGCCTCGATTTCGGCCGCAAGCGCTTCAAGGCGGTCGGTGCGGCGTGCGCCGAGCATCAGCTTCGCACCTGCCGCGCCAAGCTCGCGGGCAATGCCAGCGCCGATGCCGCTGGAGGCACCGGTGATCAGAACAACTCTGTTCATGGTCATCGAGATGATCCTTTTGGTCTGTGATTATTTTCACGATGTGAAGGGATTGGGTGCGGGTGAGCTCCCGCGGCGCGCCGGCCCTATTGGGGGGCTCACTGGGCGGTGTAGCCGCCATCGACCAGAAGCAAGGCCCCGGTGATGAAGCTGGATGCCGGCGAGGCAAGAAAGGCGATGGCCTCGGCAACTTCTTGCGGCTGGCCGATCCGGCCGATTGGATGCGCGCCGCCGAAGCTGCGCAGCATCTCCCGGCCATTCTCCACCACGCCTTCCATGATGTCGGTTTCGATCACGCCAGGGGCAACGGCGTTGCAGCGAATGCCCGTGCGCCCGTATTCGATCGCGATCACCTTGGTCAGCTGTGCGACAGCCGCCTTGGAGGAGGCATAGGCCGCCTGCGTCTCGAAGGCCGCGACGGCCGAGATCGACGAGACATTGACGATCGCGCCGCTACCGCCGGCGGCCATCAATTCCACTGCGGCACGGGCAGTGACGAAGCTGCCGCGCGCGTTGATCTGCAGGATGCGGTCATAGTCGTCGACCGAGGTCTCAGTCAGTCGTTTGTTGAGCGTGCGACCGGCATTGTTCACGACAATGTCCAGTCGTCCGAAGCGCTTCGCGGCGAGTTCGACCGAGCGTCTGGCCAGATCCTCGTCGGCGACATCGCCGACCAGGGTCGCCACATCCTCGGCTTCCAATTCGCGTACGCTGTCGCTGAGATCGCTTGCCACGATCCGGGCGCCCCGCGCCCGCAGCAGTTCCGCCGTGCAGCGGCCGATGCCGCGTGCCGCGCCGGTCACGAGGGCGACTTTTCCATCCAGGTCCCAGGGGGAAGGAAGTGATGTCATGGGGGTATCTCCTTGGTCAGCCGGCATCGACTTGGATCGGGGGATCAAGCCTTTCTTGCCGTTGCGACAGAGATAGAGCCATGGCATTGTCGCGATAACCCGCCCGCCGTTAACCTAGATGGTAAGTTTGACTAACCAATGGACATCGATCTCAATGCGATTGCCGTCTTCGTCACCGTGGCCGAGGAACGCAATTTTCGCGCTGCGGCAGACCGTCTGGGCGTGACGCGCTCAGCGGTCAGCCAGAGCATCCTCAGGCTTGAACAGCGCCTTGGCATCGCATTGCTGCAGCGCACGACACGCAGCGTCAACCTGACCGAAGCGGGCGAACGCCTGCTGGCGAGCGTCGCACCGGCGATCGCCGACGTGAACGCGGCAATCGAAGCCACCACGGAGTTTCTGGACCGCCCGCGCGGCCGCCTACGGATCGCGGTTTCGTCTATCGCAGAGGCCTTTCTGTCAGGACCGCTGCTGGCGTCCTTTGCAGAAAGGTTTCCCGAGGTGCATCTGGATATTGTGGTCACCGACGAGGAATTCGACATCGTTGCCGAAGGCTATGATGCGGGAGTGAGGCTCGGCGAAGTGATCGAGCAGGACATGATTGCCGTGCCGGTATCGGGCGATCAGCGGCAGATGGCCGTCTGCGCCCCGCGCTATCTCGAGAAGTTCGGAGCACCCGCCCATCCGCGCGAGCTTGTGGCACATCGATGTATCGGCTGGCGGCCGGCGCCGGGAGTTTCGCCCTATCGGTGGGAGTTCGGCGAGGACGGGCGCGAGTTCGACGTGGCGGTTGCGCCCGAGATCACTACCAACGACATGTGGCTGATGATCCGACTGGCCGTTGCAGGCGCCGGAATCACGTTCGGCATGGCCGATACATTCCGCCCCTGGCTCGACCGCGGCGAGCTCGTGCCAATCCTCGACGGCTATTTTCCGCCGTTTGCGGGTTTCTATCTTTATTTCCCCAGCAGACGGAATATCGCGCCGAAGCTGAGGGGCCTCGTGGACCACCTGCGCGCCACGCGCCAGGCGCGGGATCGCAGGTAACCGCAACCGGATCGTAGAGATCGCTTGCGCTATTGGTCAGAAGCCTGGCTGAAAGCTGAATGGTACCGTTGGCTGGGATCGAACCAGCGACCTCCGGATCCACAATCCGGCGCTCTAACCATCTGAGCTACAACGGCACGTTTGCCTGAGCGGGATCGAGATGAAACGTTCGGGATCCGCTCTGTCGTTCGGCGATGCGTCCATACGGGCTATCGGAGTTTAATTCAAGGCTTTTGGCAAGGCAAAAGCTCGCTCCGGCATCGCGTCATTTTCCGCCGGACAAAAGAAAAGGCCGGCGGGAGGAGGTGCCGGCCTTTTCCTGTTACGAGCCAGCGGGAGGAGGTGCTGGCTGGTCACCCCGGTGAGCAGAGGGAGGAGGTTCCACCCGCCGGGTATTCACTTAAACCACTATATCGCACATCTATTTGTCTGACGAAATGCGACCTTTTGATGCATCGTCAAACTGTGCGCAAATATTAGGCGATCTTGATTTCTTTCACGGCCTTCTCGAAGGCGGTCTTGATCGGCTTGGATACGTCCTCGGCCGCCTTGGCAGCAACCGCCTGGAAGTCCTTAGCCTGCTCGACGGTCATTTCAACGCGCTTGCGCAGGAAAGCGGTCTGCAACTCGACGACTTCCGACAGCGACTTGGCGCCGATCAGGGCTTCGAAATGCGAGAAGCCGGCTTCGGCATTGGCGCGCAGGGCGGCGATGGTCTTGAGCGACAGGTCGCTGGAAACGGACTTGGCGGTCTCGTAGGTCGATTCCAGAGCCTTCTGGGTCTCCTCGGCGCCGGTCTTCAGCTTGGCGTAGGCCTCTTTCGACTGCTCAACGCCCTTTTCGGCGAAGGCACGGATCTGGTCGGTGGCCTTCGAAGCGTCGAAGCTCGGGAATTCAACGTTTTCGATCGTTTCAGCGGTCTTGGTCCTGGACATTTTCCATCCTTTTCAGCGGCAGCGGCTTTGACAAAATGCCGTCTCGTTCATCTATCATGGCAATATAAAGGCAAATTTTGTGCGTTGCAACATGTTTGTTGCATCGCACCATAAAATATTTGGTTCGCGGCGTTAACCACGCGCCTAGAGATTCCGCTGGTTGCACGCTATGACTTGTGGACCTTCGCGCCGTCGGCTTTTATTAACAAAGCGTTAACCGCAAATTGCCCGCTCTGTGAGGGTCGCCAAGCGCATGCCGGCTGAAAACTACTCCTTCCTTGACGTCGCCGTGCTCGACGCCGTCCGCCTGCGCTTCGCCGCAGGCGACGCGATCGCCATTCTGTCGGCAGATCTCGAGCAGGTGATCTGGGCCAACGGGCCCGGCGCGGCGGTATTCGGCTATCCGGACATCGGCGCTATCATCGGCGCCTCGGCAGGGTTGCCGCTGATCGCCCGGCGCCAGATCATGGCAACCAGCGGTTTTCCGCAGATCGGCCGCGACCGTGCCATCACGGTCCGGCTGGCGACCGGCCTGACCAGCCGTGCCGTCGGTTTCCTGGCCAGCGCGGTGACCATGCCCGATGGCGAGGAAGCAATCATGCTGGCGCTGCAGGCGGCGCAGACCGGCTCGCGAAGCGCCGCCGAGATCGCCGACCGCGCCATCGGTGGCTTTACGGAAGACGGCCACTACATCGCCTTTGTCGATGCCAAGGGCAATATCGACGCCGCATCGCACGGCTTTTCGGCGCTCGGCATCCGGCCTGAGACGCTGGCCGCACTTGTCGCCGATGTGGCGAACGAGAGCGACCGCATCGTCAAGCGCCTGGTTCCGGGTGGGTCCAGCTCCTATCCCGCGGGCCTTGCCCGGCTGACGGAAGAGCGGCACCTGCTGGTGGTGATCGACGAGGACCGGCTTGACGGCGAGGCCCCCGATGGCGAGCGCGCCGGCGGGGAAACCGAGGCGGCAGCGGCACTGAGCGGTGGCGATCTTCCCCAGCCAACGGACCAGGACAACGAGCAGCCAATCGCCAGCACCGGCGCGGCGGAGATCGACCTTGCAGCGATGGAAGGCACCTCGGCATCGGCCGAGCACGAACCTGCCGACGCGGCCGACGATCACCGCACGGTTGGCGAAGCGCCGACGCAGCATGACCATTGGTACTTCAATGCCGGCGACGACGCGCAGGTCCCGCCCGGGGCAGCTGCGTCCGGCAAAGTCGAGACCAGCCCGGACGCTTCGCAGGCCGGCGCGGATACTTCGCCGGAAAGCGCCGCAAAGGCCACCAAAGCCGCCTCGCCGGCCGAACACCGCGCTTCGGCGATCGATCGCACCGCCGCGCCCATGCGTTTCGTCTGGCGTACCGACGCGGAGGGCCATTTCAGCGCCCTGTCGCCGGAATTTGCCGAGCTCGTCGGCAAGCCTGCCGCCGACGTGATCGGCCGCCGCTTCGAGGATGTTTCGGCCGCCTATGGCCTCGATGCTTCTGGCGAGATTGCCGGCCTGCTCGAACGGCGCGACACCTGGTCCGGCCGCTCCGTGCTGTGGCCGGTCGCCGGCACCGATCTGAAGATACCCGTCGACCTGGCGGCGCTCCCGGTTTACAGCCGCAGCCGCGTTTTCGAAGGTTTTCGCGGTTTCGGCGTGGCCAGGAGCGGCGATGCGGTGGTCGATCCGGATGCCGTCGGCATGGCCCTTGTCGCCGAGGAGAAACCTGCCGCGACCATCGGGCCGAAAGCCGTCGAACCTCTCCCCGAGACACCTAAACCCGCCGATCCGTTCAGGGGCGAAGTGCCGGCATTGACCATCGTGCCAAAACCCGAGCGGCGCTTTGCCGACAAGGTGATCCGGCTGGCCGAGCACCGGCAGCCGGCCAACGACAAGGGCCTGTCGACGCTGGAACGCAGCGCGTTTCGCGAGATTGGCGAGCGTCTCAAGAAGGACAGCACCCCGGCCGAAGAACAGCCCAGCGCCGGAAAGCAGAAGCCGGTTGAGAAAGTCGAGGCAGCCGGCAAGGCCGACGAGCCAAAGCTGAAAGAAGCCGGCCCGACGGACAAGGGTGAGATGCCGGCACAAGGTCCGGAAATCGAGGCGGCTGCCGCCGAACCGCTCGAGGCCGATGCCGAAGACCAGAAGGATCTTGCCCGGCTCGACGGCGAGCAGTCCGATGAGGCGGAAGCAGAGGCGCAAGCCGGCGAACCCGTCACACGCCCTGTTTCCGGATCGCTGCTCGACTATGCCGACCGCGAACCCAGCGACGAAGCGCAGGAAGGCATTGAGCCCAGCACGAACCGTCGAACGATCGTTGCCGAAGCGCCGCGGGATGGCGACGACGACAGCATGACGGCCGAAGATTTCCGTGACGCCGAGGACAGCGAGGATTGGTCCGAGGACAGCGCAGCCGCAGCCGACGTTGCCGGCCAGGTGCCGCCCATCGCGCGGCCGCAGGCACCACCGCTCAAACTCGACGGCTTCGTGCCGTCGGCGTTTGCCGGAGAGGACAACAAGGGGCCGGATACCTCGATCCTCGGCAAGCTGCCAGTGCCGGTGCTTATCCATTCCGGCGACCAGCTGCATTACGCGAACGACGAATTCCTCGGCTTGACCGGCTATGCGACGCTCAATGCCCTGGACGAGGCCGGCGGGCTCGGCGCGCTGTTTGCCGACCCTTATGCCGACGACGGCAGTTCGGACGGCGGCGACCGCGCTCTGCGGCTGAAAACGCGCGACGGTCAGGAGTTTCCGATCGACGCGATTTTACGCTCCGTCCCCTGGGGAAACGGCAAGGCGCTGATGCTGGTCGTACGCCGTTCCGGCGACGACGAGGCAGCAGCCATTCCACATGGCGCCGCCGAAGACCAAACGCAGCCGGATGTTTCCGAGCTCAAGGCACGCATTGCCGAAATGCGCACTATCATCGACACCGCCACCGACGGCGTCGTGCTGATCGGCCGTAACGGAACGATCCGTTCAATTAGCCGTCCGGCGGAAGCGCTGTTCGGCTTCGACAGCGACGAGGTGACCGGCAAACCGTTCGTCTCGCTGTTTGCGATCGAAAGCCAGCGCGCGGCGCGTGACTATCTCGAGGGGTTGTCGGAGCCCGGCGTTGCAAGCGTGATGAACGATGGCCGCGAGGTGATCGGGCGCGAGGCGCAGGGGCGTTTCATTCCGCTGTTCATGACCATCGGCAGGCTGCCCAACGACAGCGGCTTCTGTGCGGTGGTGCGCGATATCACCCAGTGGAAGCGGGCCGAAGAGGACTTGACCCAGGCGCGCGCGGTCGCCGAACGCGCCTCGTCGCAGAAGACCGATTTTCTGGCCCGCATCAGCCACGAGATCCGCACGCCGCTCAACGCCATAATCGGCTTTTCCGAGCTGATGGTCGACGAGAAATTCGGGCCGGTGGCCAATGACCGCTATCGCGACTATCTGCGCGACATCAACCGTTCGGGCAACCACGTGCTCGATCTGGTCAATGACCTGCTCGACATTTCGAAAATCGAGGCCGGCCAGCAGGAGATGGCCTATGAGGCGGTGTCGCTTAACGACACGCTTGCCGAAACCGTGGCGATGATGCAGCCGCAAGCCAACCGGGAACGCGTCATCATCCGCTCCAGCTTCGCCTCGCGGCTGCCGGAAGTGGTGGCCGATCTGCGCAGCGTGCGGCAGATCGCGCTCAACATCCTGTCGAACGCCGTCCGCTACACGCAGGCCGGCGGCCAGGTGATCGTGTCGACGGCTTACGAGATCTCCGGCGATGTCGTCATGCGCGTTCGCGATACCGGCATCGGCATGAGCCAGTCCGAGATCGAGCAGGCGCTGAAGCCGTTCAAGCAGATCAATGCGCTGAAGCGCGGCCGTGGCGACGGCACGGGTCTTGGGCTGCCGCTGACCAAGGCGATGGTCGAAGCGAACCGGGCCCGGTTCACCATCAACTCGACGCCCGGCGAGGGAACCCTTGTCGAAGTCGCCTTTCCCTCGACCCGAGTGCTCGCCGGTTAGCTATGGTTGCGCAAAGAAAAAAGGCGTCCAACAGGACGCCTTGAGAAATTGGAATTGCTGTCACAACGGGGCTTGAGCGAATCAGATCCTCTCGGGGCTAAGAGGAACGGGATTTCTCCCTCAAGTTACGCACGACTATTGATGCCGGGCCTTAACAAATCCTTACCGGCACGCCGGAAAATTTACCAATGTGTACCACTCATGAAATCTAGGTAAATTCCGAAGAGATAATTCGTTAACGATACCGGAGACCTCAAAACAGCTCCCACCTTGAACCCGGCTCAGTCGGCAAGCTGCGGCAGGTTGCGGAACAGCTCGAGCGCTTCGGGATTGGCGAGCGCTTCCTTGTTCTTGACGGCGCGGCCATGCACCACGTCGCGTACCGCGAGCTCGGTGATCTTGCCCGATTTGGTGCGCGGAATATCGCTGACGGCGACGATCTTGGCCGGCACGTGGCGCGGGCTCGCCCCGGTGCGGATTTTCGCGCGGATGCGTTTTTCCAGCTCGGCATCGAGCTCAACGCCGGCCGCCAGCCGCACGAACAGCACGACACGCACGTCATTGTCGAAATCCTGGCCGATGCACAGCGCTTCGAGGATTTCCGGCATCTGCTCGACCTGATTGTAGATCTCCGCCGTGCCGATCCTGACACCGCCCGGATTGAGCGTGGCGTCGGAACGGCCATGGATGATCAGGCCGCCATGGACGGTCCATTCGGCGAAATCGCCGTGGCACCAGACATCGTCGAAACGTTCGAAATAGGCGGCTTTGTATTTCCTGCCGTCAGGGTCGTTCCAGAAGCCGATCGGCATCGCCGGAAACGCCTTGGTGCAGACGAGCTCGCCCTTCTCCTGGCGGAGCGGGCGGCCGTCATCGTCCCAGACATCGACGGCAAGGCCGAGCCCGGGCCCTTGGATCTCGCCGGTCCATACCGGTTCGATCGGCACGCCGAGCACGAAGCAGGAGACGATATCGGTGCCGCCGGAAATCGAAGCCAGATGCACGTCCTTCTTGATGCCTTCATAGACGAAGCGGAAATCTTCCGGCGATAGCGGCGAGCCGGTCGATGAGATGGTGCGCACGCTGGAAAGATCATGCGTGTGGATCGGCTTCAGGCCGGCCTTGCGCACGGAATCGATGAATTTGGCCGAGGTGCCGAAATAGGTCATCTTTTCGGCATCGGCGAAGTCGAACAGCGCATTGCCGTCCGGGTAGAACGGCGAGCCGTCGTAGAGCAGCAAGGTGGCGCCCGATGCCAGGCCCGACACCAGCCAGTTCCACATCATCCAGCCGCAGGTGGTGAAGTAGAAGAAGCGGTCGCCGTCGAGCAGGCCGGCATGCAGCCGTTCTTCCTTGACGTGCTGGATCAGCGTTCCGCCGGCCGAATGGACAATGCATTTGGGAATGCCGGTCGTGCCCGATGAAAACAGGATGTACAGCGGATGCGAAAACGGCAGCCTTTCGTAGGCGACAGGCCTTGCGGCAAAGGGTGACAGCGCCTCTTCCAGCGCAGCCGCCTTGCCGATGGTCGCGGCGACGTCGAGCGAGGTGCCGAGATAGTCGACAATGAGGACTTTGCGGACGGTGGCGAGCTTGCCCGCCACGGCCGCGATCTTGTCGGCGACTTCGATCGCCTTGCCATTATACCAGTAGCCGTCCGGCGCGATGAACACGACAGGCTCGATCTGGCCGAACCGGTCGAGAACCCCCTGCTCGCCGAAATCTGGGGAGCAGGACGACCAGACCGCGCCGATCGAGGCGGCCGCCAGCATCGCAGCAACGGTCTCCGGCATGTTGGGCATCATCGCGGCGATGCGGTCGCCCTTCTTCACCTTGAGCGACAGGAAAAGCTGCTGCAGGCGCGAGGTCAGCGCATGCAGCTCGTTCCAGGACAGCCGCCGCTCGACCTTGTCCTCGCCGCGAAAGACGATTGCGTCGCCAAGCCCGGTTTTCTTGAGGAGATTCTCGGCGAAGTTCAGCTTTGCCTCAGGAAAGAAGGTCGCGCCGGGCATCTTGTTGCCATCGACCAGCATGCGTTCGCCCTTGTCGCCGACGATGCCACAAAAGTCCCAGACCAGGCTCCAGAAGGTCTCGCGATCATCGATCGACCAGCGATTCAGGTCGGCATAGGAGGAGAAAACCTTGCCGGCCATGTTCGCCGCGGCGTTCATGAAGGCGGTCATCGGCGCTGCGTCGATCTGCTCTTGCGTCGGGATCCAGAGCGGTGCGTCGTCAGCCATCATTGTTTCTCCTTAAAGCACGTCACGTTTGAAGAGATTCACGCGACGCGCTTTAAACTTTTGTCTTTATGCATGTCGTTTATCCCAAAACCGCTGCGCACTTTTGGGCGACATGCATTGGCATCGCTTATGCATATCGCGATGCAGCAGAGCAAGATTTTGTTGGACCGCGCCGGTCAGGGTGTGCGCAAATGCCATCGCCGGGCCATAAAGACTTGAAATGCGTCAGCCGTCGGTTACACCCGTCGGGCGATTTTGTCGGAATGGAAGCATACGGGGCGATATGCCATCACCTTTGATCCGACGCGGAATATGGGCGATCGGCGCAGCCGTCATCGTCATCGCGCTGGTTGTCGCAGCCTTGCCGTTGATCGCCTCGACCCGCATCGTACGCGACCGTATCGCGTGGGAAATGAGCGCGTGGAGCGGTTTCCGGGTCACCATCGACGGCGCGCCGCGTATCGAGGTGTGGCCGAATTTCCGGGCGATCCTGAGCGACGTGACGCTGTCGCAATGGACGGAGACGGATGCGCCGCCCGTGGTCGAGGCCGAACGGGTCGAGGTCGACCTCTCGGCGATGGCGGCGCTGCGTGGCGATGTGGTGTTTTCGACGGCGCGGCTGGTACGACCGACGATCCGGGTTCAGCGTACCGCGAGCGGGTTTTTCCTGCCTGCGATTCCCAGCGGTGGGCGCATTACGCGTTCGATCGATGCTGCCCGCGCGGTGATCAACACAAATCCCGCCAAGCCGGATCTCGGCAAGCTGCCGACAGATCCGTTCGGCACAGTCGAGTTCAGGGACGGCCGCGTAGTGGCTGCCATCGGCGGCAAGGACCAGGAGATATTGAGCAGCCTGAGCGGCCAGGCGAACTGGGCCGCGATGAACAGCAATGCGACGCTGTCGGCGACCGGGATATGGCGCGGCGAAAGTGTTGCCATCGACGCCGCATCGCCGAACCCGCTCGTGCTGTTCGGTGGCGGCACAGCACCGGCCACATTTTCCTTCAAGGCGGCACCGGCCAGTTTTTCGTTCGACGGCCGCGCCAGCATGTCGGAGAACGGCTATTTCGACGGCCAGGCAAAATTCGCCGCACCTTCGCTCCGACGCGTGCTCGAATGGTCGCAGGCCGGCATCGCGCCCGGTGCCGCAATCGGCTCGATCTCGGTTTCAAGCAAGATCACGGCGACGGCCGGGCGCGTCAAATTTGAAAACACGGCCCTGACCCTCGACAATAACCCCGGAATGGGTGCGCTGGACTTCACCTATGGTGAGGCACTGCCGGTGATCTCCGGCACACTTGCCTTCGATACGCTCGACCTCAGATCATTTCTCTCCGCCTTTACCCCGGTGCCATCCGCCGGCGGCACCGGCCCGGGCGAAATCGACACAAGCTTCGCCGACCGGATCAATCTCGATCTCAGGCTGTCGGCGGCGCATGCCACCGCCGGCGCCATCCAGCTTGCCGACGTCGCTGCCACTGCCCAGGTCAAGAACGGCCTTGCCGTCTTCGACATCTCGGATGCATCCGCCTTTGGCGGCAACGTCCAGAGCAGCGTCCGTTTCGACCGCAAGCCCGCCGGCACGGAAGTCGAGATCCGGCTGCTTGCTTCCGATATCGACGGCGGCGCTTTCGGCACCGCGGCCGGGATGACGCGGCTGGTGCCGATCGGCACTGGAACCGTTTCGGTCATCCTCAAGGGGCCTGGCAGAACCTGGGACTCGATTTTCGAAAACGCCAATGGCTCGCTGTCCGCGACGTTCGGCGCGGGTGCGCTGAGCCGGCTTAACCTGCCGGCGTTCCTCAAGCACACCGAACAGGGCGGATTCTTCGCGCTGGACGACGTCTCGGACGGAACGCTGCCGATCGACGGGGCCGAGCTCAAGGCGAGCGTTTCGAACGGCGTGGCGCGTATCGACAAGGCCGAGGTGAATTCCGCGCAATACAAGATCTGGCTTTCCGGCATCGCATCCTATGCCGGACGCGGGCTGGCGCTGTCCGGCGGCATCGTCCAGCCGAGCCAGGCTGCCACGCAGACGAATGGCCAGCCGCCCAAGCAGTCGTCGTTCTTCGTCGGCGGCACGTGGAGCACGCCGTTCATCTCGCCGATAAGCCGCGGCGTTTCGGGAGAGTAGCGAGCCTTCAACCTCGCTGCGCCGCCTGCTCGTCGCGCTGGCGCTGCACCTCGCGGCGTTTGTTTGCGAGCGAAGCGATGATCACGCCAACTGCGACGACCGCGATCAGGATGGTGCACGCTGCGTTGATTTCCGGCGTCACGCCAAGGCGGACCTGGCTGTAGATCTTCATCGGCAGCGTCGTGGCGCCGGGTCCCGAGGTGAAGCTGGCAATAACCAAATCATCGAGCGACAGCGTGAAGGCCAGCATCCAGCCGGAGACGATAGCCGGCATGATAACCGGCAGCGTGATCTGGAAGAAGGTCTTCACCGGTGGCGCACCGAGGTCCATCGCGGCCTCTTCCAGCGAACGATCAAAAGTGATCAGGCGCGACTGAACCACCACCGCAACGAAGCACATGGTTAGCGTGGTGTGGGCAAGCGTCACCGTCAGAAAGCCGCGGTCGAGGCCGACGGCGACGAAGAGCAGCAGCAGCGACAGGCCGGTGATGACTTCCGGCATGACCAGCGGCGCAAACACCATGCCGGAAAACAGCAGCCGGCCGCGAAAGCGCGTGTAGCGTGTCAAGGTGAGCGCCGCCAGCGTGCCGAGCACGGTCGCGACGCTTGCCGAGATGACGCCGACGCGGGCCGTCACCCAGGTGGCGTCCATCAGACCCCGGTTGTGGAACAGCGACACGTACCATTTCGTCGAGAAGCCACCCCAGACGGTGACCAGCTTCGATTCGTTGAAAGAGAACACGACGAGCAGGACGATCGGCAGGTAAAGAAAGGCAAAGCCGAGCACGATCGAAATGATGTTGAAGCGGCTCCAGGTCGCGTTCATTGGTCCTGCTCCTGGGCGCGCGCCTGGGCTCGCTGGAAGAGCATGATCGGCACGATCAGCAGCAGCAGCAAGATGACGGCAACGGCGGACGACACCGGCCAGTCGCGGTTGGCGAAGAACTCGTTCCACAGCGTTCTGCCGATCATCAGCGTCTGCGAGCCGCCGAGCAGGTCGGGAATGACGAACTCGCCGACGGCGGGAATGAACACCAGCAGGCAGCCGGCGATGACGCCGGGCAGCGACAGGGGGAAGGTGATCTTCCAGAAGGCGCTGGTCGGCGGACAGCCGAGATCCTTGGCGGCCTCGATCAGAGAATGGTCCATCTTCTCCAAGGACGAATAGAGCGGCAGCACCATGAACGGCAGATAGGAGTAGATGATGCCGATGAAGATCGCCGTATAGGTGTTGAGGATGATCAGCGGCTGGCTGATGATGCCGGTGGCGAGCAGCAGCTGGTTGAGCAGGCCCTCGGGCTTGAGGATGCCGATCCAGGCGTAGACACGGATCAGGAACGAGGTCCAGAACGGCAGGATCACCAGCATCAGCAAGGTCGGGCGAATCGTCGCCGGAGCGCGCGCCATGCCATAGGCTATGGGATAGCCGACCAGCAATGTCAGGACCGTCGAGATGGCGGCGACGATGACGCTCGTCACATAGGCATTGAAGTAAAGCGCATCCTGCGTCAGCCAGGTATAGTTGTCGAAATTGAGCGCGCCGAATTCCGAGATAAACCCGGAAATGCCGCTGCGGAAATCGAGCACCGGCGTGTAGGGCGGCATGGCGATCGCCGTCTGCGACAGCGAAATCTTGAAGACGATGATGAAAGGGACGAGAAAGAAGAACAGCAGCCAGAGGTAGGGGATGATGATGACGAGCCGGCTAACGAAGGCCGCTCCCAGCCTGACCAAGGCGGATTTGCCGGCAGCGCTTGCCGGAGAGCTTGTTGCGGCGGTGACAGCGGACATGATCAGTCCCTACCGTGTCAGGACGACGCCGGCGTCGGGGCGGAAAGAAACCCAGGCGCGGTCGTTCCAGGTCAATGGATCCTCGGTGAGGCGTGCCCCGTTCATGGTGCTCGCCCGCACCACCTGACCGTCGTCCAGCCTGACGTGATAGACGGTCATGTCGCCGAGATAGGCTATGTCGTAGACCTCGCCCTCGATGGCGTTGACGGCACCGGCCGGTTTCGTGGAGGACACCTTGATCTTCTCCGGCCTGATGGCGAAGGTGACGGATGTTCCGGCGGCGGCCCTGCCGGCATTTTCGGTCCGGATGGTGATGCCGTTGCCGGCATCGATGCTCGCACTGCCGGCCTCGCCAGCCGCGATCTTGCCGTCGAACATATTCACATTGCCGACGAAGCCGGCGACGAAGCGGGAACCCGGCGCCTCGTAGACCTCGGCCGGCGTCGCCACCTGCATCACCTCGCCCTTGTCGATGATGGCGATGCGGTCGGCCATCGTCATCGCCTCTTCCTGATCATGGGTGACGACGACGAAGGTGAGGCCGAGGTTCTGCTGCAGGTCCATCAGCTCGAACTGGGTTTCCTCGCGCAGCTTCTTGTCCAGCGCACCAAGCGGCTCGTCGAGCAGCAGGACTTTCGGCCGCTTGGCCACCGAGCGCGCGAGCGCGACGCGCTGGCGCTGGCCACCCGACAATTGGTGCGGTTTGCGCTTGGCGAACTGCTCGAGCTTGACCAGCTTCAGCATCTCGGCGACGCGCTTGTCGATGTCGGCCTTGGCCATGCCTTCCTGCTTGAGGCCGAAGGCGATGTTGTTCTCGACCGTCATGTGCGGAAACAAGGCGTAGGACTGGAACATCATGTTGACCGGCCGCCGGTAGGGCGGAATGCCGCGCAGATCCTGGCCATCGAGCAGGATGCGGCCGGCGGTCGGCTCCTCGAAGCCGGCGAGCATCCTGAGCAGCGTCGATTTCCCGCAGCCTGAGGCCCCGAGCAAGGCAAAGAATTCGCGCTCGAAAATGGTCAGCGACAGATTGTTGACCGCGGTGAACTCACCGAATTTCTTGGTGACGTTGTCGAACTGGATGTATGGCTTGGCGTTCGGATCGTTCCATGGCGCAAAATCCCTGCGGATGCTGCCAAGCGATTTCATGTCCCACTCCGTCCTGCTGCTTGCCCCATGAGAAAGCGGCCCCGGCAACGGCTGCCGGGGCCTGGTCAGATGCTATTGGCCGGTGACGATCTTGGTCCAGGTGCGGGTGATGATGCGCTGGGTCTTGGGATCGTAAGGCGATACGGTGTAGAGCTTCTGCAAGGTGGCTGCATCCGGATAGATCGCCGGATCTTCCAGGATCGCCTTGTCGATGAACTGCTGCGAAGCCTTGTTGCCGTTGGCATAGAGCACATAGTTCGACGATTTGGCGATCACTTCGGGCTTCATCATGTAGTTCAGGAACTCATGCGCTTCGGCGACATGCGGCGCATCGGCCGGGATCGCCATCTGGTCGAACCACATCTGGGCACCTTCCTTCGGCACGGAGTAGCCGATCTCGACGCCCTGCTTGGCTTCGTCGGCGCGGTTGCGGGCCTGGAAGACGTCACCCGACCAGCCGACCGCCAGGCAGATGTCGCCATTGGCAAGGGCGTTGATGTATTCGGAAGAGTGGAACTTGCGGATATAGGGCCGGACCTTCAGCAAGGTTTCTTCGGCCTTGGCAATCTCATCGGGCGACGTGCTGTTTGGATCGAGGCCCAGATATTTCAGTGCCGCCGGTATGATGTCGGCCGGCGAATCCAGCACATAGACGCCGCAGTCCTTCAATTTGGCCAGGCTTTCGGGATTGAAGAACACGTCCCAGCTGTCGATCTTGTCGGTGCCGAGCGCTGCCTGCACCTTCTTGATGTTGTAGCCGATGCCAACCGTACCCCACATGTAGTTGATCGAATATTCGTTGCCGGGATCATATTTGGCGGTCCGTTCCATGACCGTGTCCCACATATTTGAAATGTTCGGCAGTTTCGACTTGTCGAGCTTCTGGAACACACCCGCCTGGATCTGGCGTGCAAGGAAATTGCCGCTGGGCACGACGACATCGTAGCCGCTGCCGCCGGCGAGCAGTTTCGTTTCCAGGATCTCGTTGGAATCGAAAGTGTCGTAGACGACCTTGATGCCGGTTTCCTTGGTGAAGTCGTCGATGATCGAACTGTCGATATAGTCCGACCAGTTGAAGACGTTGACGACGCGATCCTCGGCATGCGCGCCCAAGGTGAAAACTGCCAGAAACGCCGAAGTCGCCGAAAGCCAGAGCGCTTTGCGGGTCATGCTATTCTCCTTTGATGAGTGTTCCGTCGCCGGCTCGTCGCGGCGTCCGCGCGGCTGGGCATTTGCTTCAAGGTATTGGGCTTGCAGGCAGGCGACAAGCGCGAATTGCCGGCGCCATTATCGTTCGGCGGCGAGCCGACAGCGAAGACCTGGCGTGGCGTTGGTGGTGTTCCGACGCCGTCGGAAGCTTTCGCTACGGCGCGGGCAGGGAGACGACGATATTGTCCGGCCTCGATGCGGCCGGCATGGAGACTTGGCAAGATACGCCTGTCTTGTTGTTGCCGTGATCGCAGCCTGCCCGCGCGGCTGCGACGTTGTCAATGGTTCATCTCGCTTTGACGCGCGCACTGCATCAATTAGGTGACGGCACACCGGTGACGCCCGCTCGCGCGGGCCGCGTCTGACGCTTGAACTCGAGCCCGATATGGACGAGCAGCGCGGTGACCACGACCGCACCGCCTACGATGGTGCGCGCCGACGGCACCTCGGAATGGATGAGCCAGACCCAGATCGGGCCAAGGATCGGTTCGAACGTGCCGAGCAGCGCCGCGACGGCGGCCGGAACAAGCCGGGCTCCGGTGGCGAAGAAGGCGAGACCGAGTCCCAGATTGATCACGCCAAAGGCAAAGAGGAAGCCCATATCGTGACTGGAGACGCCCAGCGCCGACGCCTGCGATGCCGCAAAGGCGGCCGCCAGCATCGTGCCGAGACAGGTCGCCGGCGTCATGCGCACATGGGCAAAGCGGCGCGTGATGACGGTGGCGATCGAGAACATGACAGCGATGAGCAGCGCCAGCCCGTCGCCGATCGGCGACACCGCGCCATCGAGCGATTCCGACACCATGATGGCGACGCCGACAATGACGGCGGCGATCGCCACCCAGGTCGCCACCGCCACCCGTTCGCGAAACAGCGCCCAGGCAAACAGCGCCGCCAGAAGCGGCACGCCGGCCTGCATCAACAGGATGTTGGCGACCGTGGTATAGGCAAGCGCCACGACGAAAGAGGTCGACGCCGTGGCGAAGCAGAACGCCACCGCAAGGCCGGCCAGGCCCATGCCGCGAAACAGCTTCAGCGTGCCACGCCAGCCGTCGCGCCAGACCATGAAGCAGAGCAGGAAGGCGGCGGCCCAGACCGAGCGCCAGAACACCACCGTCCAGCTGTCGGCGTTGTCGATGAAGCGCGCAATGCTGCCGCCGAAGCTCCACATCAACGCCGACAGGAATACCAGCAGGAAGCCGACGCGTTCCCCTTGCGGCGACACGATCGGCGAAGCGGCAACCGGAGATGATGCGGTATCGGTCATGGGTACGACTGTCGGCGAATTCGGAGCAGCACGATGTGCAATGGACGACAGAGACGTGCCTAATTCGCGTAACGCAAAGCAGAAGGCCGGGCGTGATCCAGTTCGATGTTCCGTTTGGCGCACTGATGAGCGCGCCTCGCCCCTCGCCCGGCGATGATCCGAGGCGACCTGTCGATGATGCGTTACGAGGTGCTCTTGTTGCCGCGGATAAAACGCCAGAGACCGGCCAGCGGAATCAGCAGGAGCAGGCCAAACTTTTTCAGCGCGATCAGCGCCACGACCAGAAAACCTGCTTTCGCCGCCAGCTTGCCGGCAATCAGGCCACCGACGCCAATCGCCGCAACCGTATCGACGCCCGGCACGAAATCGGCGTATGTCTTGCCGGTATTGAAGTCCGCGAGGCCAAGCACTTCATCCAGGCTTTGCCTTATCTCCGGCAATTGTTCCACCGTCGCGATATAGCTCATCACGAAAACGCCCTCCCTGCCAAGGAAACGGACGTCGTAGTTGAGCGTATGGGCGGCATCGTTGCCAAATTGCAGCTCCTTGGCCCAGTGCAGGCGCTTGTGGGCCGCGTCATAAACCGGCGGCGACGCCCAGCCGATCAGCGTAATGGGCGCATAGCCATCCTTTACCCTCTGATCGTTGCCGGAAAGAGTGTCTGACTGCATGTTGCGCAGCAGTTCATTGTAATCGATGGACGCGGCGTCGCTGTCGTCGACGTAACCGATCTTTTCCCAGCGCAGCTCTATCCCCCAATTGTTGTCGGCAATGGGATCATGGGAGACTGGAAAGATCATGCCGAGGGCATCGGAACCAGAGTCGGGCGGATTGCCCCAGGCTTCGGTGAGGACGGAGAGCGTGTCCTTCTTGTCCAGAAAATAGAACTTGTCCTTGAGGTCGAGATGGATGCCTTCGGCAAGATTTATCGCGCCGGTCTTCGGATCGATCTTGTCCAGGAACGCCTTGCCGGCATCATTATAGTGTTGATAGGAATTGAAGAAATCCGAGGACTTTTCAGCCAATGCGGGATCGGCCGAAAACGCGAGCGCCAAGCCAAGCCAAAAAACTGTCCTGCCCATCATTGATCCCCCGACCGTTGCGCAGTTCTTTTTTTTGATACCGTACCGTCAATGCTGAATCAATATTCGGCTGAATCAATATTTTGGCTGAACCAATATTTTGGCCGGCAACCGCGAACCAGCTTACTGGTTGCCGCCGCAGGAACAGATGAGGTCCTTTGGTCGAAGATTCAGCCGCAATATTGCTGGAGCCGAATCACTGGAAATCGAACGCCGACAGTCCCGTGACCATCTCGTCGAGGCCGAGCGGACGTGTAACGGGTGGCTCGGCGCGGGCGAGGCAGCCGATGCGTTCGCACAGCCGGCAGGCAGGGCCTATCGGCGTCGCCGGTGCAGCGGCGCTCTGTCCGGTCTTGCCGATGGCGGCCGGCCCCGGCAATGCCGCTCCGTAGGCGACCTCGTCGCGAAAACTGATGTCGCAGCCGAGCAACAGCGCCGTGCGCCGCGGGCGCTCGGCAAACGAGCCCTGCGGCCCTTCGAGCGTGCGGGCCATGCAGAGGAACGCCGCACCGTCGGGCATTTCCACTGCCTCGACCAGGATCTGGCCGGGCTGGGCGAAGGCGGCATGGACCGGCAGCTTCGGACAGCCGCCGCCGAAGCGGCTTTGCGGAAAGCCGTGGCTGCCCGCCTTGCGGAACCGATTGCCGGCACTGTCGACCTCGAGCATGAAGAACGGCACGCCCGACGCACCCGGCCGCTGCAGCGTGGTCAGCCGGTTCGCCGCCTGCTCGAAAGAGACGCCGAAGCGCGACCGCAACATGTCGATATCATAGCGGGCACGGACCGCAGCGGCGCGAAAAGGCTGATAGGGCATCATCAGAGCGTGCGCGGCATAGCGGCCGAGCTCGAAACGCGCCAGCCGGCGGGCTTCGTCCGTGGTCAGCTTCAGCACCTGGATCTCGGCGGCTACAGCGACGCTCATGCGGATCAGGCAGGCCTCCATCGCCACCTCGCGTAGTTGATCGAATGGCGACAGCCGCTCGGACAGGAACAGGCGCTGCGAGTGACGGTCGTAGCGACGGCGCCAGTTGGGCATGGTGGCGACCGGCAGCACCTTGACGACGATGCCGAATTCACGCCGCAGCCAGGCCTTCAACGCACTGGACAGATCGTCGCCGGGATCGAGCACCGACGTGAATGCCTCGGCTTCCTCTTCGAGCGCGGCAAAATGGTTCGGCCGGCGTTCGAAAATCTCATGCACCTCGTCGATCGGCAGCCTGGCACCGGAGAGGGCGGTGGCCTTGCCCTCGCGCGCGAGCAGCTCGTTGATATCCGACAATCGCTCGGCCTGCTCGCGATAGGCGCGAAACAGCTTTATGACAGCGGCGGAAGCGTTGGGCGCCGCCTCGGCAAGCTCGATGAGTTCCTGGTCGCCCGGCAGTTCGCCGGCCAGCAACGGATCTGAAAACACTTCCTTCAAATCGGCGACCGACCCCCTCGCCTCGCCCTGCAATTCATGTGGGTCGACCTTGTAGACGGTTGCCAACCTCAGGATCAGTTGCACCGTCAGCGGCCGCTGGTTGCGCTCGATGAGATTGAGATAGGACGGCGAGATGCCGAGCCCTTCGGCCATCGCCGTCTGGGTCAGCCCCTTGGCGTTGCGGATGCGGCGAATGCGCGGCCCGGCAAAGATTTTATGGTCGGCCAATCGACTGCCCTTGACAGAAATTTACATCCACCGATGGCATGGCTGTCTTTACAATCATGACAGATTTACAGCTCTCATCAGTCAAACACAACACAGGTTTTCCCTTATTTTATGACTGATCAGGAGGTTTACCTCGCTTGCGTCGTGCCGACGTGTAAATGGTGTCACACATATGGCGCACATATTTTCCCTCTGCGACGCCTTCCTAAACCGGCATCAAAACCGCCTGGAGTGATCAATGACCGACTTTTACAACCTCGTCCCGTCGGCGCCGCAAGGCCGCTTTGATGGCATCGAAAGGCCCTATTCGCCGGACGACGTGAAGCGGCTGCGCGGCTCGGTGCAGATCCGGCAGAGCCTCGCCGAAATGGGCGCAAACCGGCTGTGGCAGCTCATCCATGAAGAGGATTTCGTCAACGCGCTGGGTGCCATGTCGGGCAACCAGGCGATGCAGCAGGTGCGGGCCGGGCTGAAAGCGATCTATCTGTCGGGATGGCAGGTCGCCGCCGATGCCAACACCGCTTCCGCCATGTACCCGGACCAATCGCTTTATCCCGCAAATGCCGCGCCCGAACTGGTCAAGCGCATAAACCGCACCTTACAGCGCGCCGACCAGATCGAGACCTCCGAAGGCAAGGGGCTGTCGGTCGACACCTGGTTCGCGCCGATCGTCGCCGACGCGGAAGCCGGCTTCGGCGGGCCGCTCAACGCTTTCGAGATCATGAAGGCGTTCATCGAGGCGGGTGCGGCCGGCGTCCATTACGAGGACCAGCTGGCTTCGGAGAAGAAATGCGGCCATCTCGGCGGCAAGGTGCTGATCCCGACCGCCGCACACATCCGCAACCTCAACGCGGCGCGGCTTGCCGCCGACGTCATGGGTACGCCGACGCTGGTCGTGGCGCGCACTGACGCGGAAGCGGCAAAGCTCCTGACCTCCGATATCGACGAACGCGACCGGCCCTTCGTCGATTATGACGCCGGCCGCACCGCGGAGGGCTTCTACCATGTCAGCAACGGCATCGAGCCCTGCATCGCCCGCGCCATCGCCTATGCGCCCTATGCCGACCTGATCTGGTGCGAGACTTCCAAGCCCGATCTGGCGCAGGCCAGGACGTTTGCCGACGGCGTGCGCAAGCATCATCCGGGCAAGCTGCTTGCCTATAATTGCTCGCCGTCTTTCAACTGGAGGAAGAATCTCGACGACGCGACGATTGCGAAATTCCAGAAGGAACTCGGCGCCATGGGTTACAAGTTCCAGTTCATTACGCTGGCCGGTTTCCACCAGCTCAATTTCGGCATGTTCGAGCTCGCCCGCGGCTACAAGGAGCGGCAGATGGCAGCCTATTCGGAACTGCAGGAGGCGGAATTCGCCGCGGAAGCCAATGGCTATACCGCCACCAAGCACCAGCGCGAGGTCGGCACCGGCTATTTCGACGCCGTCTCAATGGCGATCACCGGTGGCCAGTCTTCGACCACGGCCATGCATGGATCGACCGAGCACGCCCAATTCAGGCCGGCGGCGGAATAGCGGAACAGCAGACAAACAGAGGGAACGCCCAAGCGGGCATGGCAACACAACAGGCATGGCAACACAGGGAGAAGACCAATGGCATCGATAAGCCGCGTCAAGGAACGGGCCGAAGAGCAGGCCACAAGCATGAATGTCGATCAGCAGGCGACCATCCGCATGCTGGCGAACGATCTGCACAGGCTCAATCAGTCGGTAATGAAGGCGGTCGAGGCCGGCGTCTCGGTCGAGCTGGTGCGCTCGGCACGACACCATGGCGGCGACGGCAACTGGGGCGATCTGCTGATCCCGGTCATCGTCACGCAACGGAGCCACGACTGATGAATTCTACCGCACCGCGCCTCTTTTGAGCGCATGCTATCGCACCTTGCACGCCGCGGCTTTGCCTAATCCGGCAGAGCCGCTAATGCAACGATTTCAATGACAAGATCAGGCTGCGCAAGCGCTGCAACGCCAATAATTTCCGAGGGCGGCGGGTTGTTGTAGCTGCAGTGCTTCGGGCAGTGCACCGCAAAGAATTCGTCCAAGACGTCCAGGCGGAAATTGGGAGAGCTCAGAACACCGCCATCGGGAAATGGCCCCTTAACAAAGAAGGTCAGCCTGATGAGATGCTCGAGCGCAGTGCCAAGCTCTTCCAGATCTGATTTGATGTTGGTGAGAATCTTGCGCCACTGCGCCGCGGCATCTCCAACGGCGCCGCCACCGCTTTTGCCGATCGGATCGTAGTCGTCGGCCGTCGCGGTGTTTCCGGAAAGGTAGACAAACCCCTTTGCGCCGGTAACGACCGTACCCTTTCCCCATGGCATCAACCGGCCGTTTTTAAATTTCTTGTGAGTCACGAGTTCCATTGTCATCTCCCGTCGCCCAAAGAGACGTGCTTAGCCAACGAGGAAGGATAGTCCAGCGAGACGGTGCGACAAGCTCGCGACAGACTTGCCTCGCCTTCATCCAACCTGCGTCAATCCGGCTATGGCTGCGAGTTGATGCGTTCGCGCTGCACAGCCAAACTTCGCTGAAGCCTGCCCAGTTGCAATGGCGACTTCTCCTTTCGAGCGGCGGCAAAGAAAAGCACTTAATTTAAATTTTAATGTTTCTTGCGATATTCTCCTGATATGCCATTTCAGCTTGACATGAGCAGCGATCTCACGCCAATTACCTCCAAGTTTCAACCCTGCATTGAAACATTGAACAACGGCCTGCCCCCGCCATGTGCCCAGCGAATCGCGATATCGAGACTGCAAAACAGCTGGCTTTCGGTAGCCGGGACGTGGAGACCGGCATGCTTCCGGATTTCTCGCGTGTGCTGGTGGTCGGAAAATCACCGATCAACCGGGTCGTGGTTTCAAAGATCGTCGAGCGGTCCGGCCTCAAACCGATCTCGGAAACGCCAGAAACCGCGGCAAAGGCCTTGCACGCACTGGTTCCCGGCACTGTCGTTCTCGACGGCGGAGCGGAGAACGGGGACTGCGACGCTTTGCTGTCGGGTATCGATGCACTGCGAAGGGCGTCAGGCAAATCGCTTCCGTCGGTGATCCTGCTTTCAGTCAAGACCGGCACTCCGGAGACCCTGGGCCTGTCGAGCGTCATCGATGCGGTGGTCGTCAAGCCGATCACCACCGAACGGCTGCAGCCGGTGATCGACCGGCTGGTCGGGGTCGGCCGCAACTGACTTCTACCGCGACGCGTCGACTGCAGACCTGATTAATCAATCTCGCCGATACGCTCGATCAAGCCCGGCAGTTCACCGAGATTGGCTATCTGGCGAAAGCGTGGTGCCGAGACCGGCGGCTCGACATGTTCCAGCACCCAGGTCAGATCATGCGGAACGTGGATGCCCCAACTGCCGGCTTCGATGGCCGGTACGACGTCCGATTTGAGCGAGTTGCCGACCATCATGCCCTTTTCCGGGCCGTCGCCGTGGCGGCTGAAGATGCGGCTATAGGTGGCTGCGCTCTTGTCGCTGACGATCTCGACGGCATCAAACAGCTCGCCCAGCCCGGATTGCGCGAGCTTGCGTTCCTGGTCGAACAGGTCGCCCTTGGTGATCAGCACCAGGCGGTAGGCGCCGGCCAGCTTTTCCACGGTTTCGCGCGCATGGGGAAGCGGCTCGATCGGATGGTTGAGCATCTCGCGGCCCGCGGCGAGAATTTCGGCGATAGTCGAGGCCCGCACCTGGCCGTTGGTGACCTCGATCGCCGTCTCGATCATCGACAGCGTGAACCCCTTGATGCCGAAGCCGTAGACCGCGAGGTTGCGCTTCTCGGCCTCCAGCAATCTTGCTGAAATCCGGTCCTCCTCGGCGTGATCGGCGAGCAGTGCGGCAAAGCGCTTCTCGGTCACGCGGAAGAACTGTTCGTTCTGCCACAGCGTGTCATCGGCGTCGAAGCCGATCGTCGTCAGTTTGCGGCTGTGTTGCATGGGGACCATTAATTGCAGCCTTGCGGGAGGCCGACCCTAGACCAGGAGGCTTTTATCCGGAAGTCGTTGTGTTCCCCCGGTTATCGAGGCGCACGCCAGCCGGCTCCCCTTCCCTTTCGTCGTCGGCAACGGCTATACTCCACAATCTGCAACAAATCTGGTGATTGATGCCGCCTGCAAAAAAGGAAGTCCGTCCGTCGAGCCGCGGAGGACGCGCCCGCACGCCTGCCTTCGTGAAAAACCAACGTGGCGTCAAGAACTGGAAGGAAGTCAGCGCCTGGCTGGAATGGCGCGGCATCGAAGATATCGAATGCATCACACCCGACCAGGCCGGGGTTGCGCGCGGCAAGATGATGCCATCGAAGAAGTTCACCTCCAACACCTCGCTGGCGCTGCCTTCGGCGGTGTTCATGACAACGATTTCCGGCGGCTATCCGGAGGACGGCAACGGCTTCCACTATCCGGAGGACGACGGCGACCTCAAGCTGATGCCTGACCTCTCGACGCTGACGGTGGTGCCGTGGGAGGAGGACCCTACCGCGGCGGTTATCTGCGACCTCGTCCACCAGGACGGCCGCTCGGTCGAGTTCACGCCGCGCAACGTGCTGAAGCGCGTGCTTGCCGCCTATGACAAGCGTGGGCTGAGGCCGGTCGTGGCACCCGAGATCGAGTTCTACCTGGTGCGCAAGAACCCCGATCCGGACTATCCGCTGACCCCGCCAGTAGGTCGATCGGGACGGCCGATCGGCGGCGGCGCCGGCTATTCGATCGCCGGGGTTAACGAATTCGACGAATTGATCGACGACATCTACCATTTCTCCGAAAGCCAGGGCCTGGAGATCGACACGCTGATCCACGAGGAGGGCGCCGGCCAGCTCGAAATCAATCTGCGTCACGGCGATCCGATCGAGCTCGCCGACCAGGTGTTCATGTTCAAGCGAACCATCCGCGAGGCGGCGCTCAAGCACGAGATCTACGCCACGTTTATGGCCAAGCCGATCCAGGGGCAGCCCGGTTCGGCCATGCATATCCATCAGTCGATCATCGACAAGAAGACCGGCAAGAACGTTTTTTCGGCGGAGGACGGCTCGGAGACCGAGGCCTTCTTCCATTTCATCGGCGGCATGCAGAAACATGTGCCCAACGCGCTGGTGATGTTTGCGCCCTACGTCAATTCCTACCGGCGGCTGACGCAGTCGGCCTCGGCGCCGGTCAACAACAAATGGGGCTACGACAACCGCACCACCGCCTTCCGCGTGCCCCGCTCCGACCCGGCGGCGCGGCGCGTCGAAAACCGCATCCCCTCCTCCGACGCCAACCCCTATCTGGCGCTGGCGGCATCGCTTGCCTGCGGACTGATCGGCATGACCAACAAGATCAAGGCCGAGCCGCCGGTTCTGACGACCGCCAACGAGGACCAGATCGACCTGCCGCGCAGCCTGCTCGAAGCCGTCGACCTGTTCGAGGCTGACGAAGAACTCGGCACGCTGCTCGGCAAGTCATTTGCCGCCACCTATGCGGCGATCAAGCGAGCGGAATTCGAGACCTTCATGGAAGTGATCAGCCCGTGGGAGAGGGAGTATTTGCTGCTGAATGTGTAGTAGGGGAGTAGGGGAGTAGGGGAGTAGGGGAGTAGGGGAGTAGGGACGAATGGCTGAGAAAACGGGTTCCTACAAGGATTTGATAGTCTGGCAGCAGGCAATGGACCTTGCTGTGGCCGTTTACGGCGCGGCGAAATCATGGCCCAAGGAAGAACTTTATGGACTCACCAGCCAAGTGCGGCGCGCTGCAAGCTCGGTGCCGTCGAACATTGCGGAGGGATATGGCAGAGAGATCCGAGGTTCCTATCAACAATTTCTCCGTATCGCTCAAGGATCATTGAAGGAACTGGAAACTCAGCTTCTGATCGCCGAGCGTACCGGCATCGCGCCGAAGGCGACGGCGGCTTCATTGTTGGCGAGTACCGAAAGCGTTGGGAAGCTTCTTCGCCTCCTGATCCGCAAACTGTCACCCGACTAGCTCCCTACTCCCCTACTCCCCTACTTCCCTACTTCCCTACTCCCCTACTCCCCTACTCCCCTAGCCAAGCATCATGACCTACCAATCCCCAATCTCCCCCGGCCGCTCCTGGTACGAAGACACGGCCGGGCCAAGGCCCGAATATCCGGCGCTCGATGGCGACCGGACATGCGATGTGGTGATTGTCGGCGGCGGCTTTACCGGCCTGTCGGCGGCGGCTCATCTCGCCACGACAGGCGCGGATGTCGTGCTTATCGAAACGCATCGTTTCGGTGACGGCGCATCGGGCCGCAATGGTGGCCAGCTCGGCACCGGACAACGGGCCTGGGCAGAGGAACTGGAAGCGGAATACGGCTTTTCCCGCGCCAAGGCGCTGTTCGACCTGGCCGAAGAGGCCAAGGCGCATCTGCTCGACTTTGCCGCCATGCACCAGATCGAGATCGACTATATGCCCGGCCAGATGTCGGTGGCGCACAAGAAGCGCTATGTCGACGACTACAAGGCGCATGCCGAGATCATGGCGAGCCGTTTCGGCTATCCGCACATCTCATTCATGGATGCCGCGGAGACAGCCGAGCGGCTGGGCTCGACGCATTATTTCGGCGGCACCCGCGACACCGGCACCGGCCACATCCATCCGCTGAAACTGGTCATCGGCACCGCAAAGGTGGCGGCAGAGGCCGGCGCAAAGCTATTCGAGCAGACGTCGTCAACCGGCATCACCTCCGGCGGCGGCAAGGTCAGGGTTGCGACGCCGAAGGGCACGATCGCCGCCGCTAAATGCCTGATCGGGGTCAATGCCTATGGCGGCACGCTCGAACCGGTGAGTGCCGCGCATATCATGCCGATCGGCTCGTTCATCGGCGCGACGGTACCGCTGGGAGCCGATTCCAAAGTGTTGCCGGGTGGCGAGGCGGTCGACGATTCGCGCTTCGTCGTGCGCTATTTCCGCAAATCGAAGGATGGGCGGCTGCTGTTTGGCGGCCGCGAGATCTATGCGGTCAACGATCCCAAGGACATCCACATCCACATCCGCCGGCAGATCGCCGAAATCTATCCGGCACTGAAGGACGTCGAGATCACGCATGGCTGGGGCGGCTATGTCGGCATCACCATGCCGAGAAAGCCGTTCGTGCGCGAAGTGATGCCCAATGTGACCTCGATCGGCGGTTATTCCGGCCACGGCGTCATGCTGTCGAACTTTTTCGGCAAGCTTTATGCCGAGACGGTCGCCGGCAACCGCGACCGGCTGAAGCTGATCGAGGACCTGAAAATTCCACCCTTCCCCGGCGGCCGGCGTTTGCGCGCGCCACTGCTCTTTCTTGCGCTCAACTGGTACGCGTTGCGGGACAGGATCTAACCAGACGTTGCAGAATCCTTAACCAGGGCGCAGAATTGCCGCCAAGGGCGCAGTGATGCCACAATCGCGGGCGAAAGATGATGCTCGTGGGCAGCTGAACGGGGAATTTTTTGCGGGCCTGCCCGCTTTTGGTTTGGGACCGATGCCGATCGAAATGCCGGCTCTCCGGCATGGGTCGTAAGAACATCGGCCCGCAAATGGAGGTGGCAAGTGTGAGAGAGCCCTTCAGTTTCGGCGCGCCGGAACGACGGCGCCTTGCGATGCAATTCGGTTACGATATGCGGCCGACGTTCTGGCACGGGGTCCGGTCGAACGCGCATCTGGTGATAGCCGCGCTTGGCACGGCCGCACTGCTCGGCGTTGCCGCGGTGGCACTGTGGCTGGCATTGCCGGCAAATGAGCGACAAGCGGCCGCAAGTCCTGAGCAGATCGTTCCGACCATCCCGGTCAAGACGACGAAGATCATGCCTGCCAAGGTTGCTGCGGCGCCGCGGACGACGGGCAAGGCAGATGCGGTTTCCCCAGCGGTGGCCGCAGCGGAAGCCGAGATACCAGCGCTGGCTCCCAACGATCCGCGCTGGACGGGGCCAAAGACGGCATCGGCCGCCGCCACGGCAGCATCCGACCAGCTGGCAAGCCAGACCGAGCAGGCGACCGATAAATCGTCTGCTTCGGTGGCATTCGCCGACCCGGCAGCAAAACCCGACGCTGCGGCATTGTTTGCCAAGGTCGCGGCTCCCGGCAGCTCAACGAAAAACAGCGGGCCCGATGGCGCGCAGACCGCCGCCATCCCCACGCCCAAGCCGCAACTGCCGACGCAGACCGCGAGCGAAGACGACAACAGCACCAAGGCAAAATCCGGAAGAGCCAATACTGCCGGTACCGGACGCATCCTGAGATCCGTCACCATGCGCACCGGCCCAAAAAAGAATGCGGCCGCCATTCTCACCGTGCCGGCCAAGACATCGGTGCAAGTGATGAGCTGCAAGCAATGGTGCCAGATCGTCTACAACGGCAAGCGCGGCTGGATCTACAAGAGCTACGTCAAAACCGGGGCGTAGGCCGGCAGAGCGATTGCGGGTCGCTCGCCATCAGCCGGTCCTCCGCCGGATAACCGGACCGTTCAAATACAACGCCCGCCGTCGACTTCCAGCGCCACGCCGGTGATGAAAGCCGCCTCGTCCGAAGCGAGCCAAAGCGCGGCATTGGCTATGTCGAGCGGCGTCGAAAGCCGGCCGAGCGGGATCGACGCGCGGAACTTCTCGCGGATCTCGGGTGTGTCGGCGCCCATGAATTTCGCGAGCATGCCGGTCTCGCCGGCAACTGGGCAGAGGCAGTTGACGCGGATGTTCTTCGGCGCGAGTTCCACCGCCATCGATTTGGTCGCGGTGATCGCCCAGCCCTTCGATGCATTGTACCAGGTGAGGCCGGGCCGCGGTCTGATACCGGCCGTGGAGGCCGTCGTCAGGATGACGCCACCGCCTTGCCGCTCCATCACCGGTACCACGGCAAGCGCTGCGTGGTAGATCGCCTTCATGTTGACTGACGTGATCAGGTCGAAGGTCGCCTCGTCGACTTCCAGCATGTCACCGTTGCGATGGGTATAACCGGCGTTGTTGACCATGATGTCGATGCGGCCGAAGGCGCTCATTGCAGCATGGACCATGTCGTCGAATTCGGACCGCAGCGAGACGTCGGTCTGGGTCCAGATCGCCTTTTCGCCGATCTCGCCGGCAACGCGCTCTGCGCCCTTGGCGTTCAGATCGGCGACGACTACGCGCGCGCCCTCCTCGGCAAAGCGCCTGGCCATGCCCTCGCCAAAACCCGAGGCAGCGCCGGTGATGATGGCGACCTTGTTTTTGAGGCGCATGCTTTTCTCACTCATCGTTGAAGACGATCGAAAACGCGTTTGGCGATGGCCATCGAAAGATGTGCGTCCATCGACGATTTCTCCTTTGGCTTTCGCTGCCATCCGGCTCTATGCTGCAACTGCGAACGCCCCCGGAAGCATCGCTTGCCGACAAGCCTCCGGCCAGCGCCGGTGTCAAGAGCACACGCGGATGTGACGCAATGGCACTGGCAAGTTTAAATCGATTAGATTATATCAGCCGCGTTATCGCGACCGGCGTCACAGCGGACAGACCATGACCAGCCAGATCATTCCCGTCGACCCTTTCGACTTCATCATTTTCGGCGGCACCGGCGACCTGTCGGAACGCAAGCTTCTGCCGTCGCTATACTACCGCCAGCGCGACCACCAGTTTTCCGAGCCGACGCGCATCATCGGCACATCGCGTTCGAAGATGACAGACGAGGAGTTCCAGTCTTTCGCCAGGCAGGCGATTGCCGACCACGTGAAGCCGGAAGATATCGACGCCACGGAACTGAAGACGTTCCTCGCACGGCTTTCCTATGTCCCGGCAGATGCAACCACAGGTGCCGGCTTCGACAGGCTGAAGAAGGCGATCGGCGACAGCGAACACATCCGCGCTTTCTATCTGGCGGTGGCGCCGGCACTGTTCGGCGACATCTCGCACAAGCTGAAGGAGCACGGGCTGATCACGCCGAATTCGCGCATCGTGCTGGAAAAGCCGATCGGCCGCGATCTAGCTTCGGCGCGCGCGCTCAACGACCTGGTCGGCGACGACTTCCATGAAAGCCAGATTTTCCGCATCGATCACTATCTCGGCAAGGAGACGGTCCAGAATTTGATGGCGCTGCGCTTTGCCAACGCGCTCTACGAGCCGCTTTGGAATTCCGCCAATGTCGATCATGTGCAGATCACCGTGGCCGAGACAGTCGGCCTGGAAGACCGCGTCACTTATTACGACAAGGCCGGCGCATTGCGCGACATGGTGCAGAACCACATGCTGCAACTGCTCTGCCTCGTCGCCATGGAGGCGCCGTCGTCGATGGACGCCGATGCCGTCCGTGACGAAAAGCTGAAGGTGCTGCGGGCGCTGAAGCGCATCAACGGCAACGAAGCGCCGAAGCACACGGTGCGCGGACAATACCGTGCCGGCGCCTCGGCCGGCGGGCCGGTGAAAGGCTATGTCGAGGAGCTCGGCAAGTACAGCAACACCGAGACTTTCGTTGCGCTCAAAGCCGAGATCGGCAACTGGCGCTGGGCGGGCGTGCCGTTCTATCTCCGGACCGGCAAGCGGCTGGCGACGCGCGTTTCGGAGATCGTCATCGAATTCAAGCCGATCCCGCATTCGATCTTCGGCGAGAGCGCCGGGCCGATCTCCGCCAACCAGCTGGTCATCAGGCTGCAGCCCGACGAGGGCGTCAAGCAGTTCATCATGATCAAGGATCCGGGGCCGGGCGGCATGCGGCTGCGCCAGATTCCGCTCGACATGAGTTTTGCGCAATCCTTCGACGGCCGCGCCCCCGATGCCTATGAGCGGCTGATCATGGACGTCATCCGTGGCAACCAGACGCTGTTCATGCGCCGCGACGAGGTCGAGGCGGCGTGGAAATGGATCGACCCGATCCAGGACGCCTGGGAAAGCGGCAGGCAAGAGGCGCAAGGCTACACCGCCGGCACATGGGGCCCCTCGGCCTCGATTGCGCTGATCGAACGCGACGGGCGGACATGGCACGAGAGCAATTAGGCGGCGCCTACAACTGGCACGAATTTGCCGGACGCCAGGAGTTGGCGACAGCGCTTGCCGGCCACGTCGCCGGCCGTCTCTCAAAGGCGATCGCCGAGCGCGGCATGGCGCTGCTTGCGGTCTCGGGCGGCACGACGCCGGCGAAATTCTTCGCGGCGCTTTCGACCGTTCCGATCGCCTGGGAAAAGGTGACGATAACATTGGTCGACGAGCGCTTCGTGCCGCCCTCATCGCCGCGCTCCAATGCCGGCCTGGTTGCCGCCAACCTGCTGCAGAACGCGGCCGCCGCCGCGAATTTCGTGCCGCTCTACCACGCCGCGGCAACGATCGAGGGTGCAGCGGTCTCCGACAGTGAGGCGCTGCAAGTGCTGCCCTGGCCACTCGACGTTGTTGTGCTAGGCATGGGAACTGATGGCCACACCGCCTCGTTCTTTCCGGATGCCGACAACCTGGCAAGATTGCTCGATCCGTCGTCGCAAAGGATCGTGCTTCCGGTTCACGCGGCAAGTGCCGGCGAGCCACGGCTGACGCTGTCACTGGCGCGGATCATCAATGCCGCCTTCATCGCGCTGCATATCGAGGGCGCGGAAAAACGCACCGCATTCGAGGCCGCGCTTGGAGTTGGAGCACGAAAGCCCATTCGCGCCGTGCTCGATGCCACTCAAAAGCCCGTAGAGGTTTTCTGGGCACCCTGATCTCAACTTGGCTGCAGGTCCCGGCAACAGCCGGAAGGTGTTTGCGGGACCTCGCCTGAAAGGACCGACCGCCATGACCGCAAGACGCGATATCGAAGCCATCACCCAGCGCATCCGTGAGCGCTCCAAGCCCGGTCGCGAGGCCTATCTCGGCCGCATCGCCGAAGCCTCGAACCGCACCGCCAACCGGGCCGTGCTGTCCTGCGGCAACCTGGCCCACGGCTTTGCCGTCTGCAGCCCTTCCGAAAAGGTAGCGCTTGGCGGGGACCGGGTACCGAATCTCGGCATTATCACCTCCTATAACGATATGCTGTCGGCACATCAGCCTTTCGAGACGTTTCCGGCGCTGATCAAGGATGCGGCGCGCGAGGCCGGCGGCATCGCCCAGGTGGCCGGCGGCGTGCCGGCGATGTGCGACGGCGTCACCCAGGGCCAGCCCGGAATGGAGCTGTCGCTGTTCTCGCGCGACGTGATCGCCATGGCCGCGGCAATCGGCCTGTCGCACAACATGTTCGATGCCGCCGTCTATCTCGGCGTCTGCGACAAGATCGTGCCCGGGCTGGTGATCGCGGCGCTGACCTTCGGTCATCTGCCGGCGGTCTTCATCCCGGCCGGGCCGATGACGACCGGCATTCCGAACGACGAAAAGGCCAAGATCCGCCAGCTCTATGCCGAGGGCAAGGCCGGGCGGGCCGAACTGCTCGAAGCCGAATCAAAATCCTATCACGGGCCGGGAACCTGCACTTTCTACGGTACCGCCAATTCCAACCAGATGCTGATGGAGATCATGGGCCTGCACACGCCTGGCGCTTCCTTCGTCAATCCCGGCACGCCGCTGCGCGACGCGCTGACCAGGGAAGCGACGAAGCGGGCGCTGGCGATCACCGCGCTCGGCAACGCCTACACGCCGGTCGGGCGGATGATCGACGAGCGCTCGATCGTCAACGGCATCGTCGGCCTGCACGCCACCGGCGGTTCGACCAACCACACCATCCACCTGATCGCTATGGCAGCGGCGGCCGGCATCGCCATTACCTGGCAGGACATCTCCGACATCTCGGAAGCGGTGCCGCTGCTGGCGCGGGTCTATCCGAACGGCCTTGCCGATGTGAACCATTTCCACGCCGCCGGCGGGCTCGGCTTCCTGATCCGCGAACTGCTCGACGCAGGCATCCTGCACGAGGATGTGCAGACGGTGTGGGGCGAAGGGCTGCGCCCCTACGCGGTCGAGGCCAGGCTCGGCGCCGACGGCGGCGTCGTGCGCGAGGCTTCGCCGCGCGAGAGCGGGGACGAGAAGGTGCTGGCGCCGTTCAAGAAGGCGTTCCAGCCGAGCGGCGGTCTGAAAGTGCTTTCGGGCAATCTCGGCCACGCCGTCATCAAGACATCGGCGGTCAAGCCGGAGCGGCGCGTCATCGAGGCGCCGGCCAAGGTGTTCGACAGCCAGCAAGGCCTGAACGAGGCGTTCAAGGCGGGGTCGCTGACCGGCGACTTCATCGCCGTCATTCGGTTCCAGGGACCGAAGGCCAACGGCATGCCGGAATTGCACAGGCTGACCACCGTGCTCGGCATCCTGCAGGACCGCGGCCAGCATGTGGCGTTGGTCACCGACGGCCGCATGTCGGGCGCTTCAGGCAAGGTGCCAGCGGCGATTCACGTGACGCCGGAAGCGGCGGAGGACGGGCCTATCGCCAGGATCCATGACGGCGATATCATCAGGCTCGACGCCGAGGCCGGGACGCTGGAGGTACTGGTGCCAGCCGGCGATTTCGCACTGCGCCGCCCCGCGGACAGCGACCTCATAGGCAATGAATTCGGCTTCGGCCGCGAGCTTTTCGCCGGGTTCCGGCAGTTGGTGGGACGCGCCGACCATGGCGCCAGCGCCTTCGGTACGGCGTGACTTTTCGACCATGGAAGAGCGGCTGGTGGCCGCTCTCCCTTAGATCTACTGAACGGTCAGCTCGGCTCGCGCGCCGGCCCTGACCGTTACCGTGCCTTGCCTCGAGCTGTTGTCCGATTTCTCCGAAACCACCGCGTAGTCGCCGGCCGACAGAGTGGCTTGATACTTCTGGTCGTAGGCGTAGCCGACCGACTTGCGGGTTCCGTCGATGGCCTTCCTGGCCTCGAATATCTCGATCTTCGAGGCCCCTGGCGCGGTTATCGTCAGCATACCGGCGTTCATCGCGATCTTCAGATCCTGATGGTCGCCAACCTTGACGCTGAACGGCTGCTCGGCCACCGCAAGGTCGACCGTCGCGACCATTACATAATCGTCGGGCGGCAGATCGAACTTGCTGTCCGGACCGTAGGCATAAGTCACCTCCTGCCTGGTTCCGTCGATGTTCTTTTTCGCCTGGAGCACTTTGAAGCCAACGCCCGAACCCTCGGCCTTGTCGCCGCCGGCAGCATAATAGGCGTTGGCGACGATACGCCCGACGCCGACGATAATGTCCTTGTCGATGACCCTGCCGGCGGCAAGCGGGATCGTCTCGATAACCATGCCCTGGCCGATCGTGACCGTCACCTTCTGGTCACCGGCCGGCAGCACGACTTTCGTGTCACCGTAATAGGTCGGCGGGGTGTCGACGCCGGGATAGCCGATTACGACAGCCGCGCCGTCATCAACGTCCGCTCCTTCGCTTGGCCGCGGGTGGATGACCAGCGTGCCGGCATTCAGGTTGAAGTGCGGTTTGGCGACCTGGCCAGGCTCTATCTTGATCTTCTGTTCGGCCCTGGCCTCGCCGGCACGCGCGACGACGATATAGTCGCCCGGCTCCAGATTGCCCTTGTAGGTGCCATATTCGGTGGTGACGGGATCGCCGCGCGTGCCGTCGGAATTCGCCTTGTAGATCTCCCAGGCATTGCCGTCGGTGACGGGATCGCCACCCTCGGCAAGCGCGACGGTGGGCACGAAATTGGACTCCGCCGGCTGGGCGGGCGCCGGCTGGGGAGCAGGCTGCGGGGCGGGAGTCGGTTCAGGGGCGGGTGGCGGAGGCGCAACGGTCTCGACGAGGGCGTCCTGCAATGCCTTTTCATCCGACGCTTCGATATATTTGCCGCCGGTATTGTCGGCGAGGCAACCGACCTGCTTGCCCTCGGCCGCCGTCAGGCCGAAGCCGACGACATTGATGGTGAAGTCGACGCCAGCAGCCTCCAGTTCCTTGCCGAGCGCACAGGGATCGCCGCTACATGTCTCGATGCCATCGGTGATGAGAACGACCGTCGCCTTGTCCTCGGTGTATTTCAATGCTTCCGCCGCTTGCTTGACCGCAGCGGTCAGCGGCGTCTTGCCCTGAAATTTCAAGCTGTCGGCCGCGGCTGAGATCGCACTTGCCGAGCCTGCCTGCGGTGGCACGATGAGTTCGATGTCGTCGCAACTGGCCTTCTCGCGATGGCCATAGGCCATGAAGCCTATTTCCTCCTCGGCCGGGACCGATTGCAGCACGTTCCGCAGCGATTGACGGGCGATTTCGAGCTTGGGCTTGCCGTCGATCTGCGCCCACATAGAGCCGGAGGCATCGAGAATGACGATGACGCGATCGGCGGCGAAGCCGAACCCCGTCGTCCACAGCAACAGGGCGGCCGCAGCGACGCTCTGCACAAATCCCGCCATCAAAAATCTCCCCCGTCAGTCGCCGCCGCTCGGCGCCGGAAAGCTATTTGACGCCGGGTCGCGACACAAGCCCGGACGGAGTACGAAGCTGCGTCGCCTCTCTGCCAAACCCTCAATACGCCGTGCGGCGTTCCTCGGAAGGCGGCCGGCCGAATTGCAGCCGGTAGCTCTGGGCAAAATAGGAATGCGAGGTGAAGCCGGTGGCGATTGCCACGTCGAGGATCGGCATGTTTGTCTGGCGCAGCAATTCGCGCGCCCGCTCGAGCCTGAGCCGCATATAATAGCGCCCGGGCGTCACACTGAGATGGCGCAGGAACAGGCGCTCGACCTGGCGCACCGACAGGCCCGCCGACTTGGCGAGTTGCACCGCCGACAGCGGCTCGTCGAGATGGTCGGCCATCAGCTCGACGATGCGGCGCAGCTTCTCCGACTTGCCGGTCAGGTCGCGTTCCGGGCCGACGCGCTGGCGGTCCCCGGCCGAGCGGATGCGCTCATGCTGGAACTGGTTGGCGACGCCATTGGCGAGGCTCGAGCCGAAATCACCGCGCACGATCTCCAGCATCAGGTCGATCGATGTGGTGCCGCCGGCGCAGGTGTAGCGCTTGCGGTCGATCTCGAAGACGTTGCCGGTGCAGTTGATGTCCGGAAAGCGTTCGAGGAAGCCGGCGCGGTTTTCCCAATGGATGGTGCAGCGATAGCCATCGAGCTGGCCTGCTTCGGCAAGCAAATAGGAGCCGACCGAAAGCGCGCCGAGCGCATTGCCGCGCCGGCCCCAACTGCGCAGCGCTGCCAGCACCTTGCTCTTGCCGGGAAATTCCGTCGTCAGCCCGACCGAGACGAACAGGATATCGACCGGCGGCAGATCGGCAACCGCGTAGTCGATCTTGAGCGGCAGGCCGTTGGACGCCATGACGGCGTCGCCGTCGGCCGACACCGTAGTCCAGCCATAGAAATCGCGGCCGAGCAGCCGGTTCGCCGACCGGAACGTGTCGATTGCCGCGGCCAGCGAGAACATGGAGAACTTGTCGACCAACAGAAACCCGAACTGCCGCCCGCCCTGAACGGGATCATTGGTGACCGGCCGTTCTAAGGGAACAGTGAGGTTCGGCAAGGACGCTGCTTTCTGGTCAGAAGGAAGGCCGTTCCAATCCGGCTGCGAGATAGGCGGAAGCTAGCGTGTTGGCCATCAGCATGGCAATGGTCATCGGTCCGACGCCGCCAGGCACCGGCGTGATGGCGCCGGCCGTCTTCGCCGCCTCGGCAAAGGCGACGTCGCCGACGAGGCGCGTCTTGCCTTCGCCCTTTTCAGGTGCGGCGACGCGGTTGATGCCGACATCGATGACGGTGGCGCCAGGCTTGACCCAGTCGCCGCGGACCATTTCAGACCGGCCGACGGCGGCGACCAGAATATCGGCGGTGCGGGCAAGCGCCGGCAGGTCCCTGGTCCGGCTGTGTGCGATGGTGACGGTGCAGTTGGCGGCAAGCAGAAGATTGGCCATCGGTTTGCCGACGATGTTCGAACGCCCGACGACGACCGCATTGAGACCGGACAGGTCCTTGCCGCGCACCCGTTCGATCAGCAGCATCGAGCCGGCCGGCGTGCAAGGCACGAAGGCGGTCTCGAGTTCGCCGGTGCCGAGCTTGCCGACATTGATGAAGTGGAAGCCGTCGACATCCTTCTCCGGCGCGATGGTCTGGATGATCTTGCCGGAATCGATATGGCCGGGAAGCGGAAGCTGCACGAGGATGCCGTTGATGGCCGGATCGGCGTTGAGCTGGCCGATGATCTTCAACAGGTCCGGCTCGGAGGTTTCGGCCGGCAGCGTGTGCTGAACCGAATGGAAGCCGCATTCCTTGGCGGTGCGGGATTTGGAGGCGACATAGACTTGGCTCGCCGGATCCTCGCCGACGATGACCACGGCGAGACCGGGCTGCCGTCCACCCTTTTCCGCCAGTTCGGCGGTCAGGGCCTTGACCCGCCGCACCACGTCTTCGGCGACGCTTTTTCCGTCAATCAACTCAGCCATGAACCACCCTCGACGCCTATCGCGTAAGCCTGCCGCGTTAAAACATCCATGCGGCGCGCTCCAGATATCTTTTATGCAGGCCGTTGCCCAGAACCATGCGCTGCGGGCGGACATGCAGCGCGGCATTTTCACGAAAATCGAGCCGGGCAATCCCGTCAATGCGCCGTCCCATGCCGTTAACTCGAAACCGGCATGTTTTATTCGACGCTCAGAAATAGCGGCGGCGCGCGCGGTTTTCGGTGAGCTCGCGAACGACCTCGCGGAATTCGCGCAGGCTGGCGCGGATTTCCTCGATCTGGCTTTGCTGATCGGCGGCTTCCGAGGCCTGATTTGCCTTCCTCGACCAGGCCTGAGTATGGGCCGAATGCGGCGGCGTGGGTTGCTGCGGATAAGGTGCCCGACCGGCATAGAGCGGCTGCGGGTGGAACGCAGGTGGCATCGCTGCGGTGGAATTTGTCGCGGCGGAAGTCTCACCGGACGCCATCTCCTCCGGCGCTCTGCCAGGCATGAGCCGGCTCAGCGCCGACAACACGGCACCGATCGGACCAGGACGTTTGGTACGCGCGATCTCGACCGGCAGAGCAGGAGGCGGCGCTGCCCGATATGCTGGGCGATCGGCGGAACCGGCATCGGGGCCGCCAAGGGAGCCAGCGGGGACGAAAAACCGATCGGCAGCTGCAGCCTCTTCCATCAGCATGGTGCCGGCCTTTGGCTCATCAGGACGGGGCTGGGTAATGCCGGCGGCTGCCAACAGGATCGTGCTGGCACGCGCTTCGCGGCGCGAGCGGGCAAGACGATGGCGTGTGGCGGCATCCTCGCGCCATAACCGGCCTGCGCGGTCCTCTAGCGAAACCAGCGATGCTTCGTCCTCGCCGCGCACCGCCTCGACGAGCGACAGCAAGGACCGCTCGTTCCTCCGGTGTTCACGATTATCCCTGTAAGCCATGATTCCTCGAGCTTTCCCCTCGGGCTGGGACGTAGCGACCGTTCCTGGTTAAGCGATGCTAAACAGGCATAGGAAATAAAAGGTTAATTTGGTCGGCCCACCCCTGCGCGACTACATGCGCATCCCAACCGCAAGGAGAACATCTGTCCCGGCGATTTCTTCATTGATAATGTGGTGTTGCTGGCCTGAGCAAGTATCGTTGCGACCGATCTCAGTCCGGGAATTCCGCGTGATCACAGTCCCAACAGGGGCTTCCCCGCCCTGCCGCGAACGTCTATGGGAAGCCATCTCTATGGGAGGCTTTCGATGACGATCAGGCTTGTTCTCGCCGGTTGCGGCAATATGGGCTACGCCATGCTCTCGGGCTGGCTGAAAGCCGGCAAGCTGGCTCCGGCTGCGGTGTTTGTGGTCGAGCCCAATGCCGAGTTGCGCAAGCGTGCCGAAGCGCTGGGCTGCGCTGCCGGCGCGGATGCCGGCGCCATCCCGGCGGACGCCGTGCCGACCCTCGTCGTCATTGCGGTCAAGCCGCAGGTGATCCGCGACGTGACGGCCGGCTACATCCGCTTCAATGATGGCCGGACCACCTTCCTCAGCATCGCCGCCGGGACACCCGTCGCTACGTTCGAAGGTATTCTCGGCGACCGCGCGCCGATCGTGCGCTGCATGCCCAACACGCCGGCGGCGATCGGCAAGGGCATGATGGTGGTGTTTTCCAACAGCCTGGTTTCCGACGACACCAAGCGTTTTGTTGCCGACCTGCTTTCGGCGAGCGGGCAAGTGGCCGATATCGACGACGAAGCCCTGATGGATGCGGTGACGGCAGTCTCCGGGTCGGGGCCGGCCTATATCTTCCATTTCATCGAAGCGCTGACCGTGGCCGCCGAGAAAGCCGGCCTGCCGACGGGGACTGCCAAGCTCTTGGCCATGCAGACGGTCTACGGCGCCGCCTCGCTGGCCGCCGAAAGCGGCGAGGAGCCCGGCGTGCTCAGACAGCAGGTGACCAGCCCCAACGGCACCACGGCTGCCGCCCTTGCCGTGCTGATGGGCGAGGACCGTCTGACGCGCCTGCTCACCGAGGCGGTGGAAGCGGCGCGGCTGCGGTCTATCGAGCTCGGGAAGTAACAGCCGGTTGCGGATTACGCGAGGTCGGTATGCGAAAAGTCGTTGCCCTTGTAGAGCAGTGCGGAGCCATGACTTTTTGCGCAGGCATAAGAAAGGCAGTCGGCTAAGTTGAGCTGGGCGGGATGTCCGCGCCCCTTTCCGTAGTCTGAAAATGCCTGGATCGCGAGCTTGGCATCGCTGGCGTCGATCGGCACAATTTCGATTTCGGCCTCGCGAAGAAACGCCTCTATCGCATCTCCGGCGACAACCGGCGGCACGGCAAGCATCGTCGAAAGCCGCATCGCCGCTTCAAGCACCACCAACGCCGAAGTTATTCTCGCGGGCGCTGCCTCAATGCGATTACTCAACTCGCGGGCATCCTCTTCGCCTGAAAGAATCGCGACAACCACGGAGGTGTCGATGAACATCAGGGATGGCCCCACATCTCATCGATCTCATCCTTCGTCACAGCCCGACCACCTTGGCCTGCCTTGGCCTTGAAGTCGTTGGCAATGGCAGCAAGCCGCTCAGCCAGGGGAATGCGTCCGCTCTCCCGCTTCAACTCGGATTCAAGCGCTTCGATGACCGCTTCGGTCATCGAAATCTTGCGTTTGGCAGCAAGCTCTCGCGCCAGTTCGCGTGCGCGCGGGTCCCTGATCTGAAGATTCATGTGATCGCCTCCGCCTTCATCGTCAATACAATATAGAGAGTTGTAATGACAATGCCAGTAGGCCCGGCCAAAGGCCACCGCGACAGCTCACCGGTCGACAGCGTCACGCCCATACAGCATCTCGTCCTGCAGCCGGCGCAAGGCGAACAGCCCGGTCGTCGGGTCGGGCGCGGCATTGTCGGCGGTGAGCAATTCGCCTTTCCTCACCGGTTTCAGCACCTTGCCGCCTTCGAGCAGACCGACCGGCACGGCGCGATGGGCGCGGGCTTCTTCGACGGTCATGGTCCAGGAGCGGTAGCAGGTCTCGCCGATCGCGTCGAAAACCTCGCCTGCCGCCAGATCGCGCTTGGCCACCGCGCAGACCTCTGCCACCGGCCGCGGCAGCGGCACCATGTCGGGCTTGCCGTAAAGCGCGATGCGAGCGGCCGTCAGCGGCACTTCCAACGAGGTCAGATGGTAGGGCCTGAAGAAGCTGTAATAGGGACCGTGGCCGATATGCAGATCGTCCATGCGCTCGATGATGCGCGGATGCGTCGCCTCGACGATGACGAAGACACCGGGCGCCACGCCCTTGCCGACGGTGTAGTCGACGACGCCCTTCTTCGACAGAATGCCGCCCTGCTCGCGCGGGATCAGCACCTTGACCAGCTCGTCGCGATCGGCCTTGGGGCCGTGCATGCCGGGAACGTCGGGCACCAGCCCGGTGGCGTTGGCAATGGCGCACATCTCGACCATGGTTTTCGAGCCGTCGACGAACTCGACCAGCATGCGCGGATTCATGTTGCGGCGCAGCGCCTCCTCGCGGTAGTCGTCGGGAACGGCGTCGTGGTTGAGCGGGTTGTTCTTGCCCTTGCCGGCGGAGACGATGGTGTAGCCGAGCGCCGAGGCGAACTCGATCAGCTCCATGCAGCTCGACGGCTCGTCGCCGGCACCGACCGAATAGACGACGCCGAGCCGGTCGGCCTGCTGCTTCAGATAACAGCCGATGGTGACGTCGGCCTCGACATTCATCATCACCAGATGCTTGCCGTGCTGCATCGCCATCAGGTCGAAATCGGCGGCGACCCCGGGCTTGCCGGTGGCATCGATGACGACATCGATAAGCGGATTGGTGACCAGCATTTCGTTCGAGGTGACGGCGATCTTGCCGCTTTCGATCGCCTGGCTGACCTTCGAAGCGCTGTCCGCTTCGGCTGCCATCGCCTGGTCGCCATAAGCAATGCGGATGGCGTCACGCGCCGTATGCGGGCGGCGCGTCGAGATCGCGCAAACCGAAATGCCCGGCATCAGCATGCCTTGCGTCACCAGGTCGGTGCCCATCTCGCCAGAACCAATGACGCCGATGCGCACCGGGCGGCCTTCCGCGGCACGCTTGGCAAGATCGCGGGCAAGCCCGGTCAAGGCGACATTGGTCATACTGGAAACGTCCACTGCTTTTTGATTTGAAGCGGGAATAGCAGGGAACGGCAACCCATTGCCAATCGAAACCGGCCGCGGCGGTCTTTTCTTGCGCATGACCCCGGAAACCAGAATTGTTCCTATGAAGACATGCACCCGGCCGAAGGACTAACGAGGGTCCTGTGGCGCCAAAGGCCCGCGTTGAAGCGGCGGAACGGGCCGTTAAGCCCGGATGGATCGCAGCCAAGAAATGTACGGAAATTCTTAGTCATTCTTTTATGCAATCCTGCTTTAATAGGGAAATGGACTGGCGTGCCCGCATTTTTAGGTGTTTTTTCCGCGCTATGCGACCGATCGGCGAGAGCGGCAACGTTGCTACTATTTTTGCTCTGTCTTTGCCGATTGTCGTCGGCGGTGCGGGCCTCGGTATCGAGACTTCCTATTGGTATTACAGCAGCCTGAAGCTACAAGCGGTGGCGGATGCGGCGGCCTATGCTGGCGCTTTGGAAAAGGTTTCGGGATCCGACACGCCAAAGATTGTCTCCGCAGCGACAGCGTCAGCGACCACGAACGGCTGGGGACCGTCAGCAGGTACAATAGAGGTCTTCTCGCCTCCGTCAGCCGGTCCAAATGTCGGAAAAAAGGCGGTTGAGGTAGTCGTTCATCAGAACCTCGATCGGTTCTTTACGTCGATATTCACGCAAAACGCAGTTGGCGCACAAGCAAGGGCGGTGGCTCTTATTACGGATGCTTCAAAAGCCTGCATTTTGACGGTCGATCCTTCCGCTTCGAAAGCGGCGCTCTTTTCCGGCAGTTCGACCACAAAACTGACAGGCTGCTCCGTCATGTCGAATTCGATAGCTCCGGACGCCATCAAACTTCAGGGATCGGCAAGCCTTGATGTCGATTGCCTGATATCGGCAGGCGGTGTTTCGTTGAGCAACGTCGTGAAGACCGTTTGCGCCAGCCTGATAACTCAGGCGCTGCCCGCTGCTGATCCTTTTGCCGACCTGCCGGCGCCGCCGGCCACGAACCCTTGTCAAAACGGCAATCAGTCAACCTTGCAACCTGGAACATACTGCAAGGGGCTCAGCTTGAGCGGCAATGTAACCCTCTCGCCCGGGATATACGTCATTGAGGGAGGCGATTTCAAAGCGAGCTCGAATGCAAATATTTCCGGCGAGGGTGTCGTCATTTATCTGGCCGATACCTCCGGCGTTAGCATGAACGGCACGGCGACCGTCAAGCTCAGCGCACCGACGTCGGGCACCTATTCAGGTGTGCTGTTCTATGGCGACAGAGCCAACCTGGCGGGATCCAACACGTTTAATGGCACGGCGGATTCGCTATTGACCGGCGCTCTGTATTTTCCAACACAGGGCGTCAATTATCTCGGCAATTTCTCGGGCAAAGGTGGTTGCACGCAGGTCGTCGCAAGTACCGTGCAATGGTCCGGCAACGCAAACATCATTCAGGATTGCACGAGCCTTGGAATGCGAGACATTCCGGCCACGCAAACCGTTCAGCTTGTCGAGTAGTTTTCGTGGATCGGCTACAAGTCCGGATGTTCCGGAGTGATTCGGGTGTTGCCGCGGTAGAGTTTGCGCTGGTTCTGCCCATCCTTTGCCTGGTACTTCTTGGCATCATCGACGGCTGGTCTTTTGTCTCGAGCGCATTGTCGATGCGTGCAGGCGTCAAAACCGCGGCGAACCTCGTGATGCAAGGAGCAGTCGAGGATACGACCATCCAAGCTGTCGCTCTTTCGAGCTGGGAAAACCATCCTGATGGCGCGCAGGTGGCAGTGAGCCGGAAATACATGTGCGGGAACATCGTGGCCGATCCATCGGTCCTGTGCGACACTTTGAAAGCCCCCTCGGTCTTCCTCGTAATACAGGCGACAGCCACCTGGTCACCGCCCTTCAGTTTTGGCGCGTTTTCCCTCTCGCGCGAACTCAGTCATCAACAGGTGATTCGTGTCCGCTAAGTCGAGAGCTTTCACGGGGGATGCATCAGGCGGAGCTGCATTAGAGTTCGCGCTGATCGCGCCTTTTCTGATAATGCTTTTGATCGGCATCTTTGCATTCGGCTGGGCTCTGAACGCTATGTCGAGTGTTCGGTACACGCTGGAAACGTCGTCACGTGCGCTGCAAATGAAGAACTCGCTGACTCAGGCCCAGATCCAAGCCATTGCCACGGAAAAATTACTGGATTTGGGATTGAAAGACGTCGACGTAACAATAGCAATCGACGTCGCCAGCGGCGGCTTTCGCATGGCACATCTGACCGCCCAATATGCGTTCGTGATCGAGTTCCCGTATTTCAACCGATATCCGATACATTATCAGACAACTGTCACAGTTCCCCTGATTGCATCGTGAGCACGTCCCCGGCCAGTCGAGCGGCACCTTTCGCAGGATGTTCGCTGCACGCCGCCTTTATAGGCGATCGCCTTGTACGGCGTGCCGTTGCCGGCTTTGTTCCGGCCGAGCCCCCACCCCTCGCCTAGCGCTGCGCCGCCGCTACTTGTTTGTTGACAGGCATGCGAGGCCTACATGTGGAATTTGGCAGCAGAGGGCTGGAGGCTCCTCAAGCAGAGCGTCATCGGCTTCATCGACGACAATGCGCTGAGCCATGGGGCGGCGATAGCGTTTTATGCCACGACCTCGCTTGCGCCGATCCTGCTCATCGTTGTCGCTATTGCCGGCATGGCCTTCGGGCACGAGGCGGCGCAACTCGCCCTTTCGGCACAGATCGCTGGCCTGATGGGGCCGCAAAGTGCCGAGCTGCTGCGAGCTACGATCGAAAACGCCTCGCAGAAGGAAGCCGGAACCCTCGCCAGCATTCTGGGGCTGGTCACGCTGTTCGTCGCCGCATCCGGCGTGTTCGGCGAGATGCAGCTGGGGTTGAACGAAATCTGGAAAGTCAAACCGACCGGGGCAACGATTTCACGAATGGTTCGGGCACGCATTGCAAGCCTGGGCCTGGTCGCCGCCCTCGGTTTTCTGCTCCTGGTGTCACTGGTCGTAAGCGCTGCAATTTCGGCGCTCGGAGAAGTCATCAACGCCTACCTGCCGTTCGGCACCATCATCCTGAGCGCCATCAACGGGATCGTCTCGTTTGCCCTGATCACGCTGCTGTTTGCCGCAATCTACAAGGTGCTGCCGGACCGCAGCCTGCAATGGCGCGATGTCGGCATCGGCGCCGTGGTCACCGGGTTTCTGTTCACCATCGGCAAGTCGCTGATTGGCTGGTATATCGGAACCAGCGCCATCTCATCGTCATACGGCGCGGCCGGCGCCCTGCTCGTCGTGCTGTTATGGGTCTATTATTCGGCCGAGATATTTCTGCTGGGCGCCGAATTCACGCGAGCCTATTCGGTTCGACACGGCAGCCGGTCCGATTTGAAGAACAAGGTGGAATCGCATGACAAATGAGTTCACGCCGAAATTCGACCTCGCCGGCAAGGTGGTGCTGGTCACCGGGGCCTCGCGCGGCAGCGGCCGCGCCTGCGCACTCGCCTGCATGTGCTGGCCACATTCCGCTCGGCCGCATCGGCGACCCGATCGACGTCGCGGGCACCGTGGTGTTCCTCGCCTCGCCGCCGGCGTCACTGATCACTGGCGCGAAAATAATTGGTGGATGGCGGTTGGTCGGTAGCGTGATAGGACTCTTTGGCTGGTAGTGCGACACCGCTTCGCGAGCGCCGTCTCCCCACACCAGGAAGAAGCGCGCGGACTTCGCAAGGTTAGTCCAAGAGGTCTTTTATGAGCGAAAAATCTCAATCGAACGGTGAATTCGACGAACCGCGGAATGAGCCACTCTTCACGGCTATCTCGCAGACAGACCCCGCCTTCCTAGCAGCTTACGATCGCGCGCTTGCGAGTGTGCCGACATTTGTCGAACATATCGAGGGAAATGCAGATGCCTTCTGTTCCGCGAAGCTTCGGTTTCGCGATCCCGACGAGTCCGTACGTCTTCGGGAGGACCACTTTGTTTTCCTTTGGCTTGCCGCTGTGCATTATCATGCTGAGGAGCGGCTATTTTCAGGCACGTTTTTCGAGGTGCCACCCGAGCTTCAGAAATGGCATCAAGTCGGACAGCGACTTTCGTTTGAAGGCGATGATATTTTCGATTGGATGGTTCTCGACGCGGGGCACTTGCAGGGGGGATTCACATTGCGTGTAACCCGAGACAAGCTTCCTGAGAAAGATCGTGGCTCATACGATCGATACATCGGGGTTTCGGTTTATGAGCCACTGCCGTCCTGATTCAACGTATGCTTGATAGCCTGGTCTTTCGTTGGAGGATTGGGCAGCAGCACTGGTCAAACCAGCTTTCTCATCCATCGCCGGCGAGCCAACCGACCATGTTCGCCATCAGTCTTCCGTAGAACGGCCATCCGAGGAAATCCTGCGAGAGCCAATGCGGGCCGATATCGGTTGCCCAGGCAATCGTGCGGCCGCGGCCATGGCTACCGACGGCAAGGAGCGGCCAGTCGGTGCCGCGATGATGGCAGGTCGCCAGAAGCCGGGACGAACCGTCACGCCTGAATTCCAGCTTGTTCATGCCGAGAATCGGCGGCAAAGGTCCCTCCACCCCGGAAAAAATCGGATGTGACGACTGCAGGATGGAGGCCTGCAGGCCTTGCGGCACCTCCATGCCGTCGCAGTAGGGTAGGCAACGGACCGGCAGAACGTCCTCGACCGGGGTGTCGTGGAAACGCGCCGTCCCGAACATGCCCTGAAAGCCCATGTAACCGCCGGCCAGCATCAGCCCGCCGCCACCTTCGACATAGGCCTTGAGCACATCGAGGCGGTTGACGCCGACACGCCCAGCGCGGGCATCCGGCGTCACCAGCAATGTCAGGGCGCCGACGTCGGAGATCACCACCGCCTGATATTGGGCGAGCCCATCGAGGTCACAGGGAAACTCCGCGCTGCAACGCTCGCCGCCGATCTGCGTGACCGCGATGCCTTCAGTGGCCAGCACGGCATTGAAGGCCGTCGCACCATTTGTCGAGGCCGCACTTGTAAGCACGTCGCTGCCGATGGCAACCGAGGTCGTCGCTGCAAAGGTTTCGCCTGCAAGCAATATCTTCATTGCCGCCCCGCACTGTTTTCATTCGAGAGGTTTTTAGGAAGGGCGCCGGATGGACCGGCGCCCCCTAGAACTCAAGCTCTATAGGATCAGAATTTGAACTCGGCCAGATTTTCGGGAGTCACGATCTTGGCCGGACCAAGGATCAGTTCGCCGCCGGCGCCAATCGTGTATTCGCCGAGCCTGCCTGCCGTGAACTTCTCACCCTCCTTGCCGGTGATCTTGCATTGCGCAAACGCCTGGGCCGTCTGATAAGTAAGATAGCCAAGATCGGTGACGTTCCACCAGATATCCTGAGCAGCTTCGTCCTTGATGTATTTCGAGATCAGAGTGGCCGGCGCGAGGCCGGTCAGCTTGACCTTGCCGATCATGCCCGCTTCCTCGAGTGCACGCGCGGCCGCCGGAAGGCCGATGCCAGCCGGGACGATGATCACCTTGAGATCCGGAAACGCCTGCACCAGCGCCAACGCCTGTTGCTGGTTGATCTGTTCGCTTTCTTCGCCATAGGCTACCTGCACCAGCTTCATTTTGGAGAACTTCGGCTCGGCCGCCATCTTCGCCTTCATGAAGTCGATCCAGGCGTTCTGGTTGGTTGCCGTCGGCGTCGACGACAGGATCGCGAATTCGCCTTCACCGCCGCTGAGGGCGAATGCACTTTCGAGCATCATCTCGGCGAGACTGTCGCCCTTCACCTGATTGACGAACACCGCACGCGCATCGGCGGCCACATCGGAGTCATACGAAATCACTCTGACGCCCTGCTGAACGGCGCGCTTCAGCGCAGGCGCGACGGCATTGGCGTCGTTGCCGGCAATTGCGATGACTCCGACCTTCTGCGACACGAGGCTGTTGATGAATTCGATCTGCGCCTCGGCGGTCGCCTGCGATGGGGCGACCTGGGTAGCGGTGCCGCCAATTTCCTTGGCTGCCTCTTGTGCGCCTCCAAAGGCCACTTTGAAGTAGGGATCCGTGTCGAGCTTGGGCAGGAAACCGACCGTTACGGGTTCCTTGGCGCACTCCTGGCTGAAGGCCAGCGAGCTTGGCGCAAGCAGAACCGCGGATGCGAGCAGGGCTAATCTAAACGCTTTCATTGTGACTCCTCCGTCAAAATTCGGGCTTGAAGGAAGGGGCCCGAGATCACCCCTTTGTCTCGCGCATTGCGCGGGATCTGCTGAGCATCTCCTGTGTGGAGCGCCAGTAATTGCCGACCAGCAGCGAGCCGATCAGAAGCAGGCCGATGATCATGCCCTGCGCGTCGCCACCGATCTGGTTCAGCGCCAGCACGTTGCGGATGATGGCGATCAGGACCAGTGCCAGCATGACGCCGGTCAGGCGGCCCTTGCCGCCAAAGACGCTGACGCCGCCGAGCAGCACGATGGTGATGACGTCGAGCTCCATGCCGAGCGCATTGTTGGCGCGGGCGTTGGAAAGGCGCGCGGTATAGACGATGCCGGCTATCGCCGCGACGACGCCCGAGACGACGAACAGGTTCAGCACCATCCGGCGCGTGTTTATGCCGGAATAGCGCGCCACTTCGGGGCTGCCGCCGAGCGCGTAGATGCGCTTGCCGGTCGGCGTCTTCTGCAGCACGACCGCAAACACCGGCGCCAGCACCAGGAAGGGCACGATGGTCCACGGTATCTCGGTGCCAGGCAGGTTGTTGATGCCGAAATCGACGACCGCGGGCGGCAGGATGTTGACCGAGCCGGTGCCGAGCAGGATGTAGCCAATGCCTCGATAGAGCGCCATGGTGCCGAGCGTCACAACCAACGACTGCAGTCCAAGGCCCGAGACCAGATAGCCGTTGAAGGCGCCGAGCAGGCCGCCGATGACGAGCGTCAGCGGGATTGCGGCAAATGTCGGCACACCGGCCTGGACCAGCAAGCCAAAGACGACGGACGTCAGCGCCAGCACCGAGGCGATCGACAGGTCGATCTCGCGGGTGATGATGAGCAGCGTCATCGGCAGGATCAGCAATGCCTTTTCCGAGGCGCTGGCGGCCAGTTGCGAGAGATTGAAGCCGGAAACGAAATTCGGCACGAAGATCGCGGCATAGAGGAAGATGGCCACGCAAGAGGTCGCCAGCAGCAGATCCCAGAAGTCGATCGAACGGAGGAACTTTTTCACCGCGCCCTCGCCTGTCTTGCCTGCTCGGCCCGCCGCACGATGAAGGTGTCGATGCCGATGGCGACCAGGATCACGAGGCCGTAGACGCCCTGCAGCCACAGCGGGTCGACGCGCACCAGCGTCAGCCCGTTCTTGATGACGAGCAGCGTGAGCGCGCCGAGGATGATACCGAGCAGCGTGCCCGAACCACCGCGGATGGCGACGCCGCCGACCACCGCCGACGCGATCACGGTGAGTTCGAAACCGAGCGCGACGCGTGCATCGATGGTCGCATAGCGCGATGCCCACAGCGCGCCGCACAGGCCGCCGAGCAGGCCGGCCATGCCAAAGGCCAACAGAATGCGGCGGTCGACGGGGATGCCGATAAGACGCGCGCCGTCGGGATTGGAGCCGGCGGCGAACAGTTCGCGCCCGATGGCCGTGCGATAGAGCAGCACATAACCCAGGCACAGGATGACGATCGCGATGACGACGATCAGCGGCACGCCGGCGATCTTCAGGCCGGTCATGTCGAGCCAGGCTTGCGTGACTTCGTCGGCGCTGATCTGGTCACCGGCTGCCCAGATCGAGTTGAAGCCGCGGAAGATCGACATCGAGGCCAGCGTGACGACGATCGCCGGGATCTTTCCCCTGGTGACGACGAGGCCGTTGATCAGGCCGGCGACGCCACCGACGGCGCATGCGGTTATCAGGCCAATGCCGATGTCGAGCCCTGGATAGGCCTGGACCATGCTGGCCGCCATGTAAGCCGACAGGCCGATCACCGCAGCGATCGAAAGGTCGATGTTGCGGGTGATCAGCACCAGCATCTGCGCGAGTGCTGCAACGACGAGCAAGGCGGCATCCATCGACACGGCGGTCAGGTTTGCGGCGCTCACCATGCGCGGGTTGATGACGGTGACCGGGATGGCGACCGCCAGCATCGCGGCGAGCAGACCGAACTCCCGCCGCTTCAGTATGTCGAGCGGTCCTCTTCTCTTCTCCTCGCCGGTGGCCTGTGCCGCCGCATCGGCGCTTTCGCCGGCCTTGGTCGCTGCTTCCAGCACCTTTTCCTGAGTGGCTTCGCCCCTGGCAAATTCGGCCGTCCGATGGCCTTCGCGCAGGACGATGATGCGGTCGCACATGCCGATGAGCTCGGGCATTTCGGAGGAGATCAGGATGATTGCCATGCCCTGGGCGGCAAGGTCGGCGATCATCGCATGCACTTCCGCCTTGGTGCCGACGTCGATGCCTTGCGTCGGCTCGTCGAGGATGAGGACGCGCGGTTCGCTGCGCAGCCATTTGGCCAACACTACCTTCTGCTGGTTGCCGCCGGACAGTTCCTTTACCGGCTGCGCATAGCCGGAAAAGCGAAGCTTCATGCGCTTCAGCCAGTCCGAAACCAGATTGATCGCGCGGTTCGTGCCGTAGAAGCCGGAGCGGGCTGCCTTGTCGAGGACTGGCAGCACCGCGTTGTCGAGGATGGAAAAATCCATCACCAGGCTCTGGCCCATGCGGTCTTCAGAGACATAGGCGATACGCGCATCCATGGCGTCGCGTGCCGACGCGAAGCGCACAGCTTCGCCGTCGATCAGGATTTCGCCGGCATCGGGCTGGTCGATTCCGAACAGCACGCGCGCGATCTCGGTCCGCCCGCTGCCGACCAGGCCGCCGAGCCCGAGCACCTCGCCGGCATGGAGCTTGAGGTCGATATTGGAAAAGCCACCGGCGTGCGAAAGCCCCCTCGCCTCCAGCACCAGTGCGCCGGTGGCGTGGCTTCGTTGCGGATAGAGGTCGGTGACCTCGCGGCCGACCATCATGCCGATGGCGGCGGCGCGGCCAAGCTCGGCCCTCGGCTTGACACCGATGAGACGCCCGTCGCGCAGCACCGCGATGCGGTCGGCGATGCGGAAGATCTCGTCCATGCGGTGGCCGACGAACATCATCGCCACGCCGTGCAGCCGCAGGTCGGCGACGACGGTGAACAGCCGCTCGACCTCGCGCTGCGACAGGGCGGCCGTCGGCTCGTCCATGATCAGCACCCGCGCGTCGAGCGACAGGGCGCGGGCGATCTCGACCAGTTGCTGTTCGGAGGTGCGCAACGTTCCGAGCCGGGTTTCGGCCGGCACGTCGAGGCCGGCTGTCGCCAGCACCCTGCGCGCGCCGGCAAGCATGGCGGCGTTGTCGATGCCGCCGAAGCGGTCGCGCGGCATATGGCCGAGATAGATGTTCTCCGCCACCGAAAGATCAGGGAAAAGACCGGGGTGCTGGTGCATGACCGAGATGCCGGCAGCCTGGGCGTCGTGCGGCGAATGGAAGACCACAGGCTTGCCATCGACTTCGACATGGCCGCCGGTCGGGAGATACACGCCGGCCAGCAGCTTTACGCAGGTGCTCTTGCCGGCGCCGTTTTCGCCAAGCAGAGCCAGCACCTCGCCTGAGCGCAATTCGAAGGACGCGTCCTTGAGGGCAATCGTGCCGCCGAAGGCTTTTGTCGCCTGAACCAGGGCAACGGGGACAGCCGCGTCGCTCTTCACCATGGCGTCGGCTTCGCCTAATGCGCCCAAGTGCAGCACCTTTCCTCCCTGGTCCTGTTTTTTCAATTTGCTATATTAAATGGCCGAATGCCGCAACTGGAAAATTGACTTCCATGGCCGCGAAGGGCACTGTCGCGTCGCGCACGGGTGCGATTGGAGTGCTCGACCCCGCGGCAGCCTCAAAGCTGCAAGCGGCTGGAGTGGCTCTGCGGGAATGAATGGGGAGGCGCCGGTTTTGTCCGGAAAAGGCAGCAATTCGGTCAAGGTTCGGCATTATAACGAGCGCTTCGTGCTTGATGCCATTCGCCGCCTGAAGGAGGCATCCAAGTCCGATCTGGCGCGCGCCGCAAATCTGACGCCGGCCGCGGTCGCCACCATTGTCGACGGGCTGGAATCGTCCGGATTCGTAAAGCAAGTGGGGAAAAGGTTCGGGCAACGCGGATCGCCATCCACTCTCTACCGACTTGCACCTGAGCGTATCTACAGCGTCGGCATCAAGATCGGCCGGCGCGCGCTGGAAGCCGTGCTCGTCGACTTTGCCGGCGAGGTCCGCTCGCGCGAGTCGCACGAATATCGCTTTCCGGATCCCGACATGGTGCTCAAGGCCGGCAACATGTCGCTGGCCAATTTCGACAAGCTGGTCGAGGGGCTTGGCGATGCCAGCATCGTCGGCGTCGGCATCGCCTCGCCATATTTCCTCGGCGGCTGGAGCGAAGAGCTCGGCTTTCCCGACGATCTCGGCAGCCGCTGGGAAGCAATCGATCTGACGACGTTCTTCGCCACAAAGCCGAAGACCCCGGTCTTCGTGGAAAACGACGCATCATCGGCCGCACTCGCCGAACTCATCCAGGGGACCGGCGCACGGTTCCGCGACTTCATGCATATCTCGATCGACACCTTTGTCGGCGGCGGACTGGTGCAAGGCGGCAAGGTCCATACCGGGCCGCACGGCAACAGCGCCGCGCTCGGTCCTTTGCCGGTCTCGCCTTCAAGCCTCGATTCGGTGGCGGCCAAGCCGGCGCGCTACCAGAGCCTGCTGCATCGCGCTTCGATCTATGTGCTGGTCAATCATCTCAAATCGCGCGGCATCGAGATCAACCGCGTGCGCGAACTCGACCCCTTGCCGCCAGGGGCGCGCGAACCGCTGTCCGAATGGATCGACGATTGCGCCAATGCGCTGGTCGAGGCGATCATCGCCATCACCTCCGTCATCGACATCGAGGCGATCGTTCTCGACAGCATCCTGCCGCGGCCGATTCATCTCGAGCTGCTGGCAAAGGTGCAGACCCAGTTCAACAGGATCAGCGCCATCGGCATCGTGGCGCCGGAAATCGTCTCGGGACAATTCGGCCCCGAGGCCTCGCCGATCGGCGCGGCGATGCTGCCGTTCTCGGCACTGTTGGCGCCCGACAGCGGCGTGCTCATGATCGGCAAGGACAGAACAATGCTGCCGGGTAGCCTTTCGAGGCTTGCCAGCCAAGGCCAACCAGCAAGAAGCTCAGCGCCTTCAACGGCATAAGATAGTGCCGCGAAAGAGCATCAAGCTCCGGACATCATCAACATCAGCTCGCAGTCAGGCACGGGCACGGCGGGCTTTTTGCGCCGGCACCGGAACTTTTAGCGGCTGCTAATCTTCATTCGTCACCAACATTGAAATGCCGATCGGTCCGCGCTCCGCTTCAGCGCGGGCCCAGGAAGCAAGGAGGAACATATGAACTGGGATCAAATCAAGGGAAAATGGACGCAGTTCAAGGGCAAGGCGAAAGAGCAGTGGGGTGACCTCACCGACGATGATCTTGATCGCATCGAGGGCAACCGAGACCAGCTTTTGGGACGTATCCAGGAGCGATATGGCATCGCCAAGGAAGAGGCAGAGCGCCAGGTAGATGACTGGTCCCGAAGCATCAGCTGAGCCTTGGGCGCAACGCCGTTTGCTGCCCCACCACCGGGGTGAAACTCTGCGTCGCCCGCCGTGCCGACTGGTGCGGTGGGCTCTTTCGACAGCGAGGCCGGCGAGGAACCTTTAGCCATATCTGATGTTCCACTTGCGTGGCGGGCTTCGCCCCGGCGTGCGCCCAGCCCGGATCCAAGGAGTGCAATCATGAACAACATTATCTGGCTGGTCGGCGCGATCGTGATCGTAATAGCCATTTTGAGCTTTTTGGGTCTGCGATAGCATCTGAACCCTCTCTTCGAGTCGGCGACCGTCCCCGCTCGGCATGGCCTCAGCACGCCCAAGCTGGTCAGACTTAGGTCCCAAGCAAGACGCTCTGGGGTTGGACCGAAGCCCCGGCTGAGGAACGTAGCCGGCTGGCTCACGTTGTGGTGAGCTTTGGCGCGACGAAGATGCGTCCGGGCGGAAGAGTTCAAGCCAGGGAGGCGAGGCCCGACGCTCCGAACGGGCGACGGGCCTGGGCGTAAATGCAAACGATCAGCAGACTGTTCAATTCCCATGCCCAGGCAGCACGTGCCGTTGCCAGGCTTCAGGCTGCCGGGATTCGTCGCCGCCAGATCAGCGTCGTCGGATCTTACAATGACAATGATGAACCGATCAGCGTTGCTGGATATTACGACGATGAGATGAGCGCTCTCTGGCGGGGTGCGGTTGCTGGTGCCGCACTTGGCGCCACGGCTGGTCTGTTGGCCGGTTTCAGCGCTTTTGGAGTTCAAGGCCTTGATCCTGCGGGGATGACCGGCATGGCCCTGGTCGGTGCGGCGTGGGGCGGCTTTGCCGGCGTGCTTCTCGGAACTTTCGCCAATTTCGCCCAGAAGCCGCGCAAGCCGAAGATCGCAGAAGGTGTCGTACTGGTGATGGCTCGCGTCGATGAAAGGCAGGCCGGCGCCGCGCATACGGTGCTCCGGAGTTTCGCGGAGATGCCTTCCGGGCCGATGAAGAGGAGCGCTTTGCCAAATTCAAGCCGGCTCCGCGTCCGATCTGGTGCCCGATGAAGTTTGTTTCGCGAAACGGGAATTCAAACCGGAGGCGCCCGACGAAAGCTTGGCAAACCAACACTTTGGAAGCATGCGGGCTACTTGCCGTCGTGTTGTCCTTTATTCTTACCGTTCTGTTGGTTGGTCTCATCCTTGGCTGAACCCATGCCCTTGCCACCGGCGACACTATGCCCGGCAATTGGCGAAGGTTGTGGCCAGTTCGAAGGATTAAACCATTCGTGCTAAGCGTTAATAGCTTGTAGCCATAGGAGAGGACGCCAACGTGGACAAACGGGCTGAAGGAGACGCGGAGAGATTGGCTCGAGGCGAGTTCGAGCTCAAAGCCGAACGATATGGTGTGAACGCCTTTCTTCTCGTTGTCGAACTCGTAAATCTGCTGGAAAAGCGTGGAACGATCAGCAGCGACGACGTCGCGAAAATAGCCGAAGCCGCCGCACTTGCCGTTGCCGCATCCAGCGAACCCGACGTGAACAGCATCAATCTGTTGCAGGCCATCGCTGCCGCACGCCGGCCCAAATAGGCTTATATCAAACCCGCCAGCAATCGGCGCCCACCGATAAACGCTTTGTTGAACTGATCTCGGTCGAGCGTACGGAGCCTTTCCATGTGCAATGACTACGAGCAGCACATCGCCTGGGCCGAATACTGCCGGATGATGGAATCGCTGGCGCTCAAAATCCCCAGCCATCAAACCGAACTGGATCTGCCGCAGGCGGATGACATCCACATCAACGACCCCGCGCCTGTAATGCGCGCCGCCGGCGACGCAATCGAACTGGCGTCGATGACATTCGGCTTTCCCCCGGCCGGGCCAAAAGGCGGACCTGTATTCAACTTTCGCTCGGAGGGCCGGCAGTTCGGCAACAGCAAGCGCTGTCTCGTTCCGGCGTCGGCATTCTTCGAATTCACGGGAACGAAATATCCAAAGACCAAGCACAGGTTCTCGCTGAATGGCCATTCGTTCATGGCGATTGCCGGGCTGTGGCGCGAGGGTGTCGGCAACAAGCCGCCGACGTTCACGATGCTGACGACCGATCCGGGGCCGGACGTCGCGCCATATCACAATCGGCAAGTGGTTGTGCTGCGGCCATCGGACTGGGCGGCCTGGATCCATCTCACGAGGTCCGAGGCTGAACTCATGCTGCCACTGCCGGAAGGGTCGCTCAGCGCGGAAACAGTTCGCGCAGGTTCCGAGTAGGATCCATCGGAAGACTGCGCGCGCTGAGCTACGGCCGCGCCGCATCGTCACGGCGATGCGCGCCATGCTGAGAACGAATGCCCGCGCGATATAAGCGCTTCAGCCCGGTTTGACGTAGCCGGCGGTGACCTCGTCTTTGTGGGCGGCGAAAGCTTCCAGGACTTCGGTTTTCTCAGGCTTCGGAATTTTGAAATGATCCAAGGTCCGCCCGAGTTCGGCTGCGACCTCATCGAATTCCGCGGGGGAAATCCGCAGGTCGCGATGCGCCTCCTCGAGACCGAGCGGCGTCGTGCCGGGCTTGGTGGCGACGAACTTGAAGGGCCCGCCAGAAACGTCGCAGACCCACAGCGTGCGCATGAACTTGAGGCCGGGCAACCTTTCCAGGTTCTTGGTGTGCCATTTGCGCAGCTGCGGATTCTTGGATTTCTTGCCGACGATCGGGTTCTTCACGACGGCGTCGCTGAAGTGATCGATCACCGCTGCGATGGCAAACACGCCGCCCAGCCGCTCATACAGACTTTTCTCAGCTGTGGTTTTCTTGGCCTGGGCGAGCGTGTTGTCGGTAGGCAATACCGCCGTCGATGCCGCGGTCAGCGCCAGCGCGGCGACAACACTTCGTCTTGTCAAAGAGGTCGAAACAGCCGTTTTCATTCCTGGTTCCCTTCGCGGTTAGGCCAGAGCGAGCCGCAGCCTGTCTGGCGGGCTTCATGAGATGACATTCGGACACTTTGCCGTATTTTAGCACCGTCTAACGAACTAACGAGCCGTTCGCCCGAATTAGTCCGATTGGGCGCATTGTCATGGTCAACATGCGTCAAAAGGGGCGAAGGCCGCGCGGATGAGGAAGGCTTAGCAGGCGTCGCTGCACGCGGCAGAGGTCGCGAAGCCACTTCGGCCGCATCTGTGCCCCTGACCTCGGGCATTTTTTTCCTTCTGTGTCGTGTTGTCGGCGGCAATCAGCCCCGGTAGGGGGCGTATAATCGCTTCCCGCGGCTTTGCCGGCTGCTTGCGGCCAATAGCTTGTGCTTTTCGAAGATCGCGAGCTTCTGCGGATAGGTCATCCGCACCTTGGCGTTGCACCCGTCGCATCTGAAGTGCGCGATTGTTCTTAGTGCGGAGCCCTTTCTTACCGCCGGGTGTGAGCAATCCGGACATTCGAATGTGAGCGCGACATCAGATAAGTCTTCGGCCAAACCCATTTCTATCCCCTTCGCAAGCTCGGTGGCTACACTCTGGCGATCATCAATGGGCAATTCAGATGCCAATCCGATTGTGCCAATGCGGGACTAGAACAATTCGCCTCGGAACGCCGCCTAGCTAGTGCGCCTTCTCTGCGCCTTTTGAGCGACGAAGAGACCTAACTTCCTCCAGCAGTTCGCGCTCATTGGTAGTCACGTTTCGGAAGATTGCGACAATCATCACCGCTAAGGCTTCGGCATCCAGGCTTAGAGGGTCAATGTGCTCATCTGCGCAAACCTGATCAAACACGCGTTCACAAATAGCCAAATCGTGAGGGCTGAGGCGAGTGCGATTGAAACGCCGGCGCGACATTTGCGAGCCTTCGAGGCCGCTGCCCGTGCAAAAGAAGCGGGTCTTCGCAAGAAACGCGAGTCATTGAGCGATTGTTCCCGGCTGCAAGCTTTGTTAAGCAGCCTGCAGCAGGGCAGACTGGAACGCTTTCCCCGCGCATCATGGCTCGTGCGAGCGCCGGGAGGTGAGCGTGCAAGACCACTGTTTCGACGAGCTTGTGCGCGTGGCACTCGGCAGATCGCGGGGCGCCATATTTTTCGGCAACCTCGCCAACCGCGCACAATCATCATCGAGCAGGTCAAAGAGGCCTTGGAAGATGCGCCAGCGAAAACAATCTGGTGCTGCGAGAGAGGATTGAACTCTCGACCTCTCCCTTACCAAGGGAGTGCTCTACCACTGAGCTACCGCAGCCGCCGATGGCGGGGCTTCTGCCATATCGAACCGGCAAGCGCAAGGCCAAGACAAAGACGGGTTGAAAGGCCGCACCGGCGATTGTTCCGGACATGGCCGTGCCACAATGTTGGCTATCCCTTGATAGCACGCTGGCGGGTCGCCGGCCGGAGACGGGACGATGAACGACAAGACGCTTTCACCAAAAAAGGATGACCCACCGAAAAAGGCCGGAACGGGCCGCAAGGACCGGCTGGCCGAGCAGTTGCGCGCCAACCTGCAGAAGCGCAAGGCGCAATCGCGCTCACGAAGGACCGGCGACGCCGACAAGCGGCGCGCTGGCGAGGCCGACGAGCGGCCGGAGGGGCTGCAGGCGGCGATGAAAAAAGATTAACGCGAATCGGCTATGTTGGTCGCCGGTACTTTGGCCAAGTCGGCGTGGGCCAAAGTGGGGAGTAGCCTGTTTCTTGAACCAAGCCGGCCAATGGTCTAGATGGCCGCAACAGACTCAACCGATTTAAACCGGCCTTGGCGCCGAGGGGACGCTCTTCATGGATCGCATCAGAATTGTCGGCGGCAACAAGCTTGCCGGAAGCATTCCGATCTCGGGCGCGAAAAACGCTGCGCTGCCGCTGATGATCGCCGCGCTTTTGACCGATGACACGCTGACGCTGGAAAACGTGCCGCATCTGGCCGATGTCGAGCAGCTGATCCGCATCCTCGGCAATCACGGCGTCGACTATTCGGTCAATGGCCGCCGCGAAAAGCAGCAGGAAGGCTATTCGCGCACCATCACTTTCTCCGCCCGCAACATCGTCGACACGACGGCGCCTTACGAGCTGGTGTCGAAGATGCGGGCCTCGTTCTGGGTGATCGGCCCGCTGCTGGCCCGCATGGGCGAAGCCAAGGTGTCGCTGCCCGGCGGCTGCGCCATCGGCACACGGCCTGTCGACCTGTTCCTCGAAGGCCTGCAGGCGCTGGGCGCCGATATCGATGTCGACACCGGCTACGTCATCGCCAAGACCAGGAACGGCCGGCTTGTCGGCAACCGTTATGTGTTCCCGAAAGTTTCGGTCGGCGCCACCCATGTGCTGATGATGGCGGCCTCGCTGGCCAAGGGCGAGACGGTGCTCGAAAACGCCGCCCGCGAGCCGGAGATCGTCAACCTCGCCGAATGCCTCAACGCCATGGGCGCGAAGATCTCGGGCGCCGGCACGGCGACCATCACCATCGACGGCGTCGAGGCGCTGTCGGGTGCCCGCGTCAGGGTGATCCCCGACCGCATCGAGACCGGCACCTATGCGATGGCGGTGGCGATGACCGGCGGCGACGTCGTGCTGGAAGGCGCGCGGCCCGACCTGTTGCAGACGGCGCTCGACATCATTTCACAGACCGGCGCCGAGATCACGCAGACCAATTCCGGCATCCGCGTCAGGCGCAACGGCGCCGGCATTTCGCCGGTCGACGTGACGACGGCGCCCTTCCCGGCTTTCCCGACCGATCTGCAGGCGCAGTTCATGGGCCTGATGACGATGGCCAAGGGCAAGTCGCGCATCACCGAGACGATCTTCGAAAACCGCTTCATGCACGTCCAGGAACTCGCCCGGCTCGGCGCCCACATCACGCTGTCCGGCCAGACGGCGATTGTCGACGGCGTAGCGAAGCTGAAGGGCGCGCCAGTCATGGCGACCGATCTTCGGGCCTCGGTGTCGCTGGTCATTGCCGGCCTTGCTGCCGAAGGCGAAACCACGGTCAACCGCGTCTATCATCTCGACCGCGGCTTCGAGCGGCTGGAGGAAAAGCTGTCCGGCTGCGGCGCGGAAATCGAGCGCATTTCGGGGTAATGATAGCAGGCTCAGGTCGGCGCTGCCCCTCACCTGCCTGCCGGCATCTTCTCGCCGTATAGGGACGGGGAGTAGGACCGCCTCGCGAAGGATTTCGCCAATCTCCGGCGTTGCGGAGAGGGTGCCGAGGTTGCGGCCAGCCCCTACACCCGTCCCTATACGGGAGAAGGTCCCGGCAGGAGGATGAGGGGCGGCGCCGACCGGAGCGATTGCCTGGCCAAGACCTCCGGCGCGGTTGCACGAGCCGGAAAGACCGCCTAACAGAAGGTCGAATAATCAACTCGCAGGTGCGAATTCCGCATGAATGGCCTCAAGCTTGTCGCGCTCGACGATCAGGATCTGAGCATCATCTCGGCGCATGTCCAGGATGCCGTCATGAAGGTCAGCGATCTCGAATACCTGCCTTCTGTAAAGCGCTTCGTGCTGACCATGAACCGCTTCGTGTGGGAGGCGAAATCCGGCTTCTTGCGCCAGCACAATGAGCGGCGGCAGGCCGTGCTGCATTTCGACCGGGTGCTCGGCGCCAAGACCAGCGGCATTGCCCGCGACAAGCCGGACGAAGTGCTGTCGCTGCTGGCGATCAGCTTTCTCGCGCTCGACAAGCCGGCCGGCATCGTCGAGCTGATCTTTTCGGGCGGCGGCGCGATCATGCTCGATGTCGAATGCATCGAGGCACGGCTTGCCGATGTCGGCGGCGCCTGGGAAGCGACGTCGCGCCCGGTCCACAGGGTTTGAGCCGATGGCCATCACGCTTCGCCAGTCCGACGCCGATTTCGAGCAGCGCTTTGCCGCGTTCCTGCTGACCAAGCGGGAAGTCTCGGCCGATGTCGACGCCGTGGTGCGCGAGATCATCGCCAAGGTGCGTGCCGAGGGCGACGCGGCGCTGGTCGGGTACACGCAGAAATTCGGCGGCGGTGACCTGGCCAGGCTCGGCATCGCCGTCTCCAGGGACGACATTGCCAAGGCTTATGAGGCCGCCGATCCGCAGACGGTCGAGGCGCTGAAATTCGCGCGCGAGCGCATCCGCTCCCACCACCAGCGGCAGCTGCCGCAGGACGACCGCTACACCGATGCCGCCGGCGTCGAGCTCGGCTCGCGCTGGACGGCAATCGAGGCCGTCGGGCTCTACGTGCCGGGCGGCACGGCGAGGTATCCGAGCTCGGTGCTGATGAACGCGGTACCGGCCAAGGTCGCCGGCGTCGAGCGCATCGCCATAGTGGTGCCGGCCTCCGGCGGCGAGGTGCCGCCGCTGGTGCTGGTGGCAGCCGACCTTGCCGGTGTCTCCGAAATCTACCGCGTTGGTGGCGCCCAGGCGATCGCGGCCCTTGCCTATGGCACCGAGACGATAAAGCCCGTCGCCAAGATCGTCGGCCCCGGCAATGCCTATGTCGCTGCGGCCAAGCGCCAGGTGTTCGGCACGGTGGGCATCGACATGATCGCCGGGCCGTCGGAAGTGCTGGTCGTCGCCGACGGCAGCAACGATCCGGACTGGATCGCCGCCGACCTGCTCGCCCAGGCCGAACACGATGTGTCGGCGCAGTCGATCCTGATCACCGACGACACTGCCTTTGGCGCGGCGGTCGAACAGGCGGTGGAGCGGCAGTTGCAGAACCTGCCGCGCGGAGAAACGGCGGCGGCGAGCTGGCGCGATTTTGGCGCCATAGTCCTGGTGCCGACGATCGAGGCAGCACTGCCGCTGGTCGACCGCATCGCGGCCGAACATGTCGAGCTTGCCATCGACGACCCAGAGGCCTTCCTGGCGCGAATGCGCAATGCCGGTGCGGTGTTTCTCGGCCGCCACACGCCGGAAGCCATCGGCGACTATGTCGCCGGCTCCAACCACGTGCTGCCGACGGCGCGCTCGGCGCGCTTTTCGTCCGGGCTTTCGGTGCTCGATTTCGTCAAGCGCACCTCGGTCCTGAAGCTCGGGCCGGAGCAGTTGCGGGCGCTGGCGCCGGCGGCGATCACGCTCGCCAAGGCGGAAGGGCTCGATGCACATGGACGCTCCGTCGGCATTCGGCTGAACATGTAGAAATGTCCGACTACGACCAAACCCGCGCCAGGCTGATCGATGTCGAGCTCGACGAGACGATCGGCCGCTCGACGCCCGATGTCGAGCATGAGCGGGCGGTGGCGATCTTCGACCTGATCGAGGAGAACCGCTTCCAGCCGGTCAATGACGACGGCGCCGGCCCGTACCGGCTGAAACTGTCGCTGGCCGAATCCCGGCTGGTGTTTGCGGTGGCGCGCGAGGACGGCGCAGCCGTGGTCACCCACATCCTGTCGCTGACGCCGCTTCGGCGCATCGTCAAGGATTACTACATGATCTGCGAAAGCTATTACGATGCCATCCGCACCGCGACACCCAGCCACATCGAGGCGATCGACATGGGCCGGCGCGGCCTGCACAATGAAGGCTCGCAGACGCTGATGGACCGGCTTGCCGGCAAGATCGAGATTGACTTCGACACGGCGCGCCGGCTGTTCACGCTGGTTTGCGTGCTGCACTGGCGAGGCTGAACTGGCCGCCCCGCTGCCCCGCCCGATCCTGCCCCGCTCGATCCTGTTTGTCTGCGGCATGAACGCCGTGCGCTCGCCGATGGCCGAATTGCTGGCGCGCAAGGTGCTTCCGCCCACCACCTTCGTCGCCTCGGCCGGGGTGCGCGGCGGCGAACGCGATCCGTTCGTCGATGCCGTGCTGGCCGAAGAAGGGCTGTCGCTCGGCGAACGGCACCCGAGAACGATGGACGACCTCGAGGATGATTATTTCGACCTGATCGTGACGCTGGCGCCGGAAGCCCACCACACCGCGCTCGAGCTCACCCGCTCGCTGGCCGTCGAGGTCGAGTATTGGCCTATGCCCGACCCGACCGGCGTCAGCGGCACGCGCGAGCAGATCATGGCCGCCTACCGCGACGTGCGCGAGCGGCTGAAGGCGCGGATCGGCCGCCGTTTTCTCGGCACCGGGGCTGAAAACGCCGCGGATTAAGCATGTTCACAAGCGGACGTTTATCATATAGGTTCCGCGCAACTTTCCGGCCGGGGCGCTGGAAGTACCCATCCAAGCAAAGGTATCGAATGCCGAAGGAAGAAGTCCTCGAGTTTCCGGGTGTCGTGACGGAACTGCTGCCCAACGCGATGTTCAGGGTCAAGCTCGAAAACGAACATGAAATCATCGCCCATACGGCCGGCCGCATGCGCAAGAACCGCATCCGCGTTTTGACCGGCGACAAGGTCCTGGTCGAGATGACGCCCTACGACCTGACCAAGGGCCGCATCACCTACCGCTTCAAGTAAGTTCAAGAACCCGGCCGGGATCGCGATGGGCATTTTGCAGAAGCTCGTGCTTGCCTCGGGTTCGCCGCGCCGGATCGAGCTGCTGCAGCAGGCCGGCATCGAGCCGGACCGTGTGCTGCCGGCCGATGTCGACGAGACGCCGCTGCGCGCCGAACACCCGCGCTCGCTGGCCAAGCGCCTGGCAACACAAAAGGCCGAGAAGGCGCTGGCTTCGCTGAAGACCGAAGCCGACTACCTGCCGAGCTTCGTGCTGGCCGCCGACACGGTGGTTGCCGTCGGGCGGCGCATCCTGCCCAAGGCCGAGACGCTCGACGACGCCGCCAACTGCCTCGGGCTTTTGTCCGGCCGTTCGCACCGGGTCTATTCCGGCATCTGCCTGATCACGCCGGGCGGCAAGCAGCGCTTGCGGCTGGTCGAGACCAGGGTGCGTTTCAAGCGGCTGCCGCGCGAGGAGATCGAGGCCTACATCGCATCGGGAGAATGGCGCGGCAAGGCCGGCGGCTATGGCGTCCAGGGGCTCGCCGGCGCCTTCGTCGTCAAGCTTGTCGGCTCCTACACCAACGTCGTCGGCCTGCCGCTCTACGAGACGGTAGCGCTTTTGAGCGGCGAAGGGTTTAAGGTGCACGCCAACTGGCTGTCGGGTGCGCGGATATGAGCCCGGACGACAAGGTCACGCCATTGCGGCCCAAGCGGCCCTGCCCCGAATGCGGCAAGCCATCGGCGCGCGAAACCTACCCGTTCTGCTCGACGCGCTGCAAGGACATCGACCTCAACCGCTGGCTGAAGGGGGTCTACGTCATCCCGGGACGCGACGACGAGGACGAGAACGACGACCAGAAATAGCGCCGTCCACCTGCGGTTTTCCACAGGCTTGGGACGGTTTCGCAGCCGCGATCGTGACCGATGATCGGCCTTGCGGACTGCCTGTCGTTTCGCGCCTGAAATCAATGTCCAGAACTTGTTCCATCCGGGCACTGTCGGACGGAACAGGTTCTGGCGTTTTGTTTGAGCATAATCTTTTCCGAAAACCGGATTCCACTTTTCGGGATCATGCTCTAAGCGCTGGACAGGCCGAATTCCCGTGCTATAACCCACGCGCTTTCAAGGGGTGCCGACGGCGCTTTCATGAACCCGGTGTGCAGATTGCCGCCCGCCGGAGCAGGCCCAGATAGCTCAGTTGGTAGAGCAGCGGACTGAAAATCCGCGTGTCGGTGGTTCGAATCCGCCTCTGGGCACCACTACTTCCTCATATAAAATCACTCAATGGCTTGCGGTGTCGCCAACTTGGCGACTTACGGCATTTCATGTCGCGCCGTGTTGCGAACTGTTACCGTTGATTTTCAAGGGTTTCCTGCGACTGTAGGCAACTCCACGCGACATGAACGCGACATGGGCACGCGTAAAGCGCGCCGTAGCCGCTTTCAGACGTTCTCTCATGCGTCTTTATGGTTCGAGATGCGTGGGCACTGTCTGCGAGAGGCTTACAGGCCGGCAGGTGCGGCATCGGGCCAAACCGGAGTTCATACGCAGGCATTACGAGGAATTCGCGTCCCGCAATCGGCAGGGAGATACTTGAACCTCAAGACGTCTGGAAATTACGGCGCGAACCCGCGTTACGTTGCCGGAATCCCCCAACCTACGAAAGTACCTCGCGACGTCGGGATGCTTGCGATCGTCCTGCCTCAAAAGGGCAAGTGCATCGTTGGTCACCGGCGAGCGCCGTCGCCAAACGCACTGATGAGCAGAGGCGAGCAGCGCTTTGTCTGATTGAGCCAAGCGAAGCGCAGCCAAAAACGACACTCGATACTTTCCTGCCAATAGCTTCAACAAAGACCAGCCTCATGGCAAATGCTCGGTTTCAAATTTCATGTGCCCGCCGGCTTTACCGCTTTCTGGCAACCACCAGGAAATTCTGCGCAAGCTCCGCCGGAATCCTGGCACTTGCGCAGATCCTTTCAAACGGCACGATCAATATTTCGCAGAGTCTTGGCAGCAATTTCCCGGGTCGCGGCAAAAAACCGTACCCAACTATCCGCTCGACAATAAAGCCGTTTGCAATGAGCGTCTGCTCGTATCCTTTAATGCTCAAAGTGTGGCGGACTGTCCCTCCTGCATAACGGTTCAGAATGCGGCAGACCAGCCCTATTGGCGAGGTCGCATTCATGTGGATATTCGAGATTAGCAATCCACCTTCGTTCAAATGCGCGCTGATGGCCGACAGTGCATCCTTCCTGAGCTCATCTTCAGCATTGAGGAAGAATCTGAATGCCGTGACCACGTCGAACCTTTCGGCGAGCGGAGAGAGCGTAATATCAGCGCGGACCAATTTCACGTTCTTCGGAACCCGTGCGCTAGCCAGCATAGATTGGGAGATGTCAACGCCGACGACTTCACCAAAAAATTGAGCTGCGATATTTGCTATGCGGCCTGTGCCGCATGCGAAGTCCAGGCATTTCCGGTTCGGCCCGCCGACAGGCAGGAGAGTACGTTCGACCAAGGGCTTTTCGATACCCGACCACAGAGCTGCATAGTAGCCGGACCGGAACGTGTCGGAGTAATGGGCACCGTACCCATCCGTCTGGTGGCTTGCTCGGTAATCCCGACGAGCGGGTGCACGGTTCTCATGGACGCTGCCTAACGGTCGCCGCTGCGCCCGTAGAAATCTGCGAATGCCAACGAACGATCTCACCGTGAGCACCATGCAACTCGCGCCTCTAGTCTGGCCCGACGCATGCCGTCGCGGGCAATCCGTGCCCCACGATGCGCGCGACGACCTGTTCGAAATTGCGTGGGTCGAGGCCGTCGACACGCATCAGCGGCCATTTGTCTTGCAGGCATTGGCCGATCTCCCTCGCGATATCCGCTTGCTTCAGGCCCCTGACCACTCCGACTTCGAGAAGGCGCTCGAGGTACGGCTGCCGCGCATACCGCTCAATGAGGCGGTGGCGCAGCGTTTCCCCGGGCGCGTCGACTTGAATGAGGAGATCCGGTCGCGGCAGGAACGTCATGCAATTACGAACCATGTCGATACTTGGATTTCGTGCCAACAGGACGAGCGCACACAACGCCTGAACGATGCCCTCTTCGAAAATGAAGTACCCTTCTGAGGCCTGCGCCGTATTCCAGGCTTCGAAGAGCAAAACGACGTCGATCTTCAGACGCAACGCCCATATTCGACTTTTTGGAGGGATCGATGCCAAAAGCCGCGCAGCGGCCCCCTCGCTCGGCGGGGTCGAGAACAAGACCGGACTCGCGGTGGCGAGCTTGTGCACCAGACGCTGGATGCCATGGCGTGTCTCCGGGCCTTCATCCTCGACCGAATCGACTTCGCTGCCGAAAGACACAAAATCAATCCGGCGATAGCCATTGACTGTCTTCACACGGATGTCGCGTTTCGCCAGCTCACGGCAAAGGGCGCGGAGAAGGGTCGTCTTGCCTGCACCAGGCGGACCGAACAACTCGATAATCATGTAGGGACCTCCCGAACAGGAAACAGAAAGATCGGATGAAGCGAGCTCGCCCGCTCCGGCGGTGTGGCGAGCGTAAACACTCTGGCATCCGCCTGGCCGAGTTGACCCCGCTCGCTGGCATCCTGCTGACGCCGCAAAAAGATTTGGAGGAGATGCGATGCGGCGGGAACTGCCTTTCCATGGCGTGCAGTCCCGCCTGTTGAGCCGCGACAGCGTTGCCGGTTGACTTGGGAACTTGCAATTGCTTCTCGATCGCCTGCGCTTGCGGCTGGTTGACACGCCTGTCGCTGTCGAACTGGCTCGTCGCCCGTGCCATCTCCTGATCGAGCGCGTGCCCCACGGTTGCCCGTTGGTCGACGTCGGTCGTTGTGGCTTCCAGGCGTGCGAGCCTCGACGACGCCGACCCCGCCGCCTGCGCCAACACCTCCGTCGTCGCGCCGCTTGCGCCCATAGGAACATGGACCTCAGAAAGTCTCTAAATTGCCTGGTGATCGGAGCTTACTAGGAGTGCCGAACCATACCATCATCCATCTGAATGACTGTCGGCACCACGGCACGCGTGTTTGGGCGCTGAACAAGGCAACGAGTTCAGGCCGAGCGGGCGCTTTTGGCTTGACGCGACACAAACGCGACATTCGACCTAAAATCTGAACAATATCAATCACCGACAGCGGACTGAAAATTCGCATGTCGGTGGTTCGAATCCGCCTCTGGGCACCATTTTTCCCTGTACGGCCCGGAGATGGGTAACAGTTTGTACCTAAGACATGGGTGACAACCTCGCGCCGATCGGATTGTCGATGGCGTGCAAGAATTATCTGGACCATGGCGCCAGCGGCTCCTGCTCGCCGGCCAAATGTCGATGAAGAGCATCTTCGGCATCTTGGATCCCACTCTGGCCATAACCGGTCTACAGACCGAGGGCGCAGCCGTCCTTGCGCGGTTCAGAACCGCCCAGCAGGGTCCCGTTTGCCCAATCGATGCGAATGGCCTGCGCACCGCCGATCGGGTCCGTGGCGGGAATGATTTCGAAACCGCGTCGGCTAAGTTCAGCTACGGTTTCGCCAGCGAGCCCGTGTTCGGCCTGGACGTTCATGGTGCCGCTGACGGGGGCGACCCGCGGCAGATCAATCGCCTCCTGCAGATCCATCCCGAAGTCGAGCACCTTCGTCAGCAGGTGCGCGTGGCCCATTGCCTGGTAGTAGCCACCCATAACGCCGAAAGGCATTTCTGCCCGGCCGTCTCTCGCAAGCATCCCGGGTATGATGGTATGCAAAGGTCGCTTGTTCGGCGCCACTGCATTGGGGTGCTTGGGGTCAAGCGAAAAGCTTTGCCCGCGATTGTGCAAGACGACACCGGAGCGTGGCGAGACCAGGCCCGAGCCAAAGCTGTCGAAGACCGAGTTGATGAAACTGACCGCATTGCGATCCTTATCGACAACGGAAATATAGGCCGTGTCGCTGTGCAGCGGCATATCGAACGCCGGCAGGTCCGCGCGGGCGCGCTTTAGGTCAATCATGCCGGCCAGACGATCGGCCCAGGCATTCGACAACATGTCGGCCACCGGGACCTCGGACGCATCAGGATCGGCGACGAGCAGGTCACGCGCGGCGTAAGCGAGGCGTGTCGCTTCGATTTCCAGGTGAAGCCGGTCCGCGGATTGCGGGTCGCCGTGCGCTTCGAAGCGCGAGAGGATATTTAGAATGAGCAGCGCGATCACACCCTGGCCATTGGGCGGACATTCGAACACATCGCAGCCTCGAAACGCGGTGCTGATCGGGATCACGTATTCGCCTGTTGCCGAGGCGAAATCTTCGAGTGTGTGCAATCCGCCGAGCCCTCGAAGATAGGCGACCATGTCTCCGGCCACAGGGCCAGTGTAGAAGGCCTCTCGTCCCTTCTTGGCGATCAGCCGCAGCGTTGCAGCCAACTCAGGCTGGCGATGCACTTCGCCAACGCCTGGCGCGCGGCCGTTTGGCAGGAAAATCCGTTTCGCGGCTACATCGGAGGCCAGAAGTTCTTCTTCCAACGCCCAGTCACGATGGACCCGCGGTGAAATGGCGTAGCCTTCCTCGGCGAAACGTATAGCGGGGGCCAGGATTTGATCGAAGGGCATATGTCCATGATCAGCGTGCAATCTGGTCCAGGAATCGATGGCTCCCGGGATGGTGACGGAGCCAGGAGAATTGCGGGCCACCTCCGCCATGCCACGTTCGAGGAACCAGTCAATTGTGAGGGCGGCGGGTGTCCTGCCCGATCCGTTGTAGGCGATGACCTCGCCGGATCCGTTTCGCGACAGAAGAGCGAAGCAGTCGCCTCCAATGCCGGTCGAGGCTGGCTCGACGACACATTGCACCGCGCAGGCTGCGATGGCGGCATCCATGGCGTTGCCGCCGGCCGCCATGATCTCCACCGCCGTGAGGGTCGCCGACGGATGAGAGGTGGCGGCCATGGCCTCGCGTGAAACGACGACCGAGCGCGTTGGTTTCTCAAAATTTCGCATGCTATGCCCTTCTGATAGTGCTCAAGAGGCGGCGTCGCTCATCGTCGAGGGGCGGTGCCGCAGATGCCGCGACATCCAGTATTCGAGTGCCGCCAAGGCACGGATGATCGCGAAGTTCAAAGTGAGATAAATGGCGCCCGCGCAGATGAAGACTTCAAAGGCGCGGTAGGTCTGGGAGATCAATCCCTGGGCAATTCCAGTCACCTCCATCAAGGTCACGATGGAAGCCAGAGACGTGCCCTTGATCATCAGGATGATTTCATTGCCGTAACTCGGCAGCGCCTGGCGAAAGGCCAGCGGCAGGATAACGTGCCGATAGGTCAAATAGGTGGACAGGCCGACAGACCGGGCCGCCTCGACAAGGCCGCGTGGCACCGATTGAATCGCGCCGCGGAGGATTTCGCTGCCATAGGCGGTGGTGTTGAGTGTCAGCGCGATGATTGCGCACCAGTAGGGTTCGCGGAAAACGGCCCATAATCCAATTGCCGACAGTTGGTGCCGGAACTGACCAAGGCCATAATAGGTCAGAAAAATCTGCACCAGCAGAGGCGTGCCCCTGAACACGGCAACGAAGCCGCGGATCGGCAAGACGACGAAGGGCGATTCCGATTGCTGGGCAAGCGCCAATGTGACGGCAAGAACGAAGCCGGCAACGATGGAAGTCAGGGCCAGTTCCATCGTGAGCGGCAGGCCGGCGAGTAGCTTCGGCAGGATTTCGAGGAAAAAACTGAAATCTATCATGCCGACCGGACGCGCCACGGCGCCTTCCGTTCCAGACGGTAAAAGGTGTGGCCCGTGACGGAAGCGATAGCCAGATAGAGCAAGGCTGCAGCAATGTAGAAGATGAACGGTTCACGGGTCGAACCTGCAGCGATCTGCGCCTGGCGCATCAGTTCAACGAGGCCGATTACCGATATCAGCGACGAGTCCTTCAGAACCAACTGCCACACATTGCCGAGACCTGGCAGCGCGTATCTCAGGAGCTGGGGAAAAATAACCTGTCGCAGTCGCTGCAGCCGGTTGAGACCAAGCGCGCAAGCGGCATCGTGCTGTCCCTGGTCGATGGCGAGGTAAGCCCCTCGATAGACCTCGGCTTGATAGGCGCCCGAGATGATCGCGATAGCCAAGGTTCCAGTGGCAAAGGCCGGAACGCCGACGAATCCGGACCCGCCCAGGCTATGACCAAGCGAGGTCAGGGCGACGCTTCCTCCGTAGTAAAGCAGATAAATGGTCAGAAGGTCGGGCACGCCCCTGAAAACCGTGCAATAGCCAAGGGCCAAGAACCTCAATACCTTGGAGTTGCGGAGACGCCCGGCCGCTGCCAGCCCGCCAAAGACAGCGCCAAGCGCAAAGCCCAGCACAGACAGGAGCACTGTGACCGAGGCCGCCATGAGAAGAGCAGCCCCCCAACCTCCGTGCTGGAAACCAAGCAGCCGGAATGCGTCAACCATTGATACCCCCGGCATTGATACCCCCGGCAGGACGAACGGCTCAGCTCCGGAACGTGGTCAGGAATGGCCGTTCGCCGGCAAGCGCTTACTTGACTGGAGTGACGTCGCTCTTGAGCCATTTAAGTGACAGGGTTTTGATCGTGCCGTCGGCGGTCGCGGCGTCGATGGCGCCGTTGAGCATGTCTTTCAGCTTGGTGTCCTCTTTGCGGATACCGGCCCCGGAGCCAAGACCGAAGAGACCCCCGACAAATCCTGGTCCTGCAAGCGTATAGTCGCTGAACTCCGGCTTGCTCAGCGTGGCGGCCAGCGCTGTCTGTTGCGCGAAGAGCGCGTCGATGCGACCCGCGGCGAGATCGAGATCGTGTTGCTCGGTGGTCTTATATTCGCGAATCTCGGCGACGTCCGAGAAGTATTTTTTCACAAATTCCAGGTTCGCCGTTGCAGCCTGAACTCCAATGATCTTTCCCTTCAGCAATGGCTTGAGCTTGTCGATTGCCGCCTGCGCAGAGGCTTCATTCTCCAGCTTGAACCGCTCGTTGGAAATGCCGAGCTTGCCCAGTTCGCTATCCTTGGCGACCGCGAAACCTGAGGGATCCACCGCATATGGCTGGGTAAACTCAATGATCTTCAGACGTTTTTCAGTGATGAACATGCTCGCCATGATCACGTCGAACTTGCCGACGGTCAGCGCGGGGATCATGCCGTCCCAGTCCTGTGCGACGATCTTGCACTCGATCTTCATTCGCCCGCACAGATCATTGGCGAGATCGACTTCGAAGCCGTCCAGCTTGCCGTCGGCTGTTGTGAAATTCCAGGGCGCGTAGGCTCCTTCGGTGGCAATGGTAATTGCCTTTGGTGTTTCTTGTGCAACGGCGGCCTGGACCAGGCCGAACAGGACCGACGCAATGGCTGCGATGCGGCTAATTTTCATATCATTCTCCTCTTTTTGCCGGTATGGCAGTTCCCTTTCGTCGTGCCGGATTATCTTCCGGCTTCAACGAGTTAGATGGTATTCCCTAGCGGCGGCCGGGACTTGCGAAGTTGGCCAGAAGCGGCGCCGTCTCGACGATATGATCCCGCATGACGATCTCAGCCTTGCCGGCATCACCTGACCGCAGCACGTCGATCAGGATCTCGTGCTCGGCACGCGCGCTGGCGGGCTTGTCGACATAGTCGAACCAGATGCGCAGGTAGGGCTCGATCACGACGTGCAGGCTGGCGATCTGCCGGACCAGCTTGGGCCGGTTGCTCAATTGGCAAATCTGCAAATGGAAGGCCTGATGGCGCACGACCCAGTCGCTGCTGCCGGTCTGGCTGGCGCGCTCCATCCGGTCGAGCTGGCGTTCCAGTTCTTCAAGCACTTCGACATCGATGTGCGGCATGGCAAGCCTCACCGCCAGCCCTTCGAGCACCGAGCGTATTTCAAATGTTTCGTAGATCTCATCGAGGGTAAGCCCGGCGACGATGCAGCCACGGTTCGGGCGAATGAGCACAAGACCTTCCGCGGCCAGTTGGCGGAATGCTTCGCGAACCGGCATGCGGCTCATGCCGATTTCCGTCGCGATCTCTTCCGGGATCAGCCGGTCCCCGGCCCGATAACGCCCCATCCTCAGGGCCCGCTGAATGTGGCGATAAGCTTCCTCCTCGGCGGTCGTGATGCCCAACGGCTCGATTGCGTCAGCTGCCATGTCTTGGGTCCGATCAGAGCGTATCTGTGTATCCACTTATCCAGTTCTCGAAACCTGTGTCAAGCACCGATGCTTGGGCGCTTTGGAATTTCTCTTGTGAGAATAAGCACTTGGTAGGGGAAATCGGGCTAAGCACACTGTGATCGGCTAAGCCGCTGATCGGCCTACTTTTCAACATCCGGCAAAAAGGCCCGCCGCTCCATTTGCGAAGCGGCGAGGCCCCATATTCGGGGACGATTGCCGGGATTCCCCGGCATTGCCTACAGTGCAATTCAGGTGCCAGAATTGTTGACCCAAAACGGGTCACCGCACCGGAGGCGCGAGCGCGGACCTTCCGCGATCACGCTACTGCCGCGCATTGCCGTTCCTGCTATGTTACTTTGCGGCGGACGTAATTTTTCCGCCTGGCCGGCGCCCCATCAGGCAACTTACCCCAACGCGCCCCCCAAGTGGCGCCGGCCATTTTCCCCTTATTGGGGCATGGGCGCGCCGATTCCGTTATGCGCTTTCGAGCTATGGCAATCCGCCGGCGAGCCGCTTTGTCCAGCCTGCAACCATCAGTCCGCACGCGATTCCCGCGCAGTCGGCCACCCAGTCGAATAAATCCGGGTCGCGCCCTATCAGTTGCACGGCCTGAAGCCCCTCGATCGCCGCACCCGTGAGAACGAGGAGTACGATCAGCTTCGCCTTGCGTTCCGGCCAGCCGAGACTTCCGAGAGCCGCCAGGACGACGAAGGCGGCGGCGTGATTGAGCTTGTCGTGATCAAACGTGAAAGCCAGGCCAAGACCCTGCAAGAGCCGCTCCGGCAGAAGGGCGAACAGCAGAACGCCGGCAAACGCGGCCGGAAAGGCAATCCTTGCCACGATCTGATAAGAATCCAGGCGCAACAAGGGTAGAATGGCCTTTCGTCCGAAATCTGCAGGGAATACCGCCGGCCGCCATAGTCGCGAGCGAGCGCGGCGTCCAATTTCCGCCGTCGGGGCGTCCGGTGCATCGTCAGAATGAATGAATGCCTCGGGTCAGCCGCTGGGCAGGCCGAACTGCTGGGGAGGGCTCTGCAATGGTGCGGCTTCCGCGATCACGCAATTACCTGCTGCGCCAACGCGGCTACTATCTGGCTGCGGCGGACCTGATTTCCGCTTGGCCGGCGCTGCGTCAGGGCACCTTACCCCATGCCACACGAATCAGCGCCGGCCAGAATTCCATCGATTGCGTGATGACCGACCCGCGTCAAAAAAGCCCGCCGCCCTGTCGGACGACGGGCTCCGTTGCCTGGGCGCCAGGGCGCCGCGGTAGCGACTGATGTTACTAGTGCTCCCGCAGGTCTCCAATATGCTGCCGCCGCATGGCGTTGCGCATCGGCTAAACAAACGAAGCCCGCGCCTCTGGCGGAGGGCGCGGGCCGACCGGGTTGCACCCGATCTGCAGCAGAATCCTGGGAGGTTCCCGCTGCTTAAGATAACAATTAGAGACTTCTAATGTTCCGCGCCAGGGGAAGATGCCGCTGCACCAGAAATCTGATGATGGTCGGCGCGATGATGATCGAGCCGTCAGTTCGTGCGCAAGTCGATCTGGAAAATCCGCTCGTCGAAGTGCCGCGTTTCAACGGCAAAGGTCAAAGCCACTTCAAGGACCAGACCGCCACGGTCGTCCCGGACCTTGACTGCAATCCTGCGATGAGGAAGGCCATCCCTGGCCATCTCGGCCAATGTGCGAAGGGCTTCTTTCCTGAGCAGCGGGAGATCGTCATATAACGTTCCCTGATCGTCGGAATAGACGATTCCGTCTTCATCGGAATCGAAGAAGTAGCGGGGCATTGCGCTTGGCCGAAGCGGCGGCATCCGAGCACGTTGTCGATTGCTGGCCGGATCTCGGCCGATCGCGATCAGCGCCTCTCCACCGTTGGCTTCGCCGCCAGCTCACTTGCGCTCGCGCAATGCCTTCACCGCCTGCGAGAGGATCATCCGGTCGCCGCCGGTCCTTTTGATCAACTTGCTCACCTGGCTGGGCGAAACACCATTTTCCCGCGCGAAATGTTCGACCTCATAATATTCATCCGCCGAAACGCGATTGCGGTCGCTGAAGTCTCGCTTGGTCTTGTCGTCGGCCATTTCTGTTCTCCTCGCCTCAGGGCCAACTTTGGACTGACGCACGCTGCAATCGAGGGTTCGCCCGCCACCAAAGTGACGCGCGAACCCTATCGGCGCAGGAAGGGACAAGGCTGCGCAGATGCTGTATTCGATCGAAATGGAAACAGCCAGGATCGGTGCGAGCCGCCATCGATATTTTCCAAAGAATCCTCCCGGCACGTGCAGCCAGCAACGGCTAGGTGCCGCGGCGGTTCCGGGTCACGCGGCAAACCCGCCCTTTGCGCGCAAGGATCAGACTTAGGTCCTGCGGCAACACGTCGGTTGGTCCCTGCCGGGCGGGACCGAAGCCCGTCGACGGAACGTTTTCAGCTGCCTTCCGTTCGAATGAGCCTTGGCGCGAAGAGCGGACCGAGTTCGCAAAGGAGACGACCATGAGAATGCATCTTTCCACCGCGGTGGCGGGATTTCTGCTGCTGGCAGGCATCGGCGCCGCTGCGGCGCAAGACGTTGTCATCGAACCGCAGCAGGAAACGGTCATCAAGGAGTATGTGAAGAAGCAGCCGCTGGCCTCGGTGAAAATCCCTGGGGTGGAGCTCAATATCGGCTCAACGCTTCCCGATACCGTCGAGCTTCATGAAGTCCCCAGCGTCAAATACCGCTATGTCATCGTCGACAACCGCACCGTCGTGGTCGACCCAGGCACGCGCAAGATCGTCAAGATCATCGAGTGACGTGAAAGCTCGGGCAGTAGTCGCCCGCCCCCGGGCGGTGGTTGGCGGGGGGCGGGGGGGGGTTGGGGGGGTGTTTTATACAAAAACCCACCCCCACCCCCCCCCACACAGAGGAGTGGGAGGGTGTGAGGTG